>JAIYAJ010000115.1 GCA_027489105.1 Zymomonas sp. | reverse complement strand
GCCCCGGCCCCTCATCAGCTGCCTGGCGCCCCGCAGGTGCTGCGCGCCGGCCGACGGTCGCACCGGACGACGCTGGCGGCGCTGAGGTGCGCGGCTTGCTGACGCATGAGGACGAGCAATTGCCCTTGTTCTGAGCGGAGATGCCTTGTCGGCGCTCTTCCTCTTGACGCTCCCCGAGCCCGTCCTATGTTGGTCATGCGGGCCGGGCCCCTCTGGCGCTTCTTCGGAAGCGTGATGTCGGACCGCATCGGGTTGTCTCGATGCAGGCCTGGTTTCGACCTCCTACCGTCGCTGCAGCCCGATCTTTCAATCTTCGATTGGAGAGAGGCAATGACGATGTCCGACCGTCTTCAGCAACACCACCGGCTGCTGGACGAGCATATCCGCCGCGAGACGAAGCGACGCTTCCCTGATGATGACCGAATTGCGCGACTCAAGCGCGCGCGGTTGCGGGTGAAGGATCGGCTCCATTTTGGGTCGCCGCGTTAGAGGCGGACCACTCCTTCCCACACCCCTTAACTTCCCAGCCGATACCGGCCACGCAGACGAATGCGGGCGCCGGACCGGACGTTCACACACATCGAGGAACAGGAACATGCTCTCCCTTTTCGCCCTATCGCTCGCCGTCGCCACCGCAACCCCGGCCCATAGCGCGACCCGGACGGTCGACCATGCCGCCGGTCCCGTCACCGCCGACTATCGCGGGCAGATCCAGGTTCGCCACAAGGAGATCGGCATGGCCGGCCCGGGCGGTCGCCCCTCGACGCTGCGCTGCACCTGGACCGCCAGCCTGTCGGTCGACCGGCAGGCCCAGCACGGCTCCGGCCTGATGGCATCGCGCAGCTTCTCGACCGAGCCGGTCGCTTCGGGCAGCCGTGCCGGCTCGTGCCCGACCGGCAAGCGCGTCATCGCCAGCGAGGTCGCGGCGCTGGCCGAGCGGCATGAGCAGCATCTTGCGGCTGCGATGGAGGCCGATCGTCCGGTCCTGCTGGCCGAAATCGACCGGATGACGGCGCTGACCAACTGAGGCCACAGCCCCTCCGAACCGCCGCCGGAATGTCCCTCCGGCGGCGGCGAGCTGTCCGGCGTCTTCACCTGCGCTGGCCGATCGTGCCACTGGCGCGCTCCGCCTTTCGCGCTATCCTCCGCCCGTTCCCCCCGGAGGAGACATGCCATGTCGATCGATCGCAGGACTCTGATGGCCGCCGGTCTGGTTGCCGGTGCCGCTGCAACGATGCCGCTGGCCGCCGAGGCCCCGGCTCCCGGCTTTGCCCCGCGCCCCTTACCCTTCGATCCGGGCACCATCGCCGGGCTCTCGGCCAAGCTGCTGACCAGCCATCACGACAATAATTATGTCGGCGCGGTGAAGCGGCTCGGCGCGATCCGACAGGATCTTGCCGCGCTCGACATGGCGACCGCGCCGGGCTTCCTGCTGAACGGGTTGAAGCGCGAGGAACTGATCGCGTGGAACTCGATGATCCTCCACGAACTCTATTTCGCAGGGCTCGGTCGGGGCAACCGCCCCGGCGCCGCGCTGTCCGCCGCGATCGAGCGCGACTTCGGCAGTTATGCGCGCTGGTCGGCCGAGTTCGCGGCCATGGGCAAGGCCCTGGGTGGCGGATCGGGCTGGGTGCTGCTGACATGGAGCAGCCGCGACGGACGCCTCGTCAACCAATGGGCCGCCGACCACAGCATGACGCTGGCGGGGGGCACGCCGCTGCTGGCGCTCGACATGTACGAACATGCCTATGCGATCGACTATGGCGCCAAGGCCGGCGCCTATGTCGACGCCTTCATGGCCGCGACCGACTGGACCAACGCCGACCGCCTGTTCGCGCAGGTGGCGCGGGGGTGAGGGGGCTCGGATCGTCGACGAGAAGCATGGCGCCGTTGCTTCGGCCTATCCGCCAATCCCCAACGCCTGAGTAACGTCGGCGGCGGTCACGATACGGCTGCTGCCGTGGCATCGGAGCGCGAGCAGGTCATTTTTGTCACCCGTCACCAGCAGGTCGACTGCTCCCGCCTCGCACAATGCGAGCAAAAAATCGTCCTTGGGATCGCGAGATCGCTCTACGGGCGGCAGCGATTCGGGCAATTCGGCAAGCAACCGGATCTGGTTGATCATCCGGCCTACTTCGGACGGCTTCACAAGCGCGCGGATCTTCTCCCGGCGGCTCACCTCACGCAATTCAGAAAGCTGAGCCTCATGGCTGACCAGCGTGAAGCGTCGCTCCAGCCAGGCGTCAATGATCAGCGCTGGGCGGCCGGCGGGAGATATCAACCCGCTCAGCAAGATGTTGGTGTCGAGAACGACCCGCATCCTTAGCGGCGATGCTCCATCCGGAAGGCGTCACCAAGCTCGGCGAGTTCAGCCTCTACCAGCCGCTCAATATCGTCGATGCTGCAGTCCGCATTTCGGGCGCGCACGTCGCGCACAGTCTCGCGCAGCACAGCGTTGTTGACCGCCTCCTCGACGAATTTTGACAGGTCGCCCTTCTTGCCGCCCCGTGTGGCAAGCAATGTCCTGAGCGCGACATCGGTCTCGCGCGAGACTTTCAGGCTCCAGCGAGCAAGTTCACCCATATCCCACCCACGCATTCGAATGTTTGTGTGTCTATGTGCTTATAGCGCACATGAAGCGAATCACGCCAGCACGGGACGATGTCCAAATCGGACACCCCCAGCCGACCACGATGAAGTGAATTTCTGCAATCGAACCCCTTGCGGGATATTGGCGAGTAATCGCATACCACGCGGATGGCGCAACCTCCGTCCAAACAAGAGCGAATGGAGCTTCGCCGCGCGAATGGGACCAGACCGCTCCTAGGTCGTGAACCCATAAAATCGGATTAGGTCATGGGTTGCTGTTGAGCGAATTTTTGCCAGCGCTTCTCAAGCTTCTGGACCATCGTTGCTTCGGGCGTCCGGGTGTCGTCGATTGATTTGAGCCATTTGTCGAAAGACGCTTTGACAAAGGCTTGGCCGACATCGTTCAGCTCAGACCATTTGATCACGAGATCGGGTGTGCGAGCTATAGCGCTCCGGCCGGGTGCCAATCCCTTGGCCACAAGCAGTTCTGCGAAGACATACTGACTTGTGGAGACATGACGGTGCCATTCGCCGTCATCGGGAATCTGGTTGCCGTCCGCGTCCCAAGAACTCACCGGAACGCTCAGCATGCCCGGAACGTCAATCACCTTAAAATCAGTCATGCGCACCTCCCCACCGCAGGCAATTCGAACTTAGAAGCTTTTACTCGATGGCGGAATCTGATTCACCCGCCACATGAGCCGATATGATCTGACAGACTTGAATGGCGCGTGATCGAGCCCCTGCTGCCCAACAAGCCCCGAGGCGTGCCGCGCGTCGATGACCGCCGTGTGGTGAACGGCATCTTCTGGGTGCTACGATCCGGCGCTCCATGGCGCGACCTGCCCGAACGCTATGGCCCCCGCACAACCTGCTACAACCGCTTCGTGCGTTGGCGGAAGGCAGGCGTCTGGGATCGGATGATGGATGCCATCACCGCTTCGCAAGATGGCGATATCCAGATGATCGACAGCACTTCCATCCGGGCGCACCAGCAGGCTGCGACGGCAAAAAGAGGGATCGAGATCGAGGGATCGAGATCATTGTCTCGGTCGCTCCCGAGGCGGGCTTACGACCAAAATCCACGCGGTCGTCGATGCGCAAGGCCTCCCGATCCGGTTAGGCCTGACCGCTGGCCAGGCACATGATGGCCAAGTCGCGGACGATTTGCTCAACCACCTTGGGCCGCACATGATCGTCCTCGCCGATAAGGCCTACGATGCTGATCGCATCCGCACGCTGATCGAGGAACAGGGCGCCACGCCCAACATCCCAGCCAAATCCAATCGAAAGTGGAAACCCTGCTTCAGCAAGCGGCTTTACCGCGAGCGCAATCTGATCGAGCGCTTCTTCTCCAAGTTGAAGCACTTCCGCCGTGTTGCCACCCGCTACGACAAGCTAGCCGCCAACTTCCTTGCCATGGTCCAGCTCGCCTCAATGCGCCTGTGGCTTCGCGTTTATGAGTCTACGGCCTAACACGCCTTTCCCTGTTGATCGAAAGCTGATTCAGGGACTGGATGAGCCGATATGACCACTGGCGTGTGATCAAACCGCTGCTGCCCAACAAGCCGCGAGGCGTGCCGCGCGTTGACGATGGTCGGGGAGACAGGATTCGAACCTGCGACCCTCTGCTCCCAAAGCAGATGCGCTACCAGACTGCGCTACTCCCCGACGGGCCCCGCCTTAGTCGCTGGGCCCGCCGGTCGCAAGCCGCGATCGGATCAGGCGAGCGTCGCGGCGGTACGGCCGCAGGCGAGGCCGAGGGCGATCGCGCTGCTCAGGCCGGCGCCGGGCAGATAGCCCGACGGGCCCCGGCCGCTGATGCCCCGCGCCGCGCCGCCGCCGGCGAGGAGGTTGGGGAAGGGATTGCCTTCCTTGTCCAGCACCCGGCCGCCGGTGTCGATGGCGAGGCCGCCCTGGGTGTGGAACAGCGCGCCCGAGACGCGGACCGCGTGGAAGGGCGGGGCGAGCGGCGGCGTGTCGAAGCGGCGGCCCCAGGCATCGGCCCCGCCGAGCGGAATAGCAGCGAGCGTCTCGGCCAGCCCGGCCGGGTCGATGCCGGCGCGGGCGGCAAGCGCGTCGAGCGTGTCGGCGCTCTGCACCCCGCCCACCTCGCGCAGCGCGACATATTGGGGCAGGTCGAAGCAGGAGCGGTGAATGCGCTCGTCATAGATCACCCAGGCGGTGCCACCCGGCTGGGCGATGACGCGTGCCCCCTGACCCGACACGTCGTCCAGTTCGTTAGAGAAGCGCTGGCCGAGCCGGTTTACCTGCACCCCGCCCTCGATCAGGAAGCGCGGGTTGAGGTCGATCCCGGCGGGTTCGGCGAGCAGGCCCAGCCCCTGATAGGCGTCCATGTCGGCGAGGGCCGCGCCCATCGCCTCGCCCAACAGAATGCCGTCGCCCTGATTGCCTTCCCAGCCGAAATAGCGCGCCTCGCGCATCGCCGGGATGTGCTTTGTGATCATCGCATGGTTGCCGCCGAAACCGCAGGTGGCGAGGATCAGGGCCCCGCAGCCGATATCCTCGCGGCTGCCATCGGGCCGCGCATAGCGCACGCCGGTCACGCGCTTGCCGTCGACGAACAGCGATTCGAGCGTCGCGCTCGTGACGATCGGGATGCCGGCGCGATCACAGGCGGCGAGCAGCCGGTCCATCAGGTCGGTGCCGCTGCGACCCGGAGAGACGTGCATCCGCATCCGGCTGTGCCCGAAGGCGGGGGGCCAGTTGGGATCGAGCGACAGTTCGACGCCATGCGCCTCGCGCAGCCAGTCGATCGCCTCGCCTGAGAGCTGCCCGACCGCGCGGGCGAGCGCAGGATCGGCGGTGCCGCGCGTTTTCTCCATCACGTCGGCGGCGAAACGCTCGGCATCGTCGTCGACCCCCAGCCGCCGCTGGTCGGCGGTGCCCGCTGCGCAGACCGCGCCCAGCGACATGCTGGTGCTGCCGCGCGGGACGGGGTCACGCTCGATCACCACCACCTCGGCCCCCGCATCATGCGCGGCGAGGGCTGCGACCAGCCCGCAAGCACCACCACCCGCGACGATCACGGGCATGTGGAGCGGGAAATCGGCCTGGGCGGCGGCGAGCAACGTCATGCGGTCAGGTCCTTTGCAATTTTTATCTGTTGGGCGTGGCGGGGGAGAAACGGATAGGCCCGGACCAACCCAGGAGGCTTTTCATGGATGCATCGTCGCTTATCGCCCGTCACGCCACGAAGCTCCGCTGGTCGGGGATCGATAGCGCCGCGCGCGCGGCGGCGGCAACCTTTCTCCACGATACGCTGTGCGTCGGACTGGCGGGCGTGCGGGCACCTTTTGCCGAACAGGTGCTGCTCGCGGTCAAGGCCGGCAATGGCGGCGCGGAGGGGCGATGCGGCATATTGGGCCGTGACGAAGCGCTGCCCCCGGCCGACGCGGCCTTCGTCAACGCCTACCAGATCCACGCCCAGGAATATGACTGCGTCCACGAGCCGGCTGTGGTCCATCCGCTGGCGACGATGGTCGCAGCGCTTCTCGCCGAACTCGACCGGGGGCCGGCGCGCAGTGGCGAAGAGCTGCTGACCGCGCTGGTTGCGGGCGTCGACGTGGCTGCCGGCCTGGGCCTCGCCGCGACGACCCCGCTGCGCTTCTTCCGACCGGCGACGGCGGGCATTTTCGGGTCGGTCGCAGCGCTCGCCAGCCTGCGCGGCGAGGACGAGGCGGTGACGCGCAACGCCATCGGCTATGCGCTGGCCTTCGCCGCCGGCACGATGCAGGCGCATGTCGAGGGCAAGCCGACGCTGCCGCTGCAGATCGCGCAGGCGGCTCGCTCCGCGATCATGGCGATCGATCTTGCCGTCGCGGGGCTGCCCGGCCCGATGGACTCGATCGAGGGGCCGTTCGGCTATCTGACCCTGTTCGAGGCGGGCCATGACGTCTCGCGCCTGCACCGCGCGCTGAGCGAGGGTCATCGCATCGTCGAGGTCAGCTGGAAGCCTTTTCCCACCGGCCGCGCGGCACATGGCGCGATCGTCGCGACGCAGATGCTGATGCGCGAACAAGGGCTGACCGCCGACCAGCTCGACCGCCTCGTCTATCGCGCGCCGCCGTTGATCGGCCGGCTGGTCGGCCGGCCGCCGGTCGAGGGCATGAGCCCGGCCTATGCACGGCTCTGCTTCGCCTGGCTGGGTGCCGTGGTGCTCGAACGCGGCACGGTGGCGCTCGAGGATTTCGGCGCCGATCGTCTCGGCGATCCGGGGCTGCTGGCATTGGCGAGGCGGATCTCGGTCGAGACCGACGACAATCCCGATCCCGCCGCCTTCGCCCCCGCGACGGCCACCGCCTGGCTGCGCGATGGTCGCGTCCTGACGGTCGGCGTCGAGCGGCAGTTCGGTTCGCCCGGATGGCCGCTCAGCCGCGATCAGCATCTTGCCAAGGCGCGCGGATGCCTCGCCTTTGCCGGAATAGAGCAGGTTCACGACGATCTCGCGGCATTGTTCGACCGGCTGGCCGGGGAGGCCGATGCCGGGGCGGCGATCAATGCGGTTCTTCGCCGCCCGAGACATTGAGGCTTTCGGCCGTGATATATTGCGCCTGGTCCGAGGCTAGGAAGGCGACCGCATTGGCCGTATCCTCGGCCAGACCGGGGCGTCCCATCGGGATGCGGGCGGCCATCTGCGCCAGATAGTCCTCGACCGACAGGCCCGACTTTTCGGCGAAATAGCTGTTCTGCCAGGCGCCGAGGCCGGTCGTCACATGATTGGGGCAGACATTGTTCACGGTGATGCCGTGCTTGCCCAACTCGATCGCGGCAGACCGGACGAGGCCGACCAGCCCATGTTTGGACGAGCAATAGGCCTGGGCGAAGGGAAAGCCCGATTTGGCGGCCTGGCTGGCGATGTTGACGATTCGCCCGCCCCTGCCGGCTGCGACCATCTTCTGCGCGGCGGCCTTGATGCCGTAGAAACTGCCGGTCAGGTTGACGTCGATCACCGCCTGCCAGTCGTCGGGTTCGACCTCCAGCAGCGGCTTCATGATATAGCCGATTCCCGCATTGTTGACCCAGATGTCGAGCGACCCATGGCTCGCCACCGCATGGTCGGCGAGCGCGGCGACATCGGCCCAGCGGCGGACGTCGCAGACGCAGGTCGAGGCCGTGCCGCCATCGGCGCGGATTGCTTCCGCAACCGCTTCCATCTCGTCACTGGCGCCGATCATCGATCCGGGCGTCGCCGCATCCACCGGCCGACCGAGGTCGGAGATCACCACGGCAGCGCCGTCTGCCGCGAGCCGGCGGGCGATCGCCGCACCGAGACCGCCAAGCCGACCCGCGCCGGTGACGACGGCGGTGCGGCCCTGCAGCGGACCGCTCATACGACCGGCTCGGTGGTGATGAAGACGGTATCGGCGAAGGCCGCGAACTGGGCGGCGATCGCCTGCATCTCGGGCCGGGCGACATCGCTGCCGAACGCCTCCATATCGCCTATGTCGATGATCTCGATATAGTCGCAGGGCGCCGTGCCGCCGCCGAGCACGCCGGTGGCGCGGAACAGGTCGAAGCCGGCGATCGAGGGCAGCGCGCGCACGGTGGGCAGGTCGGTGCTCTTAGCCCAGGCCTGATAATCGTCGTGGCTGACGCCGTCCTTCAGCGTGACGAGCACGATCAGGCGCATGATGCTTCCTTTCCGGGGATCAGGCCGCGACGCCGGGGGCTTCGCGCAAGGGCATGAAGATGCGGTCGATGAAGGCGCGCAGCGCCGCCTCGCGCGCTGGATCGGAGGCGCTTTCTTCGGCAATCGCGTCGAGCCTTTCGGTCGATGCTATGCCCTTCTCCTCCAACAAGGCGCGGAGATTGGCGATCGTCTCGGCCTGCACCCACAGCTCGGAAGCGAGGTTCAGGACGACAGGCACGAAGCGGTCCATCGCCGGGTCGGCGAAAAATTGCGGGCGGCCGTCGGGGCCGTAGATCGACGGCGGGGCGTCTTCGGGGCGCAGGGCTTCGCTCATTATCGCTTCCATGCTCCGAATCCGAACCAGTTGACGCCCTCGGCCAGACGGCCGGTGGTCTCGCTGTTCACCGCCAGCGGATCGCTGGCCGCCGCCGTCGCGATCGCGTCGGCGCCGTAGATCCCCAGGCTGGGGGTGACGAACTGGACATAATCCTCGTCGGCGAAGCCGCCGTCGCGGCACAGCGCGCGCGGGTCCTCGTCGCGGAAGCCTTTGTAGAAGGGCTCCTCATTATAATAGCAGTCCCAGTCGAGATAGAATCCCTCGAAGGCGCCCATCTGGCTGTTCGGCGGCAGCTCCATGTTGAGCAGCAGCCCGCCGGGGCGCAGCAGGCGGCGGGCCTCGCGGAAGAAGGCGCGACGGGTCTTGGCCGACAGCTCGTGGAGGAACATCGACGAGAAGACGAGGTCGAAACTCTCGTCGGGGAAGTCGAGCGCCTCGGCATTCATCTGGTGGAAGGCGACATCGAGGCCCTGCAGCTTCGCCCGCGTGGCGCCATAGAGAAGGCCCGGTGCGGCGACGTCGATGGCGTGAACCTCGGCTTCGGGATAGGCTTGCTTCCAGGGCAGGCTGTTGTGGCCGATCGTGCAGCCGACGTCGAGGATGCGGGCCGGCGCGAAATCGGGGAAGGCGTTGCGGACATAGGTCGCCATCGACAGGCCGATATCGTCGAGATTCTGCCCCATCAGGCCCATGGAGAAGATGGCCAGCCCCTGATCATAGACGGCGCCGGCCGCCATGGGGAAATCGGCATCGCCCGCATAGCCGCCGGGCATCAGGTGGACGTCGAGCCCTGTGACGTTGCGCGGCAATTCCATGTCGGGCGCGAGGGTCACCGCTGCGGCCGCCCCGCTTTCGCTGGCCGCGGCCTCAAGCTTCGCGCGCTCGCGCTGCACCACCGGCGTCACCGCGTCCCAAACCATGGACTGGGCGCGCACGCGGCAGGCGCTGTACACCTTGAAGGCCGGGTCGGTACGCATCGCTTTGTGGACTTCGGCGCTGCTCTCGGGCGGGCGGCCATGCGCCTTCTCGAACGCCGGGGCGACGCGCTCGTCATAGGCCTGGCGCATGTCCTGGGCGAGGTCGTTGAGAATGAAGGAGCGCAGGCCCGAGACGAAACGCCCGCGGGCGACGTCCTCGGCCGACTGCTGCGGGCGCATCGCATGTTTGAGTTGCAATACCATCGATCTCTCCCCTGAGCGGTTCGAAGGTGGGCGGCGATGGGCCCAGCGTGCTGGGCTTGACGGACCGACCGGAAACATCAAAAACAGACTAACAATGGCTAATTGGCCGAAATAACAAATATGTTGGATATCTAATGCACGACATCGAGCTCATCCAGCTGCGGCGTTTCGTCACGCTGGTCGAGGAAGGGACGTTCATTGACGCTGCGCAGAAGCTGAACGTCACGCAGCAGGCGTTGAGCAGTTCGATCGCGCGGATGGAGGAATCGGCGGGGGTTCGCTTCCTCGACCGGAAGCGTGGCGGTCGCCCGACCCTGACGGTGTTCGGGCGGCTGTTGCTGGCCCGCGCCCGGACGCAGCTGGCGCTGGCCGAGCGCATGGCGAGCGAGATCGAGCTGCTGCGCGATGCGCGCGGCGGATCGGTGACCATCGGCATCGGCGAGACGATGACGGGTCGTCACGTCGCCACCGCGATTCGCCGCTATCACCGTCAACAGCCGGACGTACAAATCCGGCTTGTTGAAGGTTACACCGAGATGATGATCGAGAAGCTCATGCTGGGCGAGGTCGATTTCGTCTGTGGTGGTCCCAGCCACGATCCCGCCCATGCCGACCTGCTCGACTTCCGGCACCTCTTCGAGATTCGCGACGTGCTCGCCGTGCGCAAGAACCACCCGCTGGCCGGCGCGCGCGAACTGGCGCTGCGCGACCTGCAGGATTTCACCTGGATGATGCCGGCCTTTCGCGGCGACATCTACGAAGCGATCCAGGTGGCGCATATGCGCGCCAAGCTGCCGTCGCCGAAGCGCATCATTCGCAGCGATGCGGTGACGATCGGCTCCTGGCTGTGCATCGACGACGACTATATCATCACCGTGTCGCCCGACATGGTCGGCACGCTGATCGAGTTCGGTGCGCTGGTGACGCTCGATCTCACCGAAACCACCATATTGCGCCATGCCTGCCTGATCACGCGGCGCGACGTGAAGCTCAGCCCGGCCGCCGCGCGGCTGACCGAGGAAATCACCTTCGAGGCGGAGCGCGCCTATGGCAGTCCCGCCGAACTCGGCACCCCCGCCTTTCCCTGATCGCCCCGGCCGGGTCCGGCCGCTCCATGAGGTTCTGCAATGATCAAGTCGCTTGCCGGTGCCACCATCGTCGTGCCCGATCTCGACGCCGCCATCGCCGCCTATCGCGACTGGTTGGGCTACCGGCCCTCGCCGGTAGCGTCCTTCGATGCCGCCGAGGCGCAGGCGTGGAATGCGCCGAAGGCGGCGGGTGCCCGGACGTCGACGCTGACGCCCGAAAGCGGCGAAGCCCGCTTTCTCCGGCTGGTCGAAGCGGCACCCGATCCCGCCTATCGGCCGATGGCGGCGCTCGGCTGGGCGGCGGTCGAGATCATCGTCCAGGACGTCGAGGCGCTCGCCGTCCGGCTGGCGGGGCCCGGCTCGCCGTTCGCGATCATCGGCGCGCCCGCCGTCCTGGACTTCGATTTCACCGACAAGATCAAGGCGATGCAGGTCTCGGGCCCAGGCGGCGAGGTGCTCTATCTGACCGAGGTGGCGGAACCGGTGCCGGGGTTCGACCTGCCCGAAGCAAAGAGCTTCGTCGGCCAGCCCTTCATCCTGGTGATGGGCTCGCGCGGGATCGAGGCCGCCGCGCAGTCCTATGTCGAGCGCGGGCGGGCGCTCAGCCCGATCTTCGAGGCGCGAATCGAGGTGTTGTCCGAAGCGCATGGGATCGACCGCGCACATCGCCACCGGCTGGCGACGGTCGCGTTCGACGAGGCGAGCCTGATCGAGATCGACGAATTTCCGGCCGCCGCGATCGATCGTCCGGCCTCTTCGATCGGCCTGCCGAGCGGGATCGCCATCGCGCATTTCCACGGCGCAGATACAGGTCAGACCGAACGCCTTGTCGGTGGCGCGGGGGAGTGGATCGAGATCAGGCCCTGACCGCACGACGTTGATCGGCGTCAAAACAACAAAAAAGTGTAGGACGGCCGTAAAAGACTTTGACAGCTTGTAATCCACAAAAGCGGCATGAGCCGCCTGCCAAGGGGAAACGCACATGCGTCGTTTGGGAATGTGGTTGCATGCTTCTGTCGCGGTCGCTTCGCTGGCCCTGACGGTCTCGCCCTCGATAGCCCAGCAGGCGGGCGCCGCCGAGGATATGTCCGACAGTGGCACGCTCGGCGAGATCGTCGTCACCGCGCAGCGCCGCCAGCAGAGCCTTCAGGACGTGCCGATCGCGGTTTCGGCCTTCTCCGGCCAGGAACTCGCCGCCAAGCAGATCCGCACCACGATCGACATTCCGCGTCTGGTGCCCAACATGGTCGGCGCAACCAATGTCGGAATCGGTTCGGCCAACAGCTATTTCATCCGCGGCCTCGGCAACACCGAATCGATCGCGACCTTCGATCCGCCGGTCGGCACCTATGTCGACGACATCTATGTCAGCCGGCAGAACGCCAACAACTTCGCCTTCTTCGACGTCGACCGGATCGAAGTGTTGCGCGGCCCGCAGGGCACGCTGTTCGGCCGCAACACCACGGGCGGCGCGATCAACGTCGTCCTGAAGAAGCCGGCGGACAGCTTCGGCGGCTATGTCGAGGCGGGCTACGGCGCCTATGACAAGTGGATCGTCCGGGGGTCGGTCGATGCGCCGATCAGCGACAAGGTGCTGACCAAGATCTCGGGCTTCGCGACCGAGGCCGATGGCTATGTCAAGAATCTGACGACCGGCGAGAAGAACAACGGCACCAAGAGCTTCGGCCTGCGGGGCGCGGTTCGCCTGCTGCCGACAGACACGGTGACGTGGGACCTGTCGGCCGATTATGTCCGCGACAACACGCTCAACCTGCCGTCGGTCAAGGTCGGCGGCGACCTGTTCAGCAATACGGGGCTCAGCACGAAGTCGGCCGGGCTCGCCGGCCTCGTCGCCGGTCGCAAGGCCAATTTCCACCTCAAGAACGTGACCAAGAGCCTTTCGCTCTCCTCCAACGTGCAGATCGACCTGGGCGGGGCGACGCTGGCGCTGATCACCGGCTATCGCGATCTGAAGCAGGATTATCTGTCCGACATCTTCGACGGCAAATATTCGACCGGCGGCTTCGCTCTCGCCAATGCCGGCCGCTTCAAGCAGTTCTCGCAGGAAGTGAAGATCAACGGCAAGATCGCCGAGGGCCTGCAATATACGGCCGGCCTCTTCTACATCCATGAGGACAACAGCACCGACTTCGCCGACGTCTTCACGCTCGACCTCGGAACCATCGGCCTGCCGCTGGTCCTCGCCGACCGGGTGCTCAACAACAAGACCTCGGCGCCGGCCGCCTATCTCCAGTTCGACTGGAAGCCGGTCGACAACCTGACCCTTACGGTGGGCGGGCGCTATACGAGCGAGAAGAAGACGGTCGGTGTCGTCGCCAATGCCAATCCGGCGCTGGCCGGCGTGCCTTATGGCTCGGCCGACATCGCCGCCGCCGGTATTCCGCTGCGCGATCGCACCAAGCAGTTCACCCCGCGCTTCGCGGTCGAATACCGGCCGATGCAGGATGTCATGCTGTTCGCTTCGGCGACGCGCGGCTTCCGCTCGGGCGGCTGGAACGCCCGCTCGCTCTCGGCGGAGAATTTCCTGCAATTCGGTCCGGAAAAGGTCTGGTCCTATGAAGGCGGCTTCCGCACCGAGCTGCTCGACCGCACGCTGCGCTTCAACACCACTGTCTTCTATACCGATGTGAAGGGTTTCCAGGTTCCGCTGGGCTTCGTCGACAGCACCGGTGCGATCAACTTCGTCACGCAGAACGGGTCGGACTTCCGCAACTATGGCCTCGAATCCGAACTGGTCTGGGCGCCGGTCCGCGGCCTGTCGCTGTTCGCCAATATCGGCCTGCAGCGCGCCAAATATCTGAACCCGGACCCGACGATCACCGCCCAGCAGGCCTCGTGCCGTGCCGGCGTCGCCGCCAGCTGCGGCCAGGGCATCGTCGATCCGAACGGCAATCTGGCGCCGCCGCAGCGGACACCGAAGTTCACCACGGCCTTCGGTGGCGCCTATGACATGCCGGTCGGCGACTTCTACCTGACCCCGGCGGCCAATGCCTCCTATCAGTCGCGCAACACGGTCGGCACGGCGGGCGTACCGCTCGACTATGTCGACGGCGAATGGCTGGTCGGCGCGAGCCTGACGCTCAAGCCGCAGGACGGGCCGTGGAAGGCCTCGATCGAATGCGCGAACTGCTTCAACAATCTGTTCGTCGCGAGCAACTTCCCGCCGGGCTTCGCCTTCTACAACATGCCGCGGACCTGGCAGCTGACCGTAGGCTACAAATTCTGATCCCTTGCGGGCGGCGGATCCACCAGCGATCCGCCGCCTCTATCGTTCAGTCGGGCAGCTCGTCGACAAAGGCGCGGACCACGGTCGCGGCATTGGCAGATGCGAGACGGAAGAAGGTGCCGGCCTGATTATGGTCGGGATCGGCCCCGGCCAGATCCGACAATGAGCGGAAGGCGATGAACGGGATGGCGTGGACATAAGCGACATGCGCCACCGCCGCGCTTTCCATGTCGGTCGCCTGCGCGCCGAACACGCGGTGCAGATAGGCGCGGAACTCGGCATTATCCATGAACACAGAGGCGGAGACTCCCTTGCCGCCGACGACGATGCGCGGCTGCGCGGTCAGGCATAGCGCCTCGACGCAGCGCTGCAGCCGCACCTTTTCCGCCGCCCGCCGTGCCAGGGCCAGCAGCGCGGAATCGGCCTCGAACCAGAGTTTTGGGTCTATCGCGCCCGATCCGGCGGTCTGGAGCAGCGCCGCGCGGGGAAAGATCATCGCCCAATTCTCCAGCGGAACCCGGCCCTCCATGTCCTTGGGCAGCGCATAGCCGCCCCGCCCGTCGGCGCGGGCGAACACCGACTCCAGATAATTGGCCCAGGCGTCGGGAACGACGACGTCGCCGACGTCGAGCGCCGGATCGAGACCGCCCGCGATCCCCGAAAAGACGATCCGCCGGACCGCGAAATGGTCGAGGGCCAGCTGCGTCGTCATCGCTGCATTGACCATGCTCATGCCGGACAGGAACAGCAGCACCGGCTTTCCGTCGAGCCGCCCCTCGACGAAGCGGACCCCGCCGATCCGCTTTTCGCGTGGATCGGCCAACTGGCCCTCGAGCAGCTCCATTTCGGGCGCGAAGGCCGAGATGATCGCCGTCACCGGCTGGGCGGTAGCCATCGCTGTGGGCGGCTCGGCGGCCGAAGCGGCGGGCGGGGCGAGCATCAGGGCGGCGAGCAGAGGGAGAACATGGCGCATCCCGTCACCAGATCATTTTCGGAGGGGATGTCGCAAGCCCTGCCCGAAAGATCCTCTCCGGAACGGGTAGGGGGACCGGCGCAGCCGGTGGAGCGGTGGTGGCGCATTCGCGTGGGTGGCGCTGGAACGGAGGGCGGCGACCCCTCCACCATCCTTCGGACGGTTCCCTTCCCCGCGCCGGGGACGAACGGGGCGCGCCACATCGTCTCGGCCAGCCTCATCCTGTCCCAGCTTGATCCGATTCCGTTACACTACCGGATTGCAAATGTTTCGCATCTTCTTACCACGGGCGTTGAGGGCTTGCGATCCGGCTATGGGGCTGGGATCCGGGACGGAGGCTGTCGGTGAGGCTGTTCGGGTATTTCAGGTCGTCCGCCGCCTATCGGGTGCGGATCGCGCTCAATCTGAAGGAGATCGGGTTCGACCAGTCACCGGTCAACCTGCTCGCCAGCGAGGCGCTCCCAACCTATCGCGCGGAAATCAATCCGCAGGGCTTGCTGCCTGCGCTCGTGACCGACGAAGACGGCATGCTCGTCCAGTCGCTGGCGATCATCGAATATCTGGAGGAGGTGCATCCGGAGCCGCCTCTGTTGCCCTTCGATCCGGCGGCACGTGCCTATGTCCGCGCGGCCGCGCAACTGATCGCGTGCGACATCCACCCGCTCGCCAATCTCCGCGTCCTGCGCCATCTCAAGAATGAACTGGGACAGAATCAGGAGCAGATCGACGCCTGGTACCGCCATTGGGTGCGTGACGGGCTCGAACGGCTCGAAGAATTCGTCCGCGCCAGCGGTCGCGCCGGGCGCTTCCTGTGCGGCGATACGCCGGGCCTGGCCGATTGCTGCCTCGTGCCCCAGCTGTTCAACGCCCGGCGCTTCAACTGCGATCTCGATGGCCTAGACATGCTGATGACGATCGATGCCCGCTGCGGGGCGATCGACGCCTTCCAACGCGCACACCCCTCCTTGCAGCCCGACGCGGCCTGAGCCCCCAAGGCGCTTTCCCTGGCGTTCCTGGCAGGGCATAGCGGCGACAGGCGGGCGGCAGTCCCGCCGACGGACATGAGAGGAGATGGAGAATGGCGGACGGTTTTGGCGCGGCGACGACCACGGACGAGGTGCTCGATGGCATCGACCTCACCGGCAAGCGCTATCTGGTGACCGGCGTTTCGGCCGGGCTCGGGGTCGAAACCGCCCGCGCGCTTGTCGCGCATGGCGCAGCCGTGGTCGGCGCGGCGCGTGATCTTGCCAAGGCCGAAGCCGCGACCGCCGACGTGCGCGCTGCAGCGGATAGAGGCGCCGGCAGCTTCGACCTGCTCCAACTCGACCTCGCCTCGCTCGCCAGCGTTCGTGCCGCCGCCGACCGCCTGCTGGCGGATGGCCGCCGCTTCGACGCGGTCATCGCCAATGCCGGCATCATGGCGACGCCGGAAGGCCGCACCGCCGACGGTTTCGAGCTGCAGTTCGGTACCAACCATCTCGGCCATTTTCTGTTCGTCAACCGGATCGCGCCGCTGATCGTCGACGGCGGCCGCTTCGTCGGCCTGTCCTCCGGCGCGCACCATTTCTCGGACATCGATCTCGACGATCCCAATTTCGAAACGACGCCTTATGACCCGTGGCGCGCTTATGGCGCCGCCAAGACGGCCAATGCGCTGTTCGCGGTCGAGTTCGACCGCCGCCATCGCGGACGCGGCATCCGCGCCGCCTCGGTCCACCCGGGCGGCATCAACACGGAACTGGGCCGCTATATGAGCGAGGAAGCCCAGGCGACGCTGACGGCCGCCATCGCGCAGATGCAGGCGAGCGGGCAGGGCTTCGCGTTCAAGTCGGTGCCGCAGGGCGCCGCGACCTCGGTCTGGGCCGCGACCGTCGCCGATCCCGCCGAGATCGGCGGCCGCTATCTCGAGGACTGCCACGTCGCCGAGATCGTCGAGACCCAGAGCGTCGGCTTCGGCGTCCGCCCCTACGCCCTCGACGCCGAGCGCGCGAAGCTGCTGTGGGACAAGAGCGAGGCGCTGGTGGGGGAGAGCTTCTGAGACGACAACGGGCGGGCCCTTGCGGGCTCGCCCGTCATGTCATCGTCGATAAAATGAAGTGGTCGGGGAGAGAGGATTCGAACCTCCGGCCCCTGCCTCCCGAAGACAGTGCTCTACCAGGCTGAGCTACTCCCCGACGGAGATCCGGTCGTTTTTTAGGCCTCGGGAGCCGACCGGATTGAGCCAAGTGGGGCGCCTATAGGGGGCGCTCCGATTCAAGGCAAGCGGGTAATCGCCACTTTTTCAGATTGTCGTGTTCGGGCGCGAACCGGAGGCGCCTGATCGGCTCACCGGCGCCTCTATCCGCTTCGCGCCAAAGGAAAAGGCCGGCCGGGGCAGCGTCGGGAGGGGCGTTGTGCCCGGTTCCGCGACGCCGACCCGACCGGCCCGTCCTATGTTTCGGCGCGGGGCCGAGACCGTCAGGCGGCCTTGGCCTTCTTCGCGGCCTCGATCGCCTCGAGCACGATGCGGCGTGCCTCGTCGGCGTCGCCCCAGGTGCCGATGCGCACCCACTTCTTGGCTTCGAGATCCTTATAGTGGGTGAAGAAATGCTCGATCTGCTGCATCACGATCTCGGGCAGATCGTCGCGCTCGTCGACCTTCGAATAATAAGGGAAGGTGCCGTCGACCGGCACGGTCAGCAGCTTCTCGTCGCCGCCGGCCTCATCCTCGAGCTTGAGCACGGCGATCGGGCGGACGCGGACGACGCAGCCGGGCACGAAGGGCGAGCGCGCGACGACGAGGGCGTCGAGCGGATCGCCGTCGGGCGACAGCGTGTGCGGCACGAAGCCGTAATTGGCGGGATACCGCATCGGCGTGTGCAGGATGCGGTCCACGAAGAGCGCGCCCGACTTCTTGTCGAACTCGTACTTCACGGGCTCGCCACCCACCGGCACTTCGATGATGACGTTGAGGCTGTTGGGCGGATCGTCGCCCACGGGGATGAGGTCGATGTTCATGGCGCGGCTTTATGCTGCACCGCATCGGATTCCAAGCCGATTCACCGCTGCGGTCGCGGTTTTTGGCGCATCGACGAAGCCCGGACGCCTGTCGGCGGGCGCGCGCGCTCACGCAAAGCGCTTTCACGCCGGGCGATGTGGCGATAAGGGCGCGACATGAGCAGGATCGAAACACCGCGCCCGATCCGGGGCACGCAGGACATGCTGGGCGAACAGGCGCGGCGCTTCGGCCATGTGGTCGAGACGTTCGACCGGGTCCGCCGTCTCTACGGCTTCGGCCGCGTCGAGGTGCCGGTGTTCGAGCCGACCGCCGTCTTCGCCCGCTCGCTCGGCGAAACAACCGACGTCGTCTCCAAGGAAATGTACAGCTTCGAGGACCGTGGCGGCGATTCGGTCACGCTGCGGCCCGAGTTCACCGCCGGTATCTGTCGCGCCTATCTGACCGAGGGCTGGCAGCAATATGCACCGCTCAAGGTCGCCACCCATGGTCCGCTGTTCCGCTATGAGCGGCCGCAAAAGGGACGCTACCGCCAGTTCCACCAGCTCGACGCCGAGATCATCGGCGCGGGCGAGCCGCAGGCCGATGTCGAGCTGCTCTGCCTCGCCGACCAGCTGCTGCGCGAACTCGGGGTCTCGGACGGGGTCACGCTGACGCTCAACACGCTGGGCGATGGCGAGACGCGCGATGCCTGGCGCGCGGCGCTGATCGCCCATTTCGAAAAGCATCGTGGCGAGCTGAGCGAGGACAGCCTCGACCGGCTCGCCAAGAATCCGCTGCGCATCCTCGACAGCAAGGATCCGCGCGACCGCCCGATCGCCGACGCCGCGCCCGAGATCGACGCCTTTCTGTCGCCCGAGGCTGGGAGCTTCTTCGAGGCGGTCACGCGCGGTCTCGAGGCGGCGGGTGTCGCCTGGACGCGCAATGCGCGGCTCGTGCGCGGGCTCGATTATTATCGCCACACGGCGTTCGAGTTCGTCACCGATCGGCTCGGCGCGCAGGGCACCGTGCTCGGCGGCGGGCGCTATGACGGGCTGATCGAGGCGCTCGGCGGTCCGCCGACCCCAGCGGTCGGCTGGGCGGCGGGTATCGAGCGGCTCGCCATGCTGATCGACGAGCCGGCGGCCGAGCGCATCGATATTGCGGTGGTGCCGATGGGCGAGGCGGCGCAGGCACTGGCGGGCCGGGTGCTTGCGGATCTGCGCCGGGCCGGGCTGTCGGCGGACATGGCCTATAAGGGCAATATGAAGCGGCGTATGCAGAAGGCCGATGCCGCCGGCGCGCGCTATGCCGTCATCATCGGCGAGGACGAGGTCGCGCGCGGCGAAGTGTCGCTGAAGGACATGGGCGCGCAGAGCCAGCGAGCTGTTGCGGTCGATGCGCTGGTGGCGGCACTGAAGGGCTGATCGCGCATGGCAGGAGCGATCAGTTCGGCGCGGATCGCGCAGATCGAGGCCCGGCGCGACGAGCTCCAGGCGCTCATGTCGCGCGGCGACCTGCCCTCGGACCAGTTCGTCCAGCTGTCGAAGGATTATGCCGAGATCGAGCCGGTCGCGGTTGCGGCCGGCGAGGTGCGGCGCCTTCGTGCCGAGCTCGAGGTGCTGCGCGGCATGGCCGAGGACGAGAGCGGCGACGCCGAACTCAAGGCGATGGCGATCGAGGAGGTCGAGGATCTCCGCGCCCGGCTGCCCGAGGCGGAACGTGCGCTCGCGCTCAGGCTGCTCCCGCGCGATGCCGCCGACGAGCGATCGGCGATGCTCGAAATCCGGGCAGGGACCGGCGGCGACGAGGCGGCGCTGTTCGCGGGCGACCTGTTCCGCATGTACCAGCGCTATGCCGAGAATCGCGGGTGGCGGGTCGAGCTGATCTCCGCCAGCGCGGCCGACCTCGGCGGCTATAAGGAAGTCGTGGCCAGCGTGACCGGGGCAGGCGTGTTCGCCCGGCTCAAGTTCGAGAGCGGCGTCCACCGCGTCCAGCGCGTGCCCGTCACCGAGTCCGGTGGGCGCATCCATACGTCGGCGGCAACCGTTGCGGTGCTGCCCGAGGCGGAGGACGTCGACGTGCAGATCGACGACAAGGATCTGCGGATCGACGTCTATCGATCCTCTGGACCCGGCGGCCAGTCGGTCAACACCACCGACAGTGCCGTGCGCATCACCCACCTGCCGACCGGACTGGTGGTGATTCAGCAGGACGAGAAGTCGCAGCACAAGAACAAGGCCAAGGCGCTCAAGGTGCTGCGGACCCGCCTGTACGAGATGGAGCGCGAGCGTCTCGCCAGCGAGCGTGCGGGCGCGCGCAAGTCGATGGTGGGGTCGGGTGATCGGTCCGAGCGGATCCGCACCTATAATTTCCCGCAGGGGCGCGTGACCGATCACCGCATCAACCTGACGCTCCACCGTCTCGACGAGATATTGGAAGGACCCGGTCTCGAGGAGCTGGTCGGCGCGCTGATCGCCGAGGACGAGGCCGAGCGGCTGGCCCAGCTCGATGGCTGAGACGGTCCGTGCGGCGCTTGTGCGCGCTGCGGCCGAACTGTCCGGCTGGAGCGCCTCGGCGCGGCTCGATGCCGAACTGCTGATGGCGGCGGCGCTGGGCGTGGCGCGCGATACGATGCTGCTCGGCCGGCTCGACGATCCTTCCCCGGACGCGTTCGAGACCCTGCTCGATCGCCGTCGCGGACAGGAGCCGGTCGCCTATATCCTTGGCGAACGCGATTTCTGGACGATCACGCTGGCGGTCGGCCCCGGCGTCCTGATTCCCCGTCCGGATAGCGAGACGCTGATCGAAGCGGCGGTCGATCATTTCGGATCGGCAGGGCCCGCGACGATCCTCGATCTGGGTACCGGTTCGGGCGCGCTGCTGCTCGCCGCGCTGGCGGAATGGCCCAATGCCAGCGGTGTGGGAGTCGATCGGTCGAACGAGGCGCTCGCGATCGCCGCAAGCAATGCCGAAAGGCTCGGTCTGGCGTTGCGGGCGGTGCTGTGTGTCGGTGACTGGGGGCGGGGGATCGACGGTCCGTTCGACCTGATTCTGTGCAACCCGCCTTATATAGAGTCGGATGCCCCGCTCGCCCCCGAGGTTCGCGAGCATGAACCCGCCGACGCACTGTTCGCGGGTCCTGACGGACTCGACGATTATCGTCGGCTGGCACCCGATATTGCTCGCCTGCTGGCGCCCGAAGGGCGGGCGGTGGTCGAGATCGGCTGGACGCAGGCGGCAGCGGTGTGCGGACTCTTCGCCGTACAGGGGCTCGGCACGTCGGTACGGCAGGATCTGGGCGGGCGCGACCGGGCTATCCTCGTCCGGCACTGACCTTTTGTCGTAGAGCGCACATTATCCGCTTGGAATCCGCTGCGCCTGCCCCTACATCGAAAGCCACGGTAAGGGCAGGGTCCGTTCGCGTGCACCCGCCCGATGCCACGACCCCCAATGGCAGGGGCGCCCCAACAGGCGACCATGACGTGCGGTGGATGCGGTGCCCAAAAGGCCCGCGCCGTAGGGCGGCGTGCATCATGCAGCTTGGGGACGATGGCCCCTGACGTAATCCGGGATGGTCCCGGTGTGGGAGTGGTGAACCTATACCACCAGTGACGAGGACATCGGTAAGTTGATAAACAATCGGCAGAACGGCCGCCGTCGCGGTCGTGGCGGTGGTTCGGGTGCACCCCGGCCGAACGGTGGCAATGGGGGCCAGGATCGCGGTAATCGCATCGACAATCGGGCGCGGGGCAATGCCGCCCAGCTGCTCGAAAAGTACAAGGCGCTCGCCCGCGACGCGCAGATGCAGGGCGACCGGGTCAACACCGAATATTATCTCCAGTTCGCTGACCATTATTTCCGGGTGCTGAGCGAAAGCCGCTCGCGCTTCGAGGATCAGCAGCCGCGTCCGCGCCGCGACGATTTCTCGATGCAGTCCGACGAGGACTATGGCGACGAGGGCGAGCGCGTCGGCAGCGACGAGGTCCAGGCGTCGCGCGGCGACGAGCAGGGCGATCAGCGCCGCCGGGAGGGTGGCCAGCGATACGAGCAGAATCGCTACGACCAGAACCGGTACGACCAGGATGGCGAGCGCCAGCAGCAGCGTTCGGCTGAGGAAGGCGAAGCCGGCGAGGGTGGGGAGCGGCGTCCGCGTCGTGGCCGTCCGCCGCGCGGCGAGCGCCGTTATGACGGCGAGCAGCAGGCCCGCCGCCAGGACGACGTCGAGGCCGCACCGGTTGCCGAGGCCACGCCTGCGCCGCTTGCCTCCGAGGAAGGCGAGGAGCGCCCCGTGCGCCGTCGCGGCCGTCCGCCCAAGGTGCAGCCGAGCGAGCAGCTGGACGCCGATCGTCTGCCGCCGTCGCTGTCGCAGTCGGTCGCCTCGAGCGACGACGGTGAAGATGCGCCGAAGCCGCGGGTTACCCGTACGCGCAAGCCGCGCGGCGAGGCCGCCGCGGTCTGAGCTTTCGGTTCCGTGTCGAACAGGAAAGGGCGGTCTTCGGGCCGCCCTTTTTCGTTTTGGCTACAGCCGCCGGCTCAGCGGTCCCGGCGATCCCAGCGCGCGCTCGGGTCTTCGGTCGGCCCATCGATCTTGCCGACCTCGGCGTCGTGGCCGCTGCCCGCGCTCAGGAAGATCAGCGCCATCAGCCCGCCGCCGACCAGCACCGACAAGGACACGCCCGCGCAGGTGGCGATGATCACCGCGACGGTCAGCGGCGATCCGTCGGCCCAGAGGTAGAAGAGGGCCGCGCCAACGGCAGCGATCGCCGTCACGCTCACCCAGCGCATGATCCAGCGAAAGCGGGCCCAGGCATGGCGGTTGGAAAGGGGGGCGGTCGGGTCTTTGCGGGGGGCTGACATGGCTTTTCTTTGGTCCTGAAAAATGTGATCATCAAGCCTGCAGGGACCCGGCGGCTTCCGGATAGATGCGCCCGGATCAAGAGACCCGCGCCCCGCACATGCGGCCCCGACCGAATGGGTCGGTCGCGGGCGTAGGGGAAGGAGGCCGATATGACGATTGCGTCCATATTGAAGGGTCACGGCGACCACAGCATCATCCACGCCACGGCAGACATGCAGGTGAAGGACGTTCTTGCCCTGCTGTCGGACCGCCGTATCGGCGCGGTGCCGGTGATAGGCCAGGAGCAGGTCGTCGGCATCATGTCCGAACGGGACATGATCTACGGAATACGCGCCGAGGGTGCGGCCTTCCTGGAGCGGCGAGTGGGCGATGTGATGACCACGCCGGTGATCACGGTCCCCAGCGTGACCGATCCGCTGCACGCGCTGGGGATGATGACCCGGCGGCGGATCCGGCACCTGCCGGTGGTCGACGATGGGGTCCTCGTGGGGTTTGTCTCGATCGGCGACCTGGTGAAGGCCCGGATCGAGAAGATCGAGAGCGAGGCTGCTGCCATGCGCGAATATATCCAGACCGCCTGAATGGAAAAACCGGGCAGTTTCCGTTGCTTGCTGCCGCGGAAGGTGCCCGGCCGACGATCTTTCCCGAATCGCCCGAGGGCCGATTCGGGAGAGTGATTCGATCGTCATGCGCCGAAGAGCGAAGCGGAAACCCCGGAAAATAAGGCTTGATTTGCCCCTGTATAAAAATTGTAATTTTGTTGTTGACCGGAAACCGGGTCGCCCATAGAAGCCGCTCCACCGACGGCGGCGGCGCGGTTCTACCGGCTGCTACCGAGCTTCCTGATCGATAATTCGATCACCCGAAGAGCAATCTTGGGGGAAGGAAGTTTTCGGTTCTTTGACATTGTTGGAACAGATGAAGGGACATGTGGGCGGCGGCTCCATGTGCTGGCGGCTTCAAGGCGCTGGTTACATGGTTAAAAAGCTAAGTCGTTCCATGTCCTGAATAT
>JAIYAJ010000133.1 GCA_027489105.1 Zymomonas sp. | reverse complement strand
TTCCTCGATCGTGTAGGGTGCGATCGTCGCGAAATCCTGCTGAACGTCCCAGGGGCAGCCGGTTTCGGGGTCGCGGAGGCGGGCCATGATGGCGTGAAGCTGTTCGATCATCGCGATCATCTATCCCAGGGCGGCTGTGGCGAGAAGATAGCGCGGACGTGGCGGATGAACGCGCTCGCATTGGGCGTATCGCGCGCGCCGCGCGGCTGAACCGCATAGATGGCGACGTCGGTCGCCCCGCGATAGGCGTCGAGCACCCGTATCAGCCGTCCGTCGCGCAGTGCTGGGCCAACATCCCAGGTCGACCGCAGGGCGATGCCCAGCCCTGCCAGTGCCAGATCGCGCGCGACCTCGCTCGAATTGGTCCGCACTGCGCTTTGCCCGTCGACCGTGGCGGGACCGTCCGGTCCTTCGAGGCGCCAGGGCAGTTGATGATCGGCGGCGAGCAGGCGATGCGCGCTCAGGTCGTCGAGGCTGGCCGGTGCGCCATGTGCGGCGAGATAGGCGGGCGAAGCGCAAAGGATCCGGTGATTTTCGGCGAGCAGGCTGGAGTCGAGCGATTTGGCCGGCGGCGGCGAGATGCGGATCGCGACGTCGATCCGCTCGCCGAGCAGGTCGACGAAGCCGTCGTCGAGATCGATCGTCAGGTCGATCCGGGGGTGGAGATCGAGAAAGCTCTTCAGATAGGGAACCACGTGCAGCCGCCCGAAGGACGTAGGGGCTGACACGCGCAACACCCCGGCCGGCTGCCCGATCCGACCGGCCACACGGGCCTCGGCCGCGCGCGTCGCTTCGACGATATGGCGGACATCTTCGTAGAAGGTCTGGCCGACCTCTGTGACCAGCAGGCGGCGCGTGGTACGGTGGACAAGTTGTGCGCCGAGCCGGGATTCGAGCCGCGCCAGCCGTTTCGACACCATCGCCGGGGATATGCGCAGCCGCCGGCCGGCAGCCGCGAGGCTTCCGGCGTCGACGATCTCGACGAACAGGTCATAATCCTCATGCATCGCCGCATGCTGCCCCAACATCGGTTGCAAAGCCATGGCCGATCGCGGATGACGGCGGGGTAGTGGCGGGGCTTCGGGGGCAGGGATGATTCAGCGCTGGCTGTTGCACGTCGCCTGCATCTGCGCGCTTGCGTGGCCTGCCTTTCTCAATGGCCAGCCCTTCTTCTTTCCCGACACGACCTCCTATGTGCGGGCAGCGGACAGCGCCGCCTATATCTTCTCGGGCCACCGCATCTCGACCGAGTGGACCGAGCATTATCGTCGCGCGCTCGATCCGGCCGCCAAACGCCCTGAAGCGCGCGGCCATGTCGCCGCCCATGGCAACGACATCGCCAGCCAGAGCATCATGGCAGGCCGCTCGCCCTATTTCGGGGCCCTGCTGTGGATGACCTTCCTGTTCGGCAGTTTCTGGCTGTTCGTGATTGCGCAAGCCGTTGCGGCCTATTGGCTGGTCCATCTGACGCTGCGCATGTTCGATGTGTTGACCCGGCAAGCGCTCCTCGCGACGGTTTCGCTGCTCGCGCTGGGCACGTCGCTGCCCTTCTTCGTCGGGCTCTTGATGCCCGATCTTCTGGCGGGCTTCGGCATGCTCGCCTTTCTCCTGATGGTGATCGACAGGGGCCGGATGAGACGGTGGGAGCGGACGGGCGTTGGCGCGCTTCTGCTGCTGTCGCTGCTCTCACACCTGACGCACATTGTTGCGATCGGGGCGATGCTCGTCCTGCTGCCGGTCGGCATGCGGTTGGGCGGTCGGCCGTGGCCGGAATGGCGCGGTGCTTTCCTGACGACCCTGACGCTGCTCGCGATCGGGCTCGCATCGGTGGTGCTAACCGGCGCGGTCGTGGAGCGGGTGTTCGGGCGTAGGCCCCTGCTGGTGCCGCTGCTGACCGCGCGCTTCATGGCGGACGGACCGGGGCTTGCCTATCTGCGCGACCATTGCGATCGACCGTCCTTCGCCGCCTGCGCGTGGAAGGACCGCTCGTCGGTCGCTGCCGGTGAGTTTCTCTGGTCGCTCGATCCGGCGCGGGGCGGCTATATGTTCGCCGATGCGCAGACGCGGCGCGCCATGTCCGATCAGGACAGCGCCTTCGCGCTCGCGGTCCTGGCCGAGCATCCGATCGCGCAGGGCGGACGCATCGCCTATAATGCGACGCGGCAGATGCTGCGGTTCGAGGTCGATATCCTCAACTATCATTGCGCGCCCGGCGACCGGTGCTGGCGCTCGCTGCCGCCCCGCCAGCGTGCCGCGCTTCTGTCCTCGCTGGGTGGCCGGAACCTCTGGCCTCAGATGCTTGTCGCGAGGCTCCAGCAGGCCGTCGTCGCTATATCGGTGCTGATGCTCCTCGCCCGGTCGATACGGGGCAGATCGTCGACCCAGGCCGATCGGGACCTGCTGCTGTGGATCGGCCTTTTCATGATCGGCGCCATGGTCAACGCGCTGCTCGGCGGCGGCGTCTCGGAGCCCCAGCCGCGTTATCAGGCACGGATCATCTGGCTGATCCCGCTGATGGCCTCCCTTGCCGCGCTGCTCTGGCGACGCAGGGGGCAATCCGGCGAGAAGCACGGATGACAAGCGACCGGCCGACCTTTATCAACGCCGGCATGAAGCCAGATATCGCCGTCATCCTGCCCTGCTACAATGAGGAAGCGGCGATCGGCGCGACGATCGCCGACTTCCGCAAGGCGCTGCCCGACGCGCGCATCTATGTCTTCGACAATAACAGCCGCGACCGCACGGTAGAGGTCGCCCGCGCCGCCGGGGCGATCGTCCGGACCGAGCGGATGCAGGGCAAGGGCCATGTCGTCCGGCGGATGTTCTCGGACGTCGAGGCCGACATCTATGTCATGGCCGACGGCGACGCGACCTATGACGCGGCGGCCGCCCCCGAACTGATCCGCATGATGCTGGCCGAGCGGCTCGACATGGTGGTCGGCGCGCGCAAGTCCGAGGTCGAGGAGGCTTATCGTCGCGGCCATCGCTTCGGCAACAAGATGCTCACGGGCATATTGGCGCGGCTTTTCGGACGGAGCTTTTCTGACATATTGTCGGGCTACCGCGTCTTTTCCCGGCGCTTCGTGAAGAGCTTTCCGGTGCTGTCGGCGGGCTTCGAGATCGAGACCGAGATCAGCATCCACGCGCTTGAACTGCAGATGCCGGTGGGCGAGGTCGTGACCCATTATGGCGCGCGGCCCGAAGGGTCGATGTCGAAACTGTCCACCTATCGCGACGGCTTCCGCATCCTCTGGACGATCATGACGCTTTTCCGGATCGAAAAGCCGGTGCTGTTCTTCGGCGCGATCGGGGGGCTGTTCGCGCTGCTTGCCATCCTCCTCGCGGTCCCGCTGGGGCTCACCTATCTCGAGACCGGGCTTGTTCCCCGGCTGCCTACCGCGTTGCTGGTCACGGGGTTGATGATCCTCGCCTTCTTCAACCTCTATACGGGATTGATCCTGGCCACGGTGGTGCGAGGGCGACGCGAGGTTCGGCGGCTTGCTTATCTTGCCCACCCGGCACCCGGCGATCAGGACCGCGCCGGCTGATCTTGCCCGGCCGTCACCAGAGGCGGCGTTCGCGGGCGAGACGATAGACGAAGATCGGCACGCCAAGCAGCGCGGTCAGCACGCCCAATCGAAGCTCGATATCGGACGTGGGGATCAGCCGGACGGCAATGTCGGCGGCGCAGAGGAGCGCGCCTCCACCCAGCGCCGAGGGCAGCAGCAGCGATGACGGCGCACGGTCGGTGAAGGGCCGCAGCAGGTGCGGTACGATCAACCCGACAAAGCCGATCGCGCCGGAGACGGCCACCGCCGCTCCGACGCCGACCGCGATTCCCAGCAATAATCTCAGCCGAACGGCGGCGAGGTCGATGCCGAGTGTCTGCGCCGCATCCTCGCCGAGCGTCAGCGCATCGAGCGCGCTGGCGTCGCGGAACAGCAGCAGCATTGCGGGGAGGATGCACGGCAGGGCGATCCAGACGTGGGTGAAGGAGCGATCCTCGAGCGAACCCATCAGCCAACTCATGATCTCCATGCCGGCGAAGGGGTTGGGCGCCAGGTTGAGCGCGAGGCTGATGCCGGCCCCAGCGGCGGTGCCCACCGCGATCCCCGCGAGGATAAGCGACAGCGGGCTTTCCGCCTTGCGCGCCAGGAGCAGCAACGGAGCAAGACCGATCAGGGCGCCCGCGATGGCAAGCAGCGGCAGCATCGCCGGCTGCAGCTGCGACAGGCCGAAATAGAGCGCGATGACCGCGCCCAATGCTGCGGAATTGGAGGTGCCGAGGATCGACGGCTCCGCCAGAGGATTGCGCAGATAGCCCTGCAGCACTGCGCCAGCGAGGCCCAGCATCGCACCGACGAGCAAGCCCAGCAGCGCGCGTGGCAGGCGCAGATCGACCAATATGTCGCGCAGCAGAGGGTCGCCCGTACCGGCGACGATCCCCACCAGTTCGCGCGGCCCATAGCTGGTCGGACCGGTCAGCAGCGATCCCGCGGCCAGCAGCAGGGCGAGGATCGCCAGCGATGCGATCAGCAACGCGCGGGGCGGGGGAGACGGGACCATGGGGTCGGCTTGACCGCAGACGCGCCTTGCTTTCAAGAGGGATCATGTGCCGCCCCGTGAAGAGCCTGATTTTCGCGCTGGCAGCAACGCTCTCGGTCGTGGCTCCATCCGCGAACTCCGCTTCGCCGCCCAGGCGGATCGTGTCGCTAAGCCTGTGTGCGGATCAATATCTCGTTCTTCTGGCCGATCCGGGCCAGATCGCGGCGCTCAACCGCTTCTCGCAGAATCGAGGCATGTCCTGGGCCTATGAGCGGGCAAAAGGCTTCCGCGTGACGCGGGGTGGAGCCGAAGATTTGATGACGCTCCGGCCCGACCTGGTCTTCACGTCGGGCTTCGGGACGCCGACCGCGCTGGAGGTGCTGCGTCGACGCCAAATCCGGACTGTCGAACTCGGGCGTGCCGAGGATTATCCCGCAATCGAACGCTCTGTGCGTCAGGTCGCGGCAGCGGTCGGTCATCCCGAGCGGGGCGAGGCCTTGATAAAGGCCATGCGCGCGCAGTTGGCGGCTCTCGGCCAGCCCCCTGGCCGAGCGCGGGTCGCGGCCTATTATCAGCGGCGCGGCTATCTGACCGGGCAGGGCACCCTGGTCGACGAGATGATGCGGCGCGCCGGACTCGTCAATCTCGCCGGGCGCCTTGGCCGGCCGATGCTGTCCTATCTGTCGATCGAGCAGATGGCGCGGGCGCGGCCGGACTTTCTGCTGGTCGAGCAGAAGGGCGTCGTCCGTGACCGGGGGACCGAGATGCTCGAACACCCGCTGTTGCGGCGGGTCGTTCCGGACAGCCGTCGCATCCTGTTGCCCGAGGCGCTGACCACCTGCGCCGGCCCGAGCTACCCCGACGCCATGGCGGCGCTGTACCGGGGGATAAGGCAGGCCGATCGGCTCGCCGGGCGATCGGCTCAGTCGCGCTGATCCTCGGCGCCGCGATATTTGAGTTCGAGATAGCGGCCCTGCGTGGCCAGCTTGTCGAGATCGCCGCTCACCAGCTGCTCGCCCATCCTGCGCAACTCGTCGTCGACCACCTTGAGCCCTTCGACCAACTGGCGGTCGGGCGAACTGCCATTGCGCTCTACCCGACGCATCGCCTCTGGCACCTGCTTATAGCCTTCGACCAGTTCGGGCAGTTCCTCGGCCATCAGCTTGCGGAACTCATAAGCGGCGGGTTCGCGCGGATCGAGTTTCGCCAGCTGCGGGCCCAGCGCCTCCAGCTTGATGCCGATATCGTCCGCGAGCCGCTGCGCCGGGGCGGGGAGGGCAAGGCGTTGAGCCTCCAGCCAGCGTTCGGTCTGGGAGGGGAGCAGAGGCAGGTCGCTCTTCGCCATCTGCTGGGGCGTTGGCTCGGGCGCCTGCGGCCAGGCGAGGATGCCGAAGAAGACGATCGCCATGGCGATCAGCATCAGGAAGAAGCCCCAGATGCCCAACGGGGTCACGAAGGCGCCGATCATCCCGCCGGCGAGAGCGACGCCAAGGACGGCGAAGAAAGCGAGGCGGAGCCGCCGGAAGAAGCCGACGACGCGGCGCCTATGCGCCTTGATCGCGCGCGGCGTGGTGCGCGAGCGAATCCGCTCCAGCACCTCTTCGGCGCGATCCATCGCAGCGCGGCTGTCGACCATCGGGATCTATCCTATTCCAGCGCCCTGAACGGCTCGGTCTGCCCCTGGGCAGCGCCTTCGGCGCGGGCGATATAGCCCTTCGACTTCTCCACCTCGGAGGTCAGCACATTGACCGTCTGCTTCATCGAGGACAGCGCCTCGACCTTGAAGCGGTCGATCGTGTCCATCGTGTCGTAGATATTCTGGAAGGCGCGCTGCAGCGTCTCGATCGGGATCGTCGACGAGGCAGCCTGCTTGTGGATCTCGGCCGTCTGGCTCTTCAGCATCGTGCCGGTCGATTCGATCATGTTCGCCGTCGTCGTGTTGAGCGCCGTGATCTGCTCCAGCACCAATTTCTGGTTGGTCAGCGCCTGCGCCACGGTCACGGCGGTGCGCAGGGCGGAAACCGTCGTCGTGGAGGCACGGTCGACGCCCTTCACCAGTTCGACATTGTTCTTCTTGACCAGATCGAGTGCGAGATAGCCCTGCACCGTGACCGCCATCTGGGTCAGCAGATCCTGGCTGCGCTGGCGGACATAGAAAAGCGCCGTTTCCCTGATCGCCTTGGCTTTTTCGGGATCGCTGCTGTCGAGTTCGAGCGCCTTCTGCTCCAGCCGCTCGTCGAGCGTCTTCGACAGATGAATCATCTGCTCGAGCCGGCCCATCGCCGCCCAGAGATTCTGGCGTTCGACGTCGATCGCGGCATTGTCCTTGATCAGTTCATCCTTGCCGGAAGCGAGGCTGTTGAGGATCGACGAGATATGGCTCTGCGCGGAGCGATAGCTGTCGAAATAATCGCGCATCCGGTCGCCCCAGGGGATGATCCCGAACAGCTTCTTGCGCGTAAAGAGATTGTCGCGCTTGCCCGGATCGAGGTCCTCGACCGTGCGGCGCAGTTCCGCGAGGTTCGCGCCGACGCCATTATCGGCATCGATCGCCTTGACCGGGCGATCCAGGAAACGGTTCGACTGGCCGGCGGCTTCGGCGATTTCGCGTCGGCCCATATTGCTGATCGAATCGACGCGCTTGCCGAATTCGGGGCTGTTGACGTCCTGAGCGACCAGTTCCTCGACGAAGGCTTCGACCTTTTCTTCGAGTTGCGAGCGCTGCTCGTCACGCAAGGGAACGAGCCCGGCAGCCTTCTCCGGCGCGAGCGCCTTCACCGGTGCGGGCGGTTGCAGCACCAGATCCGGTTGCTCTGTCGTCGTCGTGCTGGCCATCGCCGGCGTCTCCCTCGTGCTTTGCTGTGCGCAAAGATGGCCGCATGAGGTGCATTATTCAAGCGATACGCTTATGTGGCAGCCGCGCCGATGGTTGCAGGAAAGGCGATTGCATTAAATGCAATTGTTATTGACGCATTCGCATTTGTCGAATCGCTGCTAGACGCCCAGACAGGGCGGGCCTTTCAGGCATCCTCTCCTAATGACTTCGGGCTGGTTCATTCGGACCGGCCCTTTTTTTGTCCAGCGTGGGGCGCAATTGGCTCCACTGCGGATCGGCCGCGCGACGCTGCCCTTGTTGCATCGCGACATTTCCGCTATGCGCGCGCCACATCCCTCAAGTCAGGATTTTCACGACCATGAGCCTCCGCAACGTGGCGATCATTGCGCACGTCGATCACGGCAAGACCACGCTGGTCGACCAGCTGTTCCGCCAGTCCGGCACCTTCCGTGACAACCAGCGCGTCGAAGAACGTGCGATGGACTCGAACGACCTCGAAAAGGAACGTGGCATCACGATCCTGGCCAAGTGCACGTCGGTCGACTGGGAAGGCACGCGGATCAACATCGTCGACACGCCCGGCCACGCCGACTTCGGCGGCGAAGTGGAGCGCATCCTGTCGATGGTCGACGGTGTCATCCTGCTGGTGGACTCGTCCGAAGGCGCGATGCCGCAGACCAAGTTCGTGACCGGCAAGGCGCTGGCCCTCGGCCTGCGTCCGATCGTCGTCGTGAACAAGATCGATCGCCCGGACTCGCGCGTCGAAGAGGTGCTGAACGAGGTGTTTGACCTGTTCGTCAGCCTCGACGCGACCGACGAGCAGCTCGATTTCCCGGTTCTCTACGCCTCAGGCCGCAACGGCTATGCGAGCGAAGATGCTCAGGCGCGCGAGGGCACGCTTCGTCCTTTGTTCGAGCGGATCGTCGACCATGTCCCGGCACCGCAGCTCGACCTCGAAGCGCCGTTCAGCTTCCTCGTGACGCTGCTCGACCGCGACAATTTCCTCGGCCGTATCCTGACCGGTCGCGTCAACAGCGGCACGGTGAAGCTCAACCAGCCGATCCACGCGCTCGACGTCGATGGCAAGATCATCGAAACCGGTCGCGCGACCAAGCTGATGTCCTTCCAGGGACTCGAGCGCGTGCCCGTCGAAGAGGCCAAGGCCGGCGACATCATCTGCATGGCTGGCCTGACGGTCGCGACCGTGGCGAACACCATCGCCGATCCTTCGGTTTCCGTGCCGATCAAGGCGCAGCCGATCGATCCGCCGACGCTGTCGATGACCTTCGCCGTGAACGACAGCCCGATGGCGGGCCGCGAGGGCACCAAGGTGACGAGCCGCATGATCCGCGACCGTCTGTTTCGCGAAGCCGAGTCCAACGTGGCGATCAAGGTGACCGAGAGCGCGGGCAAGGACAGCTTCGACGTTGCTGGCCGTGGCGAGCTTCAGCTCGGCGTGCTGATCGAGACGATGCGCCGCGAGGGCTTCGAGCTTGGCATCAGCCGTCCGCGCGTGCTGTTCCGCGAGAATGAGCAGGGCGGCAAGGAAGAGCCTTACGAGACGGTCGTGATCGACGTCGACGACGAGTTCGCCGGCACGGTTGTCGAGAAGATGGCGACCCGCAAG
>JAIYAJ010000415.1 GCA_027489105.1 Zymomonas sp. | reverse complement strand
TGCCGACTTGGCGATGCTGGGGTTGACCGGATCATGGCATCGGATCTCGCCGACCGTGTCAAAACGTGTAGCGAGGTCGTTCGACCAGCTGAACTGGTCGGACTTTGGTCTGCCCGCCAGCAATATGGCAGCCGAAGGTGCTGGCCATGCGATCGCCGCGACCAGCGACGGGAACAGCGCGAGTCTTGAAATACGGCAGTCGATACCGCTCTTCGAAGGCTTGCGAAGCAGCATGAAGTTTACCCTGTCTAGATTGCACCAGCCGGACGCGACCGCATTATTGGCTTCGGTCAGGCAAAGATCGCTTCGGCCCTACCTGGGATGCCGACCCCGATTTCAATCCCGGCTCCGGGAGGCCATGCGTTCAGAAACCTGGTTGCCAACGGATCTGCGGCAGTTTCCCCGTGCATAATCGCTGCTGCCATCTCGAGGGGAATGGACGGAGCAGCGGACAGGACTTCCGTCCGCCCTGCCCACGTTGAAGGGCTTTGATTGGCTTTCATGGCTCACCCTTTCGGTTCGGTTGGCGACAGCGGCCATTCCATCACAAGGGGGTGAAAATCGGGTTACCCAAGCTCGCTCGCAAAGCTGCGGAAACTTCGTGAGGGCAATTTCACGTTCTGAATATCAGATTGATTATTAGACGAATTTCTCTGGAGGGGCGGTCGGTAAGACCTTTGTCTATTCCCTTGGGCACGAAGGCGGGTCGACCGCGTTCTGCTTCAACCAGATCGCTCACCTCGAAGCCTGCGTTTCCGCATGGCCTCATGCATTCGCAAATCAGCGCAGGGTGACGAATATCTCCGCTTCGAGTACCCAATGGTCGCCGACCTCGCGCCACTTCGCGCTATAGCTGCCGCCGCAGGACGGCGTCCCGCCGCGGGGAGCGATCGAGTCCCATTGGCCCGTCTCCAGCGCGAGCGGTTCGACGGCCGAGATGACTATGCTCTCAGAAGTGCGCACATAGATTTCGCGTCCCTGCTGGGCGAATTCCCGCTTCCACACCGCCAGCTGGGCTTTGCGACCCCCAATCACCGCGCTGTCGCTGCCCGTTACCATGACGACGTCGGGTGCAAGCAGCGGCTGGATTGCGGCGAGATCACCTTCGGCGATCGCGCGGTTGAACGCGGCGCGGCGCACGCGGATGGAAAGTTCGGCAGCTGTGGTCATGGTTCCTCGGTCACCTTAGGCCTGTGCCTGCCGTATAGCATGAGGTCGCCACGCCTCCCCGTCAGCTCTCGGCTTCGGGAATGCAGGGGACGGGGCGGGCCGACTTGCGCTGAACCTTGGTGGTCGCAAATTCCTCCGGGGTCAGGATATTGCTGCGATCGGCATCGGCCTTGGCGAAGCGTTCGCTCGTCTTGGCGGACCATTCCTCGAAGCTCAGCCGCCCGTCGCCATTTGCGTCGAGCTTCGCATAGGCCTTCTGGCGGCTCGCCAGATATTCGTTGCGGCTGATCTTGCCGTCCTTGTCCTTGTCATAACGGCCGAAGCGCTTTTCCTCGCGGGTCTTCTCGCTGGCTGCCGGCGGGACGGACATCGGCGCGTCGCTGGCGGCGGCGGTTTGAGCCGGTGGCGGGATCTCGGGGCCCGCCGCGTCGCTCCGCCACAGCATCAGGCCGCCGCCTGCCAGCATGAGGCCCGCCGCTCCAACCGCCAGATAGCGCCACATCGCTCGCTCTCCCCGCAATCCCGTCTCCGGGGACCAGTCTATCGTCCGAGCAGCGCGTAGGCGAGACTGCGAAACAACCGTTTTGGAGAAGCCTGTCGACGGCGCTGTCCGGCCGGCAGTTCGGCATCTTGCCGCGCGAGCACCACCAGCAGGCCGAGCGGGCGGAGACTGCGTGGCCAGCGGCCGATATCGACCTGCGCGAGGCGGTCCCGGGCCGCCGCTCTCGCTAGTTCGCGGCTCTCGAACGACTGGAGGCGGTGGCCGAGATCGGCCAGCGCCCAGCCGGCGCCCGCAGCATCTATATCCCCCGGCTCTTGCCCGAGCAGACGTGCGGACAGCCGGAACAGCGGCGCGCCGCGGCCGGCTCCATGGGCGTCGATCTGGTCCGGCGCAATCGCTTCGCCTTCGAGGAGCGCGGCCCAGCCCTCCTCCAGGGCTGCCATCTCGCCTCCGCGCAGTCCTGCAGGCAGAAGCGAGGCCGCCAGCGCCTGCAATAGCGGTTCGGCCGGAACTTTGGCGTTCTGATCGTCGAGCGCTTCGAGGGCATCGCGCCACCAGACGAGCCGCATCGATCCGATCAGCGGATCGCGGGCCGCTGCGACGATCGCCCCCATGCGCTCGTCGAGTGCCCACAGCGTGGCCAGCGCCGAGCGGCGGTCGGCGACGGCGTGGCTGAGGGCCAGCGCTCTTTCAGGGTCGGCGAGCGAGAATATGTCAGGTGCGGGGATGGACGCTGGCGTCGAGATGGCGCTGGAGCGCATCGATCAGGGTGCCCCGGCTGAACGGTTTGCGAATGAGTTCATATTGGTTGGCATAGCCGAGTGCCAGTTCCTCGCTATAGCCGCTGACGAGGATGATCGGCAGGTCCGGCCAGCGGCGGTTGAGCCGGCGCGCCAGGTGGATCCCGCTCAACCCCGGCAGAACGACGTCGGTCAGGACGATGTCGAAATGGGCGGTCTCGGGTTCCGTCAGGGCGAGGGCTTCCTCAGCCGAGTTGACGACAGTGATGTCGAGGCCAAGGTCCTCCAGCATCAGGCAGGTAACCTCGGCGATCTCGACCATATCCTCGACGTAGAGCAGCCGTGGAGAGTGCGTGGCTTCCCGCAAGATCAGGGGTATGTCCTCGGCCTTATACTTAAGGTCATCAGGCATGTGACCGCTCCCGAGTACGCGACTCGGGAGCAGTGTAACACATGTGCGCGATCGGCCTCCCCGCAATATGCGGGACGGTTATGGCTTTTCGGGCAGTCAGCCGCGATAGGTCACAGCCTTTACGGCCTCCACCACATCCGACGCCTTGAGCAGCGCCGCCTTTTCCAGATTGGCGGCATAGGGCATCGGGATGTCCAGGTTGGTGACACGGCGGACGGGCGCGTCGAGATCGTCGAACGCCTCTTCCATGGCGATCGCGCTGAGTTCGGATGCGATCGAGCAGACCGGCCAACCTTCCTCGACCACGACCATGCGGTTGGTCTTCTTCAGGCTTTCGAGCACCGTCTTCTTGTCGAGCGGGCGCAGCGTGCGCAGGTCGATCACCTCCGCATCGATACCCTCGGCTTCCAGCTTCGCTGCAGCGTCCAGCGCAACGCCGACGCCGATCGAATAGCTGACGATCGTCACGTCCTTGCCGGGGCGGGCGATCCGGGCCTTGCCGATCGGCAGGACATAGTCGTCGAGCTTGGGCACGTCGAAGCTCTGACCGTAAAGCAGTTCGTTCTCGAGGAAGACGACCGGATCGGGGCAACGGATCGCTGCCTTCAACAGGCCCTTCGCATCTGCCGCCGAATAGGGCGAGATGACGATCAGGCCGGGGACCGACGCATACCATGGCGCGAAATTCTGGCTGTGCTGCGCGGCGACGCGCGCGGCGGCGCCGTTCGGGCCACGGAACACGACCGGGCAGCGCATCTGTCCGCCCGACATATAATTGGTCTTGGCGGCCGAATTGATGATGTGGTCGATCGCCTGCATCGCGAAGTTGAACGTCATGAACTCGACGATCGGCTTCAGTCCGCCCATCGCCGCGCCCGTGCCGATGCCGGCAAAGCCATATTCGGTGATCGGCGTGTCGATGACGCGCTTGTCGCCGAATTCGTCGAGCAGCCCCTGGGTCACCTTATAGGCACCCTGATATTGCGCCACTTCCTCGCCCATCACGAACACGTCGCCATCGGCGCGCATTTCCTCGGCCATGGCGTCGCGGATCGCTTCGCGGACGGTCGTCTTGACCGTCTCGGTGCCCTCGGGGTCTTCGGGATCGGCCACGGCCGGGGCGGCACCGGTCACCAGCTGCGCGGTGCCGGTTTCGGTCTTCGGCTTGTCGGCCTTGGGTTCGGCGGCCTTCGGTGCCGGGGCTGCGGCGGGGGCAGGCTTCGCCTGAGGGGTTGCGTCCTCATCGTCGCCCGCGATACGGGCGATCACGGTGCCGACCTTCACCCCTTCGGTGCCTGCCGCGATCACGATCTCGGCAACCGTGCCTTCGTCGACCGCTTCGAATTCCATCGTCGCCTTGTCGGTCTCGATTTCGGCCAGGATGTCGCCCGATCTGACGACATCGCCTTCCTTCACCATCCATTTGGCGAGGGTGCCTTCCTCCATCGTCGGGGAAAGCGCGGGCAT
>JAIYAJ010000303.1 GCA_027489105.1 Zymomonas sp. | reverse complement strand
CCTATCCGGTCGAGTGCTGCGCGACCGCGACTGCGCGGCGATCGACGGGCGCGCGGTTCGCGAGACGCCGGCCGGCTACGTCGTGACGGTCCAACCCGGTGGCCATCCTATGTGGGGCCCGGAGCGGACGGCGCCGCTGGTGGTCGAGTTCGCCTACCGCAAGGCCAAGCCGAGCCCTGACGGCCAATGGCACCTGTGCATCAGCCCGAGCGGGGCGCCGCTGTGCCTCTTCGCCAAGCAGGGCGGCGCCTGACCCTTCCGACAGTGGAGATCCCGATGACCATGACCGACTGGGCCGTCATCATCCGCAAGGTCGCCCCCAAGGCCGACCCCGTCTTCGTGGCCGACTTCGCGCGGCATGCCGAGGAGCAGTTCGGCTACTGGCGGGTCAACCGGCCGAGCGCAATCGCTGGCTTCCTCGGCCATGCCGCGCATGAGACGGGCGGCTTCCGTCACTTCACCGAAAACATGAGCTATTCGGCCGCTCGCATCCGCGAGGTCTGGCCCTCGCGCTTCGCCAGCGCTGCCGCAGCGGCCCCCTACGCCCGCAACGCGCCCGCTCTGGCCAACAAGGTCTATTCGGGCCGTATGGGCAACGGCCCCGAGGCGTCCGGCGATGGCTGGCGCTATCGCGGTGGCGGCCTGTTCCAACACACCGGCAAAGCCGAATATGCCCGCGTGCTGCGCCGCGTCGGACACGGCCCCGAGGAAGTGCGCGACCCCGCGCGCGCCGACGCCATGCTAGCGGCCGGGCTGACCTATTGCCTCGATCGCGAGATGCTGCCGGCGCTCGTGGCCGGCGATGTGCCGGCCTCGACCAAGCGGCTCAACGGCGGCCAGATCGGCCTCGCAGATCGCCGCATCCAGATCGCCCGCTTCGAGGCGGCGCTGGACGGCGCGACAATGCCAGCGGCCCGCACCACGCTGGAGCGGCGCGACCGTGCGCAGGCGCAGGCGGTGGCCAGTGTGACCGCCTCGGGCGGTAGCGCGACGGCCGGAGCCGTTGCCGAGACGGCAACGCAGGCCCCTGCGCCCATGCCGACATCGGTGCCGCCAGCCCTGCCCCCGCATGTCGCGCTCGGTATAGGTCTGGCGCTGGCGCTCGTGCTGGCCGGCGTCGCTGCCTCGCGCTGGTGGCAGGGGCGCAAAGAGCAGGCCGCGCTCGATGCCGAGCGGGCCGAACGTGAAGCCATCCTCGACAGCATGGGAGCCCCCGCATGATCAATCTCGCAGCCATCATCGCCGGGGCCGTCAGTGGCGCCGTGCAGCAGGTCATCCCGCCTGTGGCGCAGGACGTCGTGCAGACGATCGCCAAAGCACAGCAGGCCCTGCCTGCGGCGCCTCCCGTGCAGCCGCCGCCCGCGCTCGACGCGGACGCCATCGCGGCCCGCGTCGTGGAGCAGGTGCTGGCCCGGCCGGAGGTCGCCAAACTCGCCACGCCGATCCCCTGGTGGCAGTCGCATGCGATCTGGGGCGGCATCGTGGCGACGGCCGCTCCGGTGCTGGGTGTGCTTGGCTACGCGCTGTCGCCGGAGGATGTGCAGGCCGTCGCAACCGCCTTGGTCGCGCTCGCCAGCGGCGTAGGCGGCATCCTCGCCATCTATGGCCGCCTGACCACGACGCGGTCGATCAAGGGCGCCTGACGCGATGGCCGACATGCCGCCCCCTGACTGGCTTCATGGCGCCATCGGCGCCAAGTTCGTCAACGTGATCTCCGGCATCGCCGGCGGTCTCGCCCGCGGCCTGGTGTCGCCCGGCTTCTCCCTCTCGCAGCGCATCAGCTCGGCTGTCGTCGGCGGGTTGACGGCGGGTTACGGCACGCCAGCCGTGATGCCGATCGTGCGGAGGTGGCTCGATCTCTGGAGCTATCCGACGGGCGATATCGAGGGCTCGGTCGGGTTCTGCCTCGGCCTCGTCGGGATGACGATCTGCGACGCGCTGATCCGCTGGGCCAAGCGCTGGCGCGACGGGCCGCCGCCCAGCCTGCCGCCCGGCCGACCGGGTGGAACGATGTCGTGACCGACATCCGCAAGCTGACGCGGGCGGGCGAACGCGCGATGGAGCAGGCCGCGCGTGAGGCGGAGCTGCTGCTGGCCCGCTATCCCAACGAGATCGTTCGCGCCTATGCGGCCATCGCCGTGCTCGAAGTGGTGCTGGCCGAGATCAATGACGGGGTGAGCCGCGAGGTCGCGCGCGAGAACCTGATGGAAGCCCTGAAGAGACTGGACGGCGGCAGCGCCGTTCTCAACTGATCCTACCGGGTTTCTCCCCCGGCTGGATGCGAGTGGTTCGTGGTGACACGCGCCGCTCGGTTTGACGTCCCTTAGACCACTTTGGTCCGTCAGCTTCGCGCTGGCGGGCCTTTTTTCGTTTTAGCGCCCGTGCTAACTTGCAGATGTCGATCACTTAAGCCGGATAGCCAGGTTGTTCCGGTGCCGCTCGTGCAAGCGAGAACCCCGAAAGGTAGCGCGCTGCTAAGGTAGGCGCTCGTGGGCTCGAATCCCACCGTGGTCGACACAGCCCGTCAGCTTCGCGCTGGCGGGCTTTTTTCGTTTCAGCGCCATGCTGTGGCGTCGTCGTGCTCGCCGTCCCAAGCCTCGATCGCCTCGACAAGCGCGATCAGCCGGCGCTCCTCGGCCGAACCTTCCGGGGCGCCGGTCAGTTCCTGGACCTCTCGCGTCGCGGCCTCGTATTCCTCGACGGTGGTGATGACGATCTTCGGCATGGCTTGCCCTCCGGCTGGCTCAACGCGGCGCGGGATCGGCGCGTTCCCGTGTGTCATGCCCGTCTTTTCCTGCAGAACGGCATAATGCGCCAGCACACCCGGCCGCGAGGTCAGGTTCCGGCCGCCGCAGGCCGAGCAGCGGTAGCGCAGGCAGATGTCGGGAATCGCCAGCTCGGCCGGCATGCCGTCGGTCGAGATCTCGGCGTGGTGGTGGCAGTCGCCGCACCAGATCTCGGCCTCGCGCACCCCGGCCGCGCGCTCGCTGCCGACTGTGGCCGGCACGATCTCGCGGCCCTCGACATCATAGGCGCGGCGCGGGTTCCTCATGCCTGCGGTCTACCACGGGAACGGGCGGGAAACATCGCTGGCGAACCCGCGAGCCAAGGCGTTGAAAAGCCCGGCTCTTCGCAGTCCCTTCCGGGACGCCACATCCGCCGCCGCCGAAACTGTCGGTATTTCTGTCGGTCAACAAAAAAGGCCCCGAAGGGCCTGATCCGTAACGTCTTCAAATATCACGGGAAATTTTGTTCGGAGTTGCAGGATTTGAACCTGCGTCCCACTCGTCCCGAAAGAATGCAGGGTGAAAAACGGTTCGCGGGATCGCCGTGT
>JAIYAJ010000026.1 GCA_027489105.1 Zymomonas sp. | reverse complement strand
TGATGCAGCAGCACGGCCTGCTCGCCGGCGGCCTTGGTGCGGGCGTAGTCGGAGGCGGAGCCTTCGTCGGCCCCGATGGCGGACATGTGGACGAGCGCGCGGACGCCTGCTGCGGCGGCAGCCTCGGCCACTGCGCGCGCGCCTTCAGCCTGGACAGAATCGAAGGTCTGCCGGCCGGTCGGCTGGAGAATGCCCACGAGGTTGACGACGGCGTCGGCGCCCTCGATGGCGCGCATGACTGACTGGGGATAGCGCAGATTGGCCTGCATGGCATGGATCTGGCCCACCACACCCAGCGGCTGGAGATGCCCCGCAAGATCGGGACGGCGCACGGCGGCGCGCACGCGATAGCCCCGCTTGGCGAGCGACCTGACCACATGGCGGCCCACGAAGCCCGAGCCGCCGAACACCGTCACGAGTTTGCCCGTCATCGCCTGTCATCCCTGCCGCCATGGCGGCGGCCTTGCCGCTGGGCCGCGCGGGCCCCGCCCGTTCCCTAGTCCAAGCCGTGGCGGCTGTGAAGCTGGCCAAGGGTCGCAAGACGGTTCCGGCCGCGGCGCTCGGTCAGGCGAGACCCGGTCATGATCGCGGACCTCCCGCCCCTTGTCCGTTGACAGGGCGGCCTGCGGCCAATAAACCGCTCACCGTTGCCCAGGTGGCGGAATTGGTAGACGCGCTGGTTTCAGGTACCAGTAGTGCAAGCTGTGAAGGTTCGAGTCCTTTCCTGGGCACCACAATCTGTCGAAAGACCCGGAAGGCCGGCCTGCGAGGGCCGGCCTTCCGCGTTTCGCGGGGCGCATGAGGCTCGGCGCTTCTACGCCGGACCCGGCGAAAGGACCGGCGCTGGCAGCCAGCGATTTCGTCGCAGCGTGAGGTGGGATCGGCATGGCGTGCAAAAGGCGCGCGAACACCGGACGAGGCAGCAGCCCGACTGCGGCGGGCCACCCGATGGCGTCGTTGTCAAGTCTTGGAGGTTGCCATAAGGTCCACCCGTTCCGTTTGACGGGCCGCGGGAAACGCGGTCGTGCCAGAGCGCCTCAAGCGCGGGAGGCCGATCACAATGGCGACGATCACCTACAGCTGGAGCAGCTCGGTCCCCGCGTTTTTCATGAACGACTTGTTCACGGCCGGCAACCAGTCCCTTCCCGTTATTGCCGCGAACGCCGCGGGCACGCGGTATCTAGGTCTGTGGGACTTTCCCGGCACGACCCTATCCGTTGAGGGCCGCCTTATTGCTTCGAATGGGACGCCGCTGACCTCCGAGTTCCGGGTGAACTCGACCACTGCATCCGACCAGACCGACGCCAGCGCCGCCGGGCTTGCCAACGGCTATTACGCAGTGAGCTTCACAGACAAGAGTGCCGATCCGGGGGGCGACATTCGCGTGCGCATCTTCGATGCGCTGGGCGTGGCGTTGGGACCCGACGTTCCTGTCACCCAGGGCGGCAACATCGATGCGCGGTCGGATGTCGCCTCACTCGCCGGCGGCGGCTTCGCCGTCGTCTGGGAGCGCGATTTCGGCGCATTCGGGACAGATATCCGCGCTCATGTCTTCGACGTCGCTGGCAGCGAGGTTGGCGGCATCTTTCTGGTCGAGGGCAGCTCGACCATCGACTCCGGGGCGCCCTCGATCGCCGGGCTTGCGGGCGGAGGCTTTGTCGTCGCGTGGGATCAGAGGCCCACGGACGGCGGCGATGATTCCGTGGTGTTTCGGCGCTATACCGCCTTCGGCTCGCCGCTCGGCGGCGACGTCACGGTCTCGAGCCTGGGCGCGATCAACGTGGATGCGCAGGTCGCCAGCCTCGACGATGGGGGCTTCGTGGTGGCGTTCACCGACAATGGCTGGGGGATCTCGGGCACGGAGATCAGCGCCCGCATCTACAACGCCGACGGCACGCCGCGGACCGACCTCATCCGCGTCAACGCGAACACCAACGGCGCCCAGACTCAGCCGACGATCACCACCATGTCGAACGGTTTCTTCACCGTCGGTTGGAGTGAGGGAGAAACGTTGTATCTTCAAGCCTTTGACGCCAGCGGCGCGGCGATCGGATCGGACTTCAATGTCAGCCTCAGCGGGGTCGAGATGGAGATCGCCGCGCTGACGGGCGGGCTGGTCGCCAATGTGCGATCGAGCACGCTTTGGGATGCAGGCAACGACAATTCGATCCGCTCATCCATCTCGGAGTTGACGCGTACGACCACCGGCACGGTGGCAGACGAGGTGCTGGCTGGTGATTCGATCCGCGACGAGATCAACGGGCGGGAGGGCAACGACTTCATCGCGGGCGGCGGTGGCGGCGGCCTTTACGATGGCGGGGTAGGCTTCGACGCTGTGTCGTGGTTTGGCCTGGACTCCGGTGCGCTGATCAACTTGGTGAGCCAGTCGACGAACAATTTCGCTGCCAAGGGCGACACGATCCTCAACTTCGAAGCCTACTACCTGACGGGCTTCGGCGACAGCTTCACCAACAACAACAATGGCGGCTACGTCTACGGCTTCGGCGGCGGCGACATCATCGTTGGCGGCACGGGCTCGGACTTCATCGATGGCGGGGCGGGCGGCGACACGATCAACGGTGGCGCGGGCTTCGATTATGTGAGCTACTCGAACGCCACGAGCGGGGTCAGGCTCGACTTCACCAACTTCGCCACCAACACCGGCGAGGCGGCGGGCGACGCCATCAGCAATGTCGAGGCCTTCTACCTGACGGCGCAAGGCGACGTGTTCATCGGCCAGAG
>JAIYAJ010000398.1 GCA_027489105.1 Zymomonas sp. | reverse complement strand
CTCATGGACCATGGCGGGCCAGCCATTGCCGAACCGCGCCGGCAGGATGCGGCCACCCGACCTGCTCAGCACCTCGTAGGCCTCGATCAGGCGCACGCCGACATGCTCGGGCGTCCAGGCCGCGGGGATGCCGGTTTCCTCATCGCCAAGGGCGTCGATGCGGGCGCGGAGATCGTCCGCCATGCCCAGGAAGCCGGGGACAATGCGAGAGGGACAATCATCGCTCACAGGGACAGACTGCTCATCCCTCAGGGACGGATCGCTCTGCGACAGAGACACATTCACCATTTGAAGTCCCCGTTCTCGAATTCATCCAGCGCCGGGTTCGGCGCCTCGGGCTTCTCTCTCGGCGCGGGCGCATCGACGCCCATGACGGGCTTGCCGGTGCGCCAGACCCAGTCGCCGTCCTTGCCGATGAAGCCAGAAAGCAGCAGGCGCTCGGCCGCGCGGTCGCGGGCTTTCTTGACCCGCTCCTTCAGCTTCAAGGGGTCTTCGTCCTCGCCAGCGACGGCGCGCTCGTATTCGTCGCGCCATTCGGCGAGGGTCACGCACATTGCCCTAGCCGGGGCCCGGATCTTCGGGGGTGCCTGGCGGCCGTTCTCGCCGATCGCGGCGCTCAAAGCCTTGAAAGCGGTGGCCAGGTTCGGCTTCAGAATGAAGCGGCCGTCTGCGGTCTTTGCCGGGCCGCTGGCGCTGGCCGGCGCGTCGCGCTCGCTGGCGTCAATGCCGGCGGGGACCGTCGAGACGCATGAGGTGATGGCGTCGCCATCGCCGTCCGTGCCGATCCTGACCTGCCGCAGGACGAACTTCCATGACAGGCCCTGCTCGCCCTCGCGCTGCTTGGTCACGATCGCCGTGCGGACCGGGCGCTTGTCCTGATCGCGCACCGCGTTCTGCGGCCCGCGCGGCACATCCGGGCGGGTGCCGGATTCAGTTACCCAGTCGATGTCGATCGTCGTCTCGAAGTCGCCGGTCAGCGATCCGTGCCCGCGTGGGCGGCCTCCGCCGGCCGGCTTGTGATGGACGACGATGACGGCCGTGTTCAGTTCGGTGACGATCCGCATCACCCGGGCTTTGACCCGGGAGACGTCCTTGCCGGCGTTCTCGTCGGCGCCGGGCGTCGCCGCGCTGAACGTGTCGAGGATGACGAGCCCTAGCTCGGTCGAGAACGTCCCGGCCCAATGCCGGATCTCCTCGATCAGCGCATTGATGTCGGTGTCGTCGCCGAAGAGGTCGGCGCGGCGGGTCAGCACCACCATGTCGACGTCGTCTTCTGCGCCAATCTGGTTGTGGATGCCGTAGGCGATCTGCCTGGCCCGGAAGCCCTTGCCGCCCTCAAAGGCGCAATAGACCACGCCCGCCTTCTTCGTGCGCCGCCCTTGGAAGTCGATCCCGCGGGCGATGTGCATGGCAAGGTTCTGCGTCTCGAAGCTCTTGCCGGTCTGGGGCGCCCCGTAGATCAGCACCGCCTCGCGCGCCGGGATGATGCCCTTGATGAGCCACTCGTATTCCCGGCCTGATGATTGGAACGTCTCGCGCCATGGCAGCGCGCCAAAGCGCGATCGGAACTCGGGCGTCATCATGGCAAGCGCCATGCGCTCGAATTCTTCGAAGCTCTGGATCGGTGGGATCGCGATGGTCATGCCGCGCGTTTCCGCTTTTGTTTGAGCCGCAGGTTTTCAGCGGTGATGGCTTCGACATTTGCTCGGAGGTGGCCCTTGACGCGCTCGATGTCCGCGGGGCTGGACCGGCGGGAAAACAGCTCTGCCAGCCTCTCCCTCAGCCAATCGTTTTCGTCATAGAGGCGGTCAATTGGGCTCATGCTTGCCAATCCACCCTGTAGACCTTGACCCCGGCCTTTTCGGCCAGGCGGCACATGTTGCGCGTGCCCTTCGAGCCCGGGAACGCGATGACGAAGTCGGGCCTGGATTCCAGCAGCATGTTGAGATTGCGCGCTGGCCCGGCGCCGTTGCCGAGCCGCGCCCAGTCGGCGACAAAGACCGTGAAGGGGATCGCGCGCCCTTCGGCCCAGTCGGCGGCCAGGGCGTCGGCGCCGGCGGCATCGCCGACCGCGATCCGATCGAGCCCGAGCCGCGTCACGGCGGCGTCCAGCACCTGCACCAGTCGCGCCCGCTCGCGCCGCGCCTCTGCCTCGTAATGCTCGCGCGGCTCAAGCGCGGGCGGCACCAGCCCGTAGCTACGGCCGCCGCAGATGATGGCTGTCGTCATGCCGCCCTCCTGGCCGAAGCGAGCAGGTGGTCATTCCAGTCTGTTTTGAACTCGCCGGGCAGAAGTTCAGGCGTGTGGATCGTCACGGTGCGCCCAGCCGCGCGGTGGCGCCGGGCGCCGGTCAGGAGGAACGCGTTCATCGTGACCATGTCGGAGTCGCGATCGCCGAGCAGGATCAGTTCCTCGACCTCGGGCGGCAGGATCATGCCGGGCTTATCGGGCGCCGGGATGCCGTTGGGGATGGTGCCGCGCCCGGTCGGGTGCTTAAGGCCGCCCGTGGCGCCGCCGCAGAGGTTGCCGCGGGTGACGGCGCAGATCACGCCGACGTCATCGGGCCCGACGCCCAGGCCGTACCATGACAGGGTCGTCTCGATCCCCTCCCCAGCCGCCATGCAGCGCTGAATCGGTCCGAGGCGAATGGCGCCGCCCATGACGCTGCCATAGACCTTCTTGGCCTTGTTGCGGCTGCGGTCGCCGGGCGGTGTCAGCTTGGCCGGCTGTTGCGGGTCGAGATAGGTGCGATGGATGCCGATGATGGCGCCGGTGACGTCCCGGATCGCCGCTACCATGCAGGGGAAGGTGCCCAGCACCGTCTCGTCGTCCGCATCGCGATCGGAAAACCCGCGATAGTCCAGCCCGCGGTGAAAGCGCAGGTCGGCCGCCATGTTGGCCGGCGCATGGATGCCACGGCGCTTCAGGTAGGCGTCGGCATGCGTACCGGAGAGCGCCATGCACTCGTCGAAAATGCGGGCGGCGCGATCGGCATTGCGCTCCTGCTTGACCGACTCTGCGGCGGCGCGGGCGAGCTCCTGGTCCTTGCGCTCTTCCTGTCGCTCGCGGACGATTTCCGGGTCGATAGGGCGGGCCTGGCTTTCGCGGCGCGGGGCGGGGCGGCCGACGATAATCTCGACCGCTTCGAAGAACGGCGTGTCGCCGGACGGGTTGCCGGCATGCTCGACCATCTTGATCACGTCGCCACCAACGGCGCCGCGGCAGTTGAAGACCTGCTCGACCGGGTTGACGGCGAAGCGGTCAGTTCCGTTACACCGCGGGCAACTTCCGGCCCATTCGCTGCCGACACGCTTCAGCCGCGCGCCGATGCGGGTAGCGATTTCCAAAATGTCGGATGACCGCGCCTCGTCAATCCAGGCTTCGATGTCGGGGTCGTGGCTCATGGCTTCG
>JAIYAJ010000219.1 GCA_027489105.1 Zymomonas sp. | reverse complement strand
TACGGTGCAAGGCCAGACGACGCGCCTCGATCTCGCCACCGCGCTGATCACGGCCGGCTACAGCTTCGCCGCGTTCAATCCCGACGGCCGCCCGGTTCATGAGCCGTATTTCGTGGCGCAGGTCGCCGCTCAGCAGGCCAAGCGCGGCTTTCATGCGTTCGCTGATGTGCCCGATCCCAACGTGATTCTGCTGCGAGCGCTCCGGTCTCAAGCGCCAGCCATTTCTGCTGCCCCGCCCTCTCCTCCCTCTCGTCCTCCGGCTCCGGCAGCAGCGCCCCCTCGCCCCTGACTGTGATGGCGATCCGCAGGATCGCGCCGTAGCTCTTCGGCAGGCGCTGCCCGTCGCGGTGATGCCATAGGATCACAGACCCGGTTCCGAATAGCTGCGGCGCGATCGCTGCAAGATCCTTCGCTAGATCGCCTGGCTCCCGCGTCATGGCGCGGCCTCTCCATGCCGGGCCCCTCCCCGGTTTGTCCGCGTCTTGAGCTGGCGCGGCGCTTCCCGGCGCAAGGGGCAAGCCCTCGGCTGACGCCGCCCTTCGGGTGCGCCCGCGCCGCGCCCGCTGATCCGCTCCCGCGGGGATGGTCCCCGCTGGAGGAGAGCGATGACCAGTTTCAACATTCACCAGGCGATCACCGACAAGATCATCGCGGCGATCGAGCAAGGCGCAGGGACCTTCAGGATGCCCTGGGTCCAGACCAAGGGCGTGCCGCGCAATGCGACCACGCAGAAGACCTATCGCGGCATCAATGTCCTGTCGCTGTGGATCGCCGCTATGGCCAATGGCTACGTCACCGACCTCTGGGCCACTTTCGAGCAATGGAAGAAGGCGGGCGCCAGCGTCCGCAAGGGCGAGAAGGGCACGCTGATCGTCTTCTACAAACAGCTCGATCTCAAGGACGCGGACGACGAGACGGACCGCAAGGTGCTCTATGCCAGGGCAAGCCACGTCTTCAATGCAACCCAGGTCGACGGCGCGAACATCACACTCCCTGACGCGCCTCTCTTCGAGACCGACGATGCCATCGACCGGCTTGTGACTGAGACAGGCGCGCAGATCATTCACGGCGGTGAGCAGGCCTGCTACATCCCCTCCAAAGACGAGATCCGCATGCCAGATCGAGTCCGGTTCGTTGGCACATCCACCAGCACACCGCGCGAAACCTACTATTCCACGGTTTTTCATGAACTTGGCCACTGGACCGGACACGAGAGTCGCCTCAACCGCAGTTTCGGGCGCTGGGGCCAGCATGACTACCATTTCGAGGAGCTGGTCGCCGAACTGACCGCCGCCTTCCTCTGCGCCGAGACCGGTCTCACCAACGACGTCCGGCCCGACCACGCCCAATACATCGAGGGCTACCTCAAGCTCCTCAAGTCCTCGGACAAGGCGATCTTTGCGACAGCCGCCGCGGCCTCCAAGGCGGCGGACCTGATCGCGGGGCGTGGATGACGCCCGAATTCGGAGGTCGCCTCGAGCGGCCTCCTGTAATCCCCCGCCAATGACTTCAGCCCGCAGTCATTTCACAGTTCACTATAATGACCGATTGAGTTAGACTGGCGCGCCGATGATGGTGCGCCATGACCACCTACGAGATCGACAACCGCGCCTATGCCGAGGATGACGCCGAATTGCCGGCGGCGCTGAAGCGCGCCCATGGCGGGGATCTGCGACCGTTCTGCCTCTGTCGTCCGTTCAGCGCGAAATTGCCCATGGTGATCGAGCACCGGACCACAAACGTCCAAAACGGCAATGGCCAAGATACACAAGGTCATGACCTCTACATCCTGCGCCGGATGCCAGGCCGGGGTCATGAGCATGCGCCGGCCTGCAAGCACTACGAGGCGCCCGAGGGACTGTCCGGCCGAACCAAGCATCTGGGCAGCGCGATCCGCACCGATGATGACGGCGCGCATCATACCCTGCGCCTTTCCTTTCCGCTGTCGCACAAGGAAAAGGCGACACCAATGGATGAGGCGGTCAAGGCGGGCGAACCGTCAAAACCCCGCAAACGCCTTACCCGCCTGTCGCTGCTCGGCTTCCTGCACCATGTTCTGGAGACGGCGGAACTCCACAAGATGCACAAGGGGCTGCACGGCAAGCGCAGCTGGAACGTGATGCGCGGCCGGATCCTCGAGACGATGCGCGCGCAGGCGACCTCGCGCTACCGCGATCTCGCTGCCTTCACCTTCGCACCGCGCATCTTCAGTATCGAGCACAAGGATGAGCTCTTCCGCGACTGGCGCGCCATCGAACGCAAGGCCGGAGCCGAAAAGCGGTTGATCCTGCTGTTTGCCGAGCTCAAGGACATCAATGCGGGTCAAATCACTTTCAAGCATCTGCCGCAGCGCAGCTTCGCGCTGAAACCTGACGTCCAGAAGCCCTTTCTCGACGCGCTGGAGCGGATCACGGGCCTGATGACCGGCCCGCGCGGCGCGGGCCATGTCATCGCTTGCGCTGTCGTCAGCGTCGGAGAGGGCGACACCCTATCCATCATCGACATCGCGCTGACGGCCACCACCTCGCACTGGATCCCGTTCGGGTCGATGGCGGAGTACCGGCTGCTTGTCGCCTGCGATGATCATGGCAGAGGGTATTTTAAGAGCCTAGACTATGGGCAAGACAACTATGGGAAGACCAACGCGATCGCCGCGCTCCTGCTGACCGACACTGGCGACAGCGGCACCGCCGTCTTCCTGATCGATGAGCAGCCGACGGATGCGCAGGCGCTGGCCATGAAGGCAATCGAAGACAAGGGAATACCCATCTGGCGGTGCGATATCGCGGAGGGACGGCCAGCCTTGCCGCCGCGGCGGTCGCGAACCGGCCCAACAGAAGCAGGCGTGCCGGGTGGGACGGTGCCATGATGCGGGCTGTGAGGGCAGTCGCGCTCTGCGCGACCTTGGCAGCGACCAAGCCTTGCCACGCGCAGATGTCTCCACCTTCCGTGCCGCCACCAACGTCTCCGCCGCCGACCATCTACACTCCCCGCGAGACGGTCCAGCGCACGCCGATGCGCGTTTCGGTTCTGGACGGCCGCAGCTTCCGCGACGTGGGCACCGGCGCGAGCTACCGGCTTTACGGGATCGAGACCTGCGAGCCCGGACAAGTCGCCGAGCTCAGGCCGCAGCTTTGGCCCTGCCATGTCGTGCCGGTGGCGTGGCTGGTTTCGGCGACGCTCAACAAATGGGTCGCCTGCAATGTCGTGGCGGAGAAGGAAGGCATCCGCCAAGCGCGCTGCGCCAGCAACGACTTTCCTGACATGGCGCTCGAATTGCTGCGTACAGGCGCTGCGGTGGTCGAAGTTGCGGAGAGCGGCCCGTTGATCGATCTCTACAAGAGTGCGGAAGCCGAGGCGAAGCGCAGTTCCCGTGGATTATGGGGATCGACATTCGAGATGCCCTGGGCCTTCCGGAAGCGCCAGACATCGCAGCCACAACCTCCGCCACGGCAATGACGCTTACGCGGGACTTTCGTTTCGTGCTGGAATCGTCTATCTGTTCACTATGTTGACCTCTCGCGAACTCACTCTGACGATGTTCGGCAGTGCCCTGCTCGCGGGCTGCGCCGTGCAGCACGAGGCGCAAGTGTCACTGGCGACGCCCATCGCCCTTCCTGCCCGCGAGGCGCTCTACACGCCGGATCAGGTCCGCGCGGGCCGCCTTGCCTATGCACCCGACCGCACGATGTTTGCGCCGGTCCTCACCGAACGGGTCGCCTATCCGACGGGACGCCAAGCCCAGAACGCCTTTCTGCGCTCGCAATGGCCGACCGTCCAT
>JAIYAJ010000491.1 GCA_027489105.1 Zymomonas sp. | reverse complement strand
TATAATTGCCACAGCCAGATGATCCGTCCCTTCCGGGACGAGGTCGAGCGCTATGGCCATTACAGCCTCGCCGCCGAGAGCATGTACGATCACCCGTTCCAGTGGGGATCGAAGCGGACGGGCCCCGATCTCGCCCGCGTCGGCGGACGCTATTCGGACGAATGGCATGTCCAGCATCTCGTCGATCCGCGCTCGGTCCTGCCGGAATCGATCATGCCGACCTACGCCTTCCTGCGCGAGCGCGACCTCGACGTGAAGCATCTCGACGAGCATCTGGCCGCGCTGCGCAAGGTCGGCGTGCCCTATAGCAAGGGCGACATCGACAAGGCGGTCGGGGACGCGCTCGCCCAGGCCAGCCCCGACGCCGACAGCAGCCTGCTCAAGGCGCGCTATCCGAAGGCGCAGGCCCGCGACTTCGACGGCGATCCCAAGCGGGTGACCGAGATGGATGCGCTGGTCGCCTATCTGCAGATGCTCGGCACGCTGGTCGACACCCGCGCCGCCGAACCGATGGAGCAGGCGCGATGAGCTACGACACGCTGCGCCACGCCGCCGACAGCTGGGGGTTGCTCTTCCTGACCACGACATTCCTGCTCGCGACCTGGCGGGCGCTGCGCCCCTCGGCGCGGGCAGCCCATCGCGACGCGAGCCTCATTCCTCTTCGTGACGAAAGCCCGCGCGATGACTGAGAAGAAGATCGACGAAGCGACCGGGACCGCGACCAAGGGCCATGAGTGGGACGGCATCGAGGAACTCGACACGCCACTGCCCCGCTGGTGGCTGTGGAGCTTCTATGCCTGCATCCTGTTCGCGATCGGCTATTCGATCGCCTATCCCGCCATTCCGCTGCTCGACCGGGCGACGACCGGCCTTCTCGGCTGGACCAGCCGCGGCGAGTTGAGACAGGAGCTGCGCGCAGCGGACGCGGCGAACGCAGCCACCCGCAGCGCGATCGCCAGCGCCGACATCGCGACGCTCGATCCGCATGGCCCGCTGATGCAGGCCGCCGTTGCGGGCGGACGCGCCGCGTTCAAGGTGAACTGCGCACCCTGCCACGGCGCGGGGGCTGCCGGCAGCAAGGGCTATCCCAACCTCAACGACGACGACTGGCTGTGGGGCGGCGACCGCGCCGCGATCCATGCCACCATCCTGCACGGAATCCGCCAGCCCGACGGCAGCACGACCCGCATGTCGCAGATGCCCGCCTTCGGACGCGACGGCATATTGAAGCCGGCGGAGATTCAGGACGTCGTCTCCTATGTCCGGCTCGTATCGCGGCAGGAAGGGACCAGCCCGGCGGCACAGCGTGGCGCGGCGCTGTTCGCCGCCAACTGCGCCGCGTGCCACGGCACGGACGCCAAAGGCAATCGCGAGCTCGGTGCGCCGAACCTGACCGACGCGATCTGGCTCTATGGCGGCGACCGTGAGGCGCTGACGACCACCGTCACCAACGCCCGCTATGGCGTGATGCCGGCCTGGAGCGAGAAGCTCGATCCGGCGACGATCAACATGCTCACCGCCTATGTCCATTCGCTGGGCGGGGGCGAATAATGTCCGGCCACGCGGACAGGACCGGCAAGGACGGCGGGCTCTACGCCCGCCGCGCCGACATCTTTCCGCGCGCGGTCGACGGCTTCTTCCGTCGGCTCAAATGGTATGTCATGGCTGCGACGCTCGCGGTCTATTATGTCACGCCCTGGCTGCGCTGGAGCCGCGGCCCCTATGCCCCCGATCAGGCCGTACTGGTCGATCTCGCCCACCGCCGCTTCTATTTCTTCGGGATCGAGATCTGGCCGCACGAATTCTATTTCGTCGCCGGACTGCTGGTCATGGCGGGGGTCGGACTGTTCCTGGTCACCTCGACCGTGGGCCGCGCCTGGTGCGGCTATGCCTGCCCGCAGACGGTGTGGACCGACCTGTTCCTCCATATCGAGCGCTTCATCGACGGCGACCGCAATGCACAGCTGCGGCTCAAGGCGGCATCATGGAGCCCGGCAAAGATCGCGCGGCGGTTCGTCAAACATGGCGCATGGATCGTCGTTGGCCTGCTGACCGGGGGCGCCTGGATCTTCTACTTCGCCGATGCACCGACGCTGGCGTCCGACCTGCTGCACGGACAGGCGGCGACCGTCGCCTATGCGACGATCGGCGTGCTGACCGCGACCACCTATGTGTTCGGCGGGCTGATGCGCGAGCAGGTCTGCATCTATATGTGCCCCTGGCCGCGCATCCAGGGGGCGATGCTCGACGAGCGCTCGCTGATCGTCACCTACAAGCACTGGCGCGGCGAGCCCCGTTCGCACGGTACCAAGCGCAGCGAGGGTGCCGGCGACTGCATCGACTGCAAGGCCTGCGTGCAGGTCTGTCCGACCGGCATCGACATTCGCGACGGCGCGCAACTGGCCTGCATCACCTGTGCACTGTGCATCGACGCCTGCGACGAGATGATGGCCAAGGTCGGCCGCCCGCGCGGGCTGATCGACTATGCGACGCTGGAAGGCTGCGAGGCCGAAGCCGCCCGCGCAGCCCCAGTGCCGATCGCGCGGACGCTGACCCGACCGCGCACGCTCTTCTATGGCGGGCTGTGGGCGCTCGTCGGGTTGGTCATGATGTTTGCGCTCGGCAACCGCACCCGCCTCGACCTGACCGTCGGCCATGACCGCAACCCGCTCTGGGTACGCATGTCCGACGGCGATGTCCGCAACGCCTATACGATCAAGCTGCGCAACATGGAGTCGCGGCCGCGGGTCATATTGCTCGGCCTCGACGGCATGGCGGGCGCCCGGATGTGGGACTCGACCGATGGCGAGACCGGCGCCGCGCCCGTTCTGCGCTTCACGGTGCCCGCCGACAGCGTCGCCCAACGGCGCATCTATGTACGCGGACCGGTGCAAGCGGAGGCGAGCGTGCCGGTCGGCTTCACCGTCACGGCCGCCGACGACCAGAAGGCGAGCGACCGCGTCGAGAGCCGTTTCGAAGGACCGGAGGAATAAATGAGCAAGGGGTTTACCGGGCGCCACATGGCGGTCTCGATGGTCGGCTTCTTCGCGGTGGTCATCGCGGTCAATGTCACCATGGCCACCGTGGCGTCGCGCAGCTTCGGCGGCACCGTGGTCGACAACAGCTATGTCGCCAGCCAGCATTTCAACCGCTGGCTCGACGAAGCCGCCGCCGAACGCAAGCTGGGCTGGACGATAGGGGCCGATCGCGTCGGTGACCGGGCCGAGATCCACCTCCATGGCAGCGGCGGCCCTCTCGCCGAAGCCATCGTCACGGCCGTGGCACAGCATCCGCTCGGTCGCCAACCCGACCGTCCCCTTCGTTTCGAGAGCCGTGGAAACGGCCAGTATCGCTCGATTCAGACCCTGCCGGCGGGCCGCTGGCGGCTGCGGATCGAGGTCCGCAAGAGCAATGACGCCGCCCGCTTCGTCGACGAGGTGCCCGCATGAACGCGTTGCTGTCCCACGCCGAATTCGTCCTGCCCGGCATTCGCTGCGCCGGCTGCATCGCCAAGATCGAGGACGGGCTGTCCGGGCTGCCGGGGGTCGTCTCCGCCCGCGTCAACTTCACCGCGAAGCGCGTCGCGGTCGATCATGACGGCTCGCTCGACGATGCCGAATTGCGCCGTGCGATCGGCGAGCTCGGCTTCACCGCCGAACTGCTGGTCGAACCCGGCGACAAGGCCGTGGCGCAGGTCCGCGAGAGCCGCGAACTGCTCAAGGCATTAGCGGTGGCGGGCTTCGCCGCAATGAACGTCATGCTGCTGTCGGTGTCGATCTGGTCCGGAGCCGAAGGCTCCACACGCGATCTTTTCCACTGGCTATCGGCCCTCATCGCGATGCCGACCGTCGCCTATTCGGGACAGCCCTTCTTCAAATCGGCCTGGGCGGCATGGCGCCATGGCCGGAACAACATGGACGTGCCGATCTCGATCGGCGTCCTCCTCGCGACGCTGCTGAGCCTGTTCGAAACGATCGTCGGCGGCGCGCATGCCTATTTCGACGGGGCGGTTTCGCTGCTCTTCTTCCTGCTCGCGGGCCGCTATCTGGACAGCGCGATGCGCGATCGGGCGCGCGACAGCGCCGCCACGCTGATGCGGCAGACGGCACCCGGCGGGACCGTGATCTATCCCGACGGCAGCAGTGCCTGGGTCCGCGCCGCCGACCTGGCCCCCGGCATGCGCATGATCGTCGCCACCGGCGAACGCTTCGGCGCCGACGGACGGATCGAGAAGGGCGAGACCAGGATCGATGCCTCGCTGGTCACGGGCGAAAGCGCGCCCGCACCGGCCTCGGTCGGCGACCGGGTGATCGCCGGCACCCTCAATCTCTCGGCTCCCGTCGAGATCACCGTGACCGCCGCCGGCCCGGACACAGCCATCGCGGGCATGGCCCGGCTGATGGAGGCGGCCGGACAGGGCAAGTCGCGCTATGTCCGCATCGCCGACCGCGCAGCGCGGCTCTACGCGCCCGCCGTCCACTCTTTGGCCGCGCTCAGCTTTGCCGGCTGGATGATCGCGGGCGCGGGCTGGCACCAGTCGCTGCTGATCGCGGTGGCGGTGCTGATCATCACCTGCCCCTGCGCACTCGGGCTGGCGGTGCCGGTGGCGCAGGTGGTTGCCGCTGGGGCGATGATGCGGCGGGGCATTTTGGTCAAGGATGGCTCCGCACTCGAACGTCTGGCGGAGGCCGACAGCGTGCGCTTCGACAAGACCGGTACGCTGACGCTCGGCCGCCCCGAACTGATCGGAGACATGCCGCTGTCGGACGACGAGCGGCCGCTGGCGCTGGCGCTCGCCCGGGCGAGCCGTCACCCGCTGTCGATCGCACTTGCGCGTCGGCTCGAAACCGAAGGCGGAATCGCAGCCGATCTTGGCCGGATCGTCGAATATGCGGGCAAGGGCGTCGAAGCGCGACAGGGGGACAGGACGATCCGCCTCGGCAGCCCGACCTGGATCGGCTGCACGGCGCCCGGCGAAGAGCTTGCCTGCGCCTTCGCGGTCGAGGGCCAGCCGGCCCGGCTGTTCCGCTTCAGCGACCGCATCCGGCCCGAGGCCGGAGCGAGCGTGCGGCGGCTCGAAGCGCAGGGGCTCGAATGCGCAATCCTGTCGGGCGACCGGCGCGCCGCCGTTGCACCGGTAGCGGCCGAACTCGGACTGACCGCCGCCGTCGGCCTGTCTCCTGCGGAAAAGGTCGACGCAATCCAACGGCGGGCGGCGATAGGTCGCCGCGTCCTGATGGTCGGCGACGGGTTGAACGACGGCCCCGCGCTCGCCGCCGGTCATGTATCGATGGCGCCGGCCTCGGCCAGCGATGTCGGACAGATGGCGGCCGATCTCGTTTTCCTTGGCGACTCGCTGGCACCCGTTCCGACCGCCGTCGACGCCGCGCGGCGAACGATGCGCGTCGTCCGCCAGAATTTCCTGCTTGCGATCGGCTACAACATGCTCGCTGTGCCGCTCGCACTCGCCGGGATGGTGACGCCGCTGGTTGCCGCCATCGCCATGTCGACCTCTTCGATCATCGTCGTGGCGAATGCGTTGCGGCTCCGGAGGATCGCCGCATGAACGGGATCGCCTTCCTCATCCCGATCGCGCTCGGCCTCGGCCTTGCCGGCCTCTTCGCCTTCCACTGGGCATTGCGCGTGGGCCAGTTCGACGACCCCGAGGGAGCGGCAATCCGCATCCTCCTCGACGAAGAGCCGGTTGAAAGGGATTCACCAGCGTCCTGACATATCCCGAGCGCGCCCGCTCGCTCTGTAATCATTTCGTCACCGGTCCGTCACAAATGTCATCGAACTGTCATCAACCCGGCCTAGGGCGAGCTGGTTTTTCATCATCCCGAAGGCAAAATACATGGCACGCAGCTTCAAGGCGGCGCTGATCGCGAGCACCCTGCTCGCTCTCCCCGGCCCCGCCGGCGCGCAGACGATCGAAGAATTGAAGCGCGAGATCGACGAGCTGCGGACCATGGTCAAGGCGCTGCAGGCAGCCCAGGCCGCCGGCAACCCGCGCCCCGCAGATGCTGCCGTCGCCACATCGTCCAGCACCCCGGCGGGCGGCGCGCCCGTTCCGGCGACTTCGCTTGCCGTCAGCCCGGCGGTTGCGCCCGCTGCCGCAACGCCAGCCGGCGCGCCGGTCGTTCTGGCGTCTGCGCCGGTACACAAGTCCAAGGCCTGGTACGAGCGGCTTCAGATTCGCGGTTACACCCAGATGCGCTACAACGCCTTCCTGTCGGGCGACGACACGGCGCCGGCGGGGATATCACGGCTGCGCTCGGTTCACGATTCGTCGATCTCGGACAAGGGCAGCTTCTCGCTGCGCCGGGTCCGCCTCGTCCTGCAGGGCGACGTTACCGACCGCCTTTCGATCTATATCCAGCCCGACTTCGCCACGGCCGTGAACAACCAGGCCGGGACCGAGCGGCGCGAAGGCTTCGGCCAGTTGCGCGACGCTTATGCCGACTTCTTCCTCGACAAGGACAAGCGCTTCCACCTGCGCTTCGGCCAGTCGAAGGTTCCCTATGGCTGGGAAAATCTTCAGTCCTCGTCCAACCGACTGACGCTCGACCGGTCGGACGCGATCAACAGCGCGGTTCCCGGTGAACGCGATCTGGGCATCGTCGCCTTCTACACCCCGACCCACGTCCAGAAGATCTGGGACCGGCTGGCGGAGGACGGCCAGAAGCTGTTCGGCAATTATGGCGCCTTCGGCCTGGCCCTCTACAATGGCCAGGGCATCAACAGGACCGAGCAGGACAAGCATCTGATGAAGGTGGCGATGGCGACCTGGCCGTTCGAGCTCGACGGTCTCGGCGAGATGTTCGAGGGTCAAGTGCTCGAGGTCGGGGCTTCGGGCATGCTCAACAAGGTGCGCCCGGAGGTTCGCTCCGGCGGCGTCAGCACGCTCGCTTATGACGACAATCGCGCGGGCGCGCACCTGATCCTCTACCCCAAGCCCTTCGGCTTTCAGGCGGAGTGGAACTGGGGCAAGGGTCCGCAATTCGACACCGCGACCCAGACGATCCGGTCGAAGAAGCTCAGTGGCGGCTATGTTCAGACGATGTATCGGATCAAGGAAAGCCCGATCGGTCCGATCATGCCCTATGCCCGCTGGCAGCGTTATCGCGGCGGATGGAAGGCATCGACCAACGCGCCGCGCCTGGAGACCGACGAGCTCGAACTGGGCGTCGAGTGGCAGATCATCAAGCCGCTGGAGCTGACCATCGCCTATGCGTCGATGAAGCGCAGCGAGGCCGACGAGCGCCGCACCGGCCGCGCCGAAGGGCAGCTGATCCGAACGCAGCTCCAGTTCAGCTACTGATCCGGTCAGTCGCCGCCTTTGCCGCCGAAGACCGCGTCCTTGGCCGAATCGAGCCCCTTGAGCACGGCCCAGCCAACCGCATAGGTGAAGACCAGCGGGACGATCGCGCGGACAACGGTGGCGGTGGCCGCGCCGATGATCGCGCCGTCGGCGGTCGAGTCTTCGCCATCGGCGCCGTCGATGGCACTGCCGATCAGGGCGCCCAGAGCGGTACTCAGCATGATGTGATCTCCATTCGTTGCGGGGCTGATACGCGGCACCCGCAAAGCGGTTCCAAAAAAGATGGGGAGCCGAAGCTCCCCAAGGTGCAAGTCGGAGAGGAGGACTTGTCTCAGAAACGCATGCCGATGCCCGCACCGAAGACGAACGGGTCGAGGTGGAGCTTGACCCGCTGGGTCGCCGCGGCGGTCGTGTCGAGCCGCGCGCGGGTGTCGATGTCGATATATTTGACGTCGAGATTGAAGAAAGCGCGCTTGCCGATCGGAATGTCGACGCCCGCCTGCAGCGCATAGCCGACGCTCGACTTCATCGACACGTCGGTCTTGCCGACCGCCGCGACCAGGCCTTTCGACGCCTTTTCCGAATAGAAGATCGTGTAGTTCACGCCAGCGCCGACATAGGGCCGGATCTGCCCCTCGGGCATGAAATGATATTGCAGCGTCAGCGTCGGCGGCAGCACCCAGGTCGAGGCCAGCTTGCCGATCGACCCGGTCGTGCCGGTGCGCCCGCTCGCATCATGTTTGGTGGTGGCGAGGATCAGCTCGGTGCCGACAGTCTTCGTGATCATGTAGGTGAAGTCGACCTCGGGCATGAAGCTGTTGTTCACCTTGACCTTCTCGCCGGGGAAGGCGGGAAGGACGGAGCCCGATTTCTCGTTCGGCGCGACGACGATGCCGCGCAGGCGAATGAGGAGGTCTCCCTGCTCGGCGCGCGCAGGCCCCGCCAGCATGGCGGCGACAACTGCGGTTCCGATCATCAATTTGCGGATCATGTCTCGTAAATCCCTGTGCGTTGACCGAGCCCTGATGCGCGCCCCGCCCCGCCGGTCCCTTGACCTCGCGCAATCCCGCTCTTGATACGGATCAAGGGCTTCAGCGCCCCGGCATGCGACCAGTCCGATCATGTGGACCTATCATCCTGCCCTGCTCGAACGCGCGGTCCCGCGCTATACGAGCTACCCCACCGCCGCCGAGTTCAGGCCGGATGTGGGCGCCACCGAACTCGCCGAGGCGCTCGACGCGATCCCGGCGCGCGCGCCGCTGTCGCTCTACGTCCACATTCCCTATTGCCACGAGATCTGCAGCTATTGCGGCTGCAACACCG
>JAIYAJ010000289.1 GCA_027489105.1 Zymomonas sp. | reverse complement strand
GTCGAACCGTTTCGCACAATCCTGCTGGGTCTCTTCTTCCTGGCGGTGGGCATGTTGCTCGCCCTGCAGGTGGTCATGGAACGGCCGCTGTTCGTGATCGCCATGGCCGCCGCGGTCGTCGGCACCAAGAGCATCGTGATGTTCGGTGTCGCGCGCCTGTTCGGCGTGCCGGCGCGTGCGGCGCTCAGCTTCGGCCTGTTGCTCAGCCAAGGCGGCGAATTCGCCTTCGTGCTGTTCGCGCAGGCGGCGGGCGCGTTGCTGATCGCGCCGGAAGCGGCCAGCCTCTTCGGCGCCATCGTCACCCTTTCGATGGCGACCACGCCCTTCCTGATGATGTTCTCGCGCCGTTTCCTGACGCCCCCGCCGACGCGCGAGGATCGTCCCGGCCCCGATGGCTCGATCAGCCCGGCGGTCATCATCGTCGGCTATGGCCGCTTCGGGCAGACGGTGGCGCAGATGCTGCTCGCCGCCGGGGTCCGCATCACCCTGATCGACCGGCGGGTCGAACAGATCGACGTCGCCCAGAAGTTCGACGTCAAGGTCTTCTATGGCGATGGCACCCGTACCGACCTGCTTCGCAATGCGGGCGGGGCGGATGCGCAGGCGATCATTTTCTGCGTCGATGGCAACGGCCTCGACAAGGCGCAACTGCAGCCCATTCTCGAAGCCTTTCCCAAGGCGGCGATCCTCGTACGCGCCTATGATCGGCTCCATATGATGTCGCTGAGCAAGCTCGACCTAGCAGGGGCCGTCCGTGAGCTGTTCGAATCGGCCGTGCTGCTCGGCCGCGAGACGCTCGACCGGCTCGGCTTCACGGCGGAGACTATCGAGATGATCGAGACCGAATATCGCCGCCGCGACGGCCTGCGACTCGAAGCGCAGATCGCGTCGGGCGATGTGACGGTCAACCGCGAGATGATGTTCAGCCATGAGCGCAGCCTCGACCTTTCGACCGAAGCGCAGACGGAGCAGAATCATGGCACGCGCTAAGAATTCGGGCGATGCCCTCGCCGCGCTGCTGGCGCTGTCGGGCGCGGTGGCGGTGATCGCCGGCGCCTATGGCACCCATGGGGCGAGCGGCAAGGCGGCGGAATGGCTGTCGACGGGCTCGCTCTACCAGATCGTCCACGCCGTCGCGGGCCTGACGATCCTCGCGCGGAGCCGGGGCACGGCCGCCTTCTTCCTGTTCGGCATGACGATCTTCGCCGGCACGCTCTACGCCATGGCTTTCGGCGCGCCACGCTGGCTGGGTGCGGTTACGCCTCTGGGCGGACTAGCGCTGATCCTCGGCTGGATATGGCTGGCCGTCGGCTATCTCCGGGGCAAGTGATGCAGGGCGACCGAAACGCCGGCCGCCCCTGATCACTCAGTCCTTTTTCGGCTTGGCGTCTTCCTCCTCGCGGATGGGCGACGTTGCACCTGAAACCAGCGAATCGAGGCTCGACCCGTCGAGGCCGAGTTCCTTCATCAGCCCGTCCACCACCGGCGCCTGCGCGCGATAGCGGAGCGCTGCGGCGACCGCCGACTGGGCGAGATTGCCCTCGCCCCCGCCGCCTGAGCCTTCGCCTGCCGAAGCGCCGCCGCCGGTCAGCCCGTCGACCTGCACGATCTTGATCGAATCGATCGCCTCCATCGGCTTGGCGGCCTCGCGGATGATGTCGGGCAGGACGCGCAGCAGTTCGAGCTTCGCCTGCAGCGAGATATTCTCCGAAGATAACAGGTTGGCGGCTTCGTTGACGGCACGCTTGCCGGCGGCCTCGACCTCGAAGCGGACGCGCGAGGCCTCGGCGCGCAGCTTCTCGGCTTCGGCCTCGCCCTCCGCCGCAGCACGCACCGCAGCGGCGCGGTCGGCGGCAGCCTGCTTCTCGGCCTCGGCCTCGACCTTGATGCCCAGCGCCTGGCGCTCGGCTTCCTTCGCCGCCTGGATCAGCTCGATCCGTTTGGCGCGCTCGGCGATCTCGGTTTCGCGCGCAGTCGTGACCTGTTCCTCGGCGGCAACGGCGGCGGCGCGCGCCTTGTCCGCCTCCGCCTTGGCCTGGCTTTCCTCGCGGCTCTTGTTCTGGACCGCGATCTGCTGCTCTTGCCGGGCGATTTCGAGCGCCTGGGTCTGGGCGATCTTCGCCTCCTGCACGGCGCGATCGGCCTCGATCTGGGCAGCGTCGGTCAGTTGCTTGGCCTCGATCCGTGCCTGCTCAGCCTCGCGCTGCCGCTCCGACTGCTGGCGTGCGATCTCCGACATCTGCTCGGCGCGGCGCATCTCGATCTCGCGCTCCTGCTCGAGCCGGGCGAACTCATTGTCGCGGGAGATCAGAAAGGACTGGCGCTGCGCCTCGAGATTCTTGGCTTCGATCTGGACGCGGGTGTCCTGTTCGATGTCGTTGCGGGCCTTCTTGCGCAGCTCGATCTGCTCGGTGAGCTTGGTCAGGCCCTCGGCGTCGAACGCGTTGTTGGCGTTGAAATGCTCGATCGATGTCTGATCGAGCCCGGTTAGCGAGACCGATTCGAGCTCAAGACCGTTCATCGCCAAGTCCGCAGACGAAACCTGCTGCACCTTCTGGACGAAGTCGGAGCGTTGCTCGTGCAGCTGATTCATCGTCATGCCCGCCGCGACCGATCGCAGCGCATCGACGAACTTGCCTTCGACCAGTTCCTTGAGGTCCTCCGAACGCATCGTGCGCATGCCCAATGTCTGCGCGGCCATGGCGATGGCCTCGCGATCGGGGCGGACTCGGACGTAGAATTCGGCCTTCACGTCGATGCGCAGCCGGTCGAGCGTGATCAGCGCGTCGGCATTCTTGCGTTCGACCGCCAAGCGCACGGTGTTCATGTTCACCGGCATCGTCTCATGGAAGACGGGCAGCACGATGGCGCCGCCGTTCATCACCACCTTCTCTCCGCCGAAGCCCGTGCGGACGAAGGCGATCTCTTTCGATGCACGACGATAAAGACGCGCCAGAATGAAGCCTAGCACGAGGAGCGTCAGGACGACGACCGCCGGTGCGATCAGGTAGATGCTCCGCCCGCCTTCGATGAGGCTGTCGGAGGCGGATATCGGCAAATTGCTCATCGTTCGATCCACTGTGAGAAGGGGGGAGCGCCGCTGCTGATCGCGCGGAAGATCTGGCCCTCGCGGCGCACGAGCAGGATCTCGTCGCCTTCCGCGAAGCGCGTGTCGGGCATGTCGGGTTCGGCCATCACATAATGGTCCTGCCCGTGAAAATCGCGGACCCGGGTCCGCGCGGGATGGCCCCGGCTGGCCGTGCCGACCACGATATGGCCGTGCAGACCGACCAGCTGGTCCTGGGCGATGGCGGTGGTCTCGTCGCGCGGCATGACTCGGGCGATGCCGCGCGCTAACAGCCCGGTGAGGGGCAGGGCGAGCAGACCGGCGCCAGGCACCGCCGCCCAGCCGGGCAACAGCGATCCCGACAGGTCCCGCGCGATCTGCTGACCGATCAATCCGGTAACAGCGAAACAGCCGAGAAACAGGACGATCAGCATGAGGAGCGGCAGTCGCCCGAAGCCGAGCCAGCCTAGCCAATCGCTGTCCGCATCGATGTCGAGATCCGAGCCCAATGCGCTTGCGCCAAGGCCCGCAACTTCGACGATACCGACGAGGAGCATGACCGCGAGCGCGATCACGAAAACCAGATTTTCCCCTGCGGCAAGAAAGCTAAGCACAGAATCTCCTCAATCCGAGGAGCCTATCCTAGCCCGCCTTCATGGCCAACCGACGAAGGATCGGAAACGGAGGTGACCCGCTCAGCCGCGGTCGGTGTCGAGGAAGCGGGCGACCGTCGCCAGATCGACCTGCTTGTCGAGAAAGGTCTGGCCGATCCCGCGTGCGAGGAGGAAGGGCAGGCGGCCGCCCTCCATCTTCTTGTCGTGCAACATGTGTGCGACCAGCGCGTCGCCCTGCGCATCGACGCCAGCGGCATCGAGCGTCGTCGGCAGGCCGGCGGCGGCGAGGTGTTCGGTGACCCGCCGGGCATCCTCGGCGCTGCACAGGCCCTGCGATGCGGAGAATCGGAAGGCGAGGGCCATCCCGGCCGCCACCGCTTCGCCGTGGAGCAGGCGATCCGAGAAGCCCGTTTCGGCTTCCAGCGCATGACCGAAAGTGTGACCGAGGTTGAGCAGCGCGCGCCGCCCGCTCGTCTCGCGTTCGTCCTCGCCGACGATGCGAGCCTTTGCCGCCACGCTCTTGCCGATCGCCTCGAGCCGCGCTTCGGACGCGCCGCCGAGCAAATGGCGGACATTGGCTTCGCACCAGGCGAAGAAGGTCGGGTCGTCGATCAGCCCATATTTGACGACCTCGGCATAGCCGGCGCGCACTTCTCGGACGGGAAGGGTGTCGAGCGTGGTCGGATCGATCAGAACATGCGCCGGCTGGTAGAAGGCGCCGATCAGATTCTTGCCCGCGCGGCTGTTGATCGCGGTCTTGCCACCCACCGAGGAATCGACCTGCGACAGCAGGGTGGTGGGCACCTGGACGAAGCGGCAGCCGCGCTTCACGATCGAGGCCGCGAAGCCGACCAGATCGCCGATCACGCCCCCGCCGAGTGCGATGATCGTGTCGTTCCGCTCGACGCCATAAGCGAGCATCGCGTCGGTCAGCTTCTCCAGCATTGCCCAGCTCTTGGTGGACTCGCCGGAAGGCAGCACCTCCACGGCGCAGGCAATACCTGCGGCCGTCAGTGAAGTTTCCAGTCTATAGAGCTGATTCGGAACGATATTGCGGTCGGTGACAACGATGAATCGGCCGCGCGCCGCATAAGGCGCGAGCAATTCGCCGGCGCGGTCGAGCGCGCCATTCTCGATGCTGATGTCGTAGCTGCGCTCACCGAGCGCGACGCGGATCGTCATGCGGACAGGGCTTTCATTATGGCGTCGACCGTGGCGTCATGCGGCAGCGGCTGGCTGCGCACGTGGATCGGGGCAAGCGCATAGATCGGGTTGCGGATGGCAGCGAGTTCGGTCAGCGCCTCGCGCGGGTCGCGGTTCTTCAGCAGCGGGCGGGTGCCTTCGCGCCGGGAAACGCGGTCGGCGAGCACCTCGATATCGGCGTCGAGCCAGATCGCCAGCGCCTTTTCGAGAATCAGGTTGCGGGTCTCTTCCTGCATGAAGGCCCCTCCGCCGGTCGCGATGATCTTGGGCTTGCCGTCGATCAGCCGGCCGATGACCCGGCGTTCACCGTCCCGAAATTCCTTCTCACCAAAACGCGCGAAAATTTCGCTGATGGTGAGGCCCGCTGCGCGCTCGATCTCGTGGTCGGCATCGACGAAGGGCAGATGCAGCCGGCCTGCCAGCCTCTTTCCGATCGTCGACTTGCCCACGCCCATGAGACCGATCAGGACCAACGGGCGGTCGAAACGCGGGGTCGTGGGAGGCAGGCTTTGCGACATGTCGTCGAGGGCTATACACATGGGCGCCCCCTCGGGCAAAAGCCCGTCGATTGCAACCTGCCCGTCCACCCAAGGGAATTCCATGTCGCGGTTCAGTTTCATTCTCCTTTCGATCGTCCTGGTCATCGTTCTCGCCCTCGTGGGACTGAGCTTCGTCGATACCGAACAGGCGCCGGTGGCCGTCGAAAAGGCGATGCTGAATGAAGCCGCCGCGCAATAAGCTTTCGGGCCGGCCGCGCGCACGCCTGCTGCTCGCGGTCGGCACCGGCCTGACGGCTCTCGCCGCTGCGGCTGCGATTGCCCAGGAATCGCTGCTGCCTCCGGGCTTCGGTCAGGCGCCGCCGGCTGCCCGACCGCAGCCCACGCCCACGCCTGCGCCGTCCCAGACCGCTGCGAACGCGTCGGCGCAGAACCCGGCGTCGCCGGCTACGCCGACCCCTTCGCTGGTGCTCGATCCCGCGATCTTTGCGACGGTGGCTCCGCCGCAGCCCGTGTCGCGACAGGCCGAGCTGCCCGATTCGGCGCGGCGTTCGATCGACATGGTCGGGCTTGCCAGCGGCTATGGCCGCGCCAGCTGGGGAGCGCGCGATGGCCGCTTCCTGTCGACGATGATGCGCCGCCTCGATGCGCCGCTCG
>JAIYAJ010000109.1 GCA_027489105.1 Zymomonas sp. | reverse complement strand
GCGCATGATGGCAGCCATGCGCCGTCGCGATCTCCGCCTTGGCCCGTGAACTGACGACGCCGATCGTGCGTGCGCCAAGATGCCGGGCCCATTGCACGAGAAGCAGCCCCACGCCGCCGGCGGCCGCGTGCACCAGGATCGTGTCGCCGGCCTTGACCGGGTAGACATCCCTGATGAGATACTGCGCCGTCAGCCCCTTGGTGAACAGCGCCGCGGCGGTGATGTCGTCAATCTCCTCGGGCAGGTTGATCAGCCGATCGGCGGGGAAAAGCCGCGCTTCGGCATAGGCCCCCGGCGGAAAGTCCGGCCCGCCGGCCGCATAGGCCACGCGATCGCCGGGCCGGAACAGGCTGACCCCCGGCCCGACCGCCTCGACGATCCCCGCCGCCTCCCCACCGAGCACATGCGGCAGCGAGGGCAGCGGATAGCGCCCCGTGCGGTTGTGCAGGTCGGCGAAGTTCAGGCCGATGGCCGTATGGCGGATTCGGACCAGCCCGGGGCCGGGATCGCCGACCGTGACGTCCTCGTAGGACAGCACCTCCGGCCCGCCATAGGAATGCCTTCGAAGGCTTGCGGACGAAGCTGAACGTTTGGGGAGATATGGTGCGCAAGAGGGAGGCACAAATGGGATCTAAGTAATTGTAATAAAACAGATAAAAAAATTGTCGTTGGGCAAATGCCCGCAGAGATACCCGCTATTTGGATTGCTGTCGGCTGCTCAATGCGGATCGTAGCTCGCTGCCGCCTGTCCTAGATAAAGCGCCTTCGCTGATGTCGCGGCATGAACCGCAGCCCTCACGTCCTTTTTTAGGAGGTTTAGTGCGCGGTATTGCTCGTCAATCTTCGCTACCGCCTCGATCCTACGATAAGTACCGGGATTGGCCTCGGCATATTTTGCGAGGCCCTTAAGCTTGGGCAGTGCGTCGGCGAATTGGATGCCGTGCGGATCAACGATGTCTGCCACGATGCTACCGTCAGCGAGCCGTGAGAAGAAAATGAAGTCGGGGCGAACGATCTTCATTTCGTCTCCGTTTTCGTAAGTCACGCCAAGCGACTCCTGGGCCGCGCGGTCCGGGTTGCGATACCACGCAACATTGCCTTCCCGCTGCAATTCAGCAAGCAAGACCTTCTCTTCCCACGATGACCCGAAATCCATCGGGAAAGCGCCGTCGCTGTCGCACAGAAGGTGTTTCTCAAATCGGGGCAAATCGCGCTCTGCGCCATTTGGCTCCCGTACGGTTGTTGGCTGCATCCACGCATTGGGACGTGCAAGTTCAACGTCCAGCGGGTGAGCACTCATTTCCCTGATCTGCCGATAGGACTCCTGCCGTTCGTCTGTCAGCGTCTTGATGGCGTCCTTGTGCTTCGTCAGCCATTCGTTGGCCAGCTTCTCGGCTTCTCCGTCTAGCACTGGCCCAATGGCCGAAACCAAACCAAGCGCGGCGATTGTGGTGTGGGCATCGATCAGGGCCTCGTCCTCATCGTCACTATCATCGGCTTGAGCTGCGAGGTGCTCGGCGTATGTCCTCGCAACATCAGGGCTGATGATGCGGCCAGCCCGCTTGTAGGCATCTTCGATGACAGCGTAGTCGGCTGCTTCCAGAAAATCCTCGAAGGTCTTCTTGCCAGATTGCATGTCGGTCTTGACCGACTGGCCTTCCACCTCAATAACCGACTGGCGAGCCTTCGTGATTTCCTGCGCGTATTTGGCTTGGGCGTCGTCCAGAACCTTGTGCAAGGCAGCATGGGCCTTCCTGCCAGCGCCGGGAAGCAGGTCGTCTGCTGCCAGTTCGTGGGCCAGAATGGTCAGCCTCTTCACAGGGCGGGATTGCCGCTTCGGCAATGTCTGGGAAGGTAGGGAAACCAGCTTGGCCCAAACGTCTTCTGGAATGGTCGGATTTGGCTTCAATTCCACCGGGTTGATGAGAACGCGGCCCGTAGCAGCTTCTTCCCCGAATTCTCCACCCTTGGTCAGGTAGTCGACGACTTCTTCCGCTGTCTTCTTGTTGAACCGGGGCAGGAGGCAATCGACGGAATTCAACCGATCATTGCCGGGGATGCGGCGGGCAAGTGGTGTTCGCACCATGCGGCCCAGAAGCTGCGTGATGTGGGTTTTGTCCGTTGCCGCCCGGAAAGAAACCATCACTTCGGCGCGAGGGCAGTCCCAACCTGTGCTGATGGCGTCCTTCGCAATCAGGATGCGGATGTCTTTCGTTTCCTGAACGCGCTGCGGCTCAATGTAGGGAACGGTATAGCTGCCGAATGACTCGGTTCTGTGCTCGCCAAACACGTTTGCAACGCAACCCGGATGCAAGTCCGACCATGTTGCAAAGATTGTTTCGAGTGCTTTTCCGATGTCGTTGTGATCTGGCGAGTTCGGCACTTGCAGCACCATCAACGGAACCACGGTTGCCGCTTCGCCCTGCTGCTTGGCGTAGGTATCCCATGCCTCAGATATCGCCTTCAGCTTGTTGGTGCCACGGCGCAACAGGACGGTCGAGAAATCGCCTTTGTCTTCGTCTGGCACGTCAAGAATGATGACATCCTTGATAAGGCCAGAATCCTGCACCTTCTTCGTATCGACAACGACGTTGGAAAGCGTGTCCCGGCCTTTCGCTCCCTCCATCGCCTTGTTGAAGCGTTCGACGGTGGCGGATATGCCCCAGACAATCGGAATGCCGGGAACCGATCCTGTGCCATTGATTAGCTGCTTGACGATGGTCGGCTTGCCTTCGCCGTTCTTCGCCTTCGTCTCACCCATCCCACGATGAGCTTCATCGAGCACAAGGTAGAGCGTCAAATCCGGGTGTTCGATTGTGTTCTGGATGATGTCCCAGATCGTGAAGGCGCGCGCGTCCGGCATGGGAAGTCGTTCATCCCTGCCTTCGCCTGCATCGTGGCCGCGCACAAGCAAGCTGTTCTTGCCCAGCTTCTGTGTGTTGAGGAAATAAACCTTCCCCGGTTCAAGGCTGTCCCGATTGAAGGTGTTTTCAATCGTCACAAGGTCCGAAACGGTCAACTTGTCGGATGACTGGTTCAACCGCCATTTGGATTGCTCATTCAAGGATGGATCATCGCTGAACCAAATCACCACTGCGCCGGGATCGGCCTCGATGTTGAATTCGTCATTGCCAAAAAACAGCGCTTCGAAAACGGCTGCGGCCATAACGGTCTTGCCCGCGCCTGTCGTGGCGGTAAGTGAGAACGCGTGCTTGTCGCCATCCTCGCGCCAGCGCTTGCGGGCCTTCTTCAATCTGTCGAGAACGTCTTTGACGGCTTCTTCCTGATAGTCTTTGAGGGTGAATTTCATGTCTCAACGCCCCATCGAAAACCGGAAGTTGGTGAGGTAGGATTCGTAAAGCCGAACCGGCTCAACCGTGTCGGGCAGGCTGCGGACAATGGTCTGGAAGCGCCGTTCGTCATCCGTGACAATGAAGGCCACGCGAATGCTCCCCTTCTTCTTGATGGCCTTGGCAAAAGCGGCAGCAGCATCAAGCTCGGTCAATAAGGCGTATGTGTCCGCCACTTCCCAGCCCTGCGCGGGCAGCTTCTCAATGCGCTTCCCCTCGCTGCCTGCTCGCAACCACAAGAGCGGGGCGATCCTCTCGAAGGCGCGGTTGTGGCTGACGGCAACAGGCGTTTCGTAGGTCAGCGTGAAGAACTCGGCGTTCTCTTCGAATCCCTCGGCAATAGGGAATTCGTCGGTGAACTTATAGTCGCCTGTTATGTCTTTACCCTCAGGCGTCTTGCCTGTGATTGCGGCTTGAATGCGGGGTTTGGTGATGTAGTCGCAGATGCCCCATTTCTCCCAGTCAGCATCGCCGGGACGCAAGCCCTCCTTCCGCAAGGAAGTCTGCTCTTCCGCTGCGACTTCATTGTTGGTGATGGAAATGCAATGACGGCGGCCACCATCTTGTCTATTGAGGCGCATGACGGCATGGGCTGTTGTGCCTGACCCAGAAAAGAAGTCGAGTACGATTGCTTCGGGTTTGTCGAGCGCTGAAAGCGCAATTGCGTCTTCAACCGCGTACAGCGACTTAGGATAAGGAAATCTTCGTCCCGGTAGCATCCAAGATAGCAATCGGCTGCCGTGCCATCCCGCATCGTGCGAAGGGTAGTTCCAGACGGACTTTGGCAGGAAAGCCGACTGTTTGGCCTCCCCTGTGAGTACAACTCCATTCTTATCGCGCCCAATTATTTCAATTTCACCACGTTCAATTGCTTGGACACCACCTTCATTGATCGCCAATACAGACCAAACGCCGGTCTTGGCGTTTTTTCCTCCAACTCGCAAATAGCCACGCTCTACGTTTCGGAGCGCAATTTCACGACCAGTTCGCCATCTTGCTTCTGTTCCATTTTCACGGAGTGGCCATACGGCAACACAACCCTCTGGTGGAACAACTTCATTGCGGTCTTTTCCAATCGGCAAAGAATTGCCGACTTCAATAATTTTGTTCGTATCCGGTTCGACATACAAGGGATAAAATAGATTAGGCGATTCTGATCGTAAACTTCCTGAACCATTCCTGCGAAATTGAAACCAAAGCTGCCGTTCCTTTTCTGTGGTCACGGCACCCAATAGGTCATGGCCAAGTGATACTAGTCGATTTTTACCGAATTGGAGAATGAACACAAACTCTTCAACTCTTGAGACTGAGCCATCCCTAGCAACTCCACGTGGCGAAATCACGGTAGTGACCATTTGCATCCGCGCTTCACTAAACGTTTGTTCAAGGAGCAACCCGAGACGCAAATATTCTTTTTCGTCAATTGTAACGATCAAAATTGAATTCTCAGGGTTCAGCAGCTCGCGTGCGATTGTAAGGCGGCGCTCAATGAAAGCGAGCCACTTGGAATGGCGATACAAGTCGTCGCCCTCAACGTAGTTGTTATTGTATTTCCAATCTTTAGCACCGGTATTGTAGGGTGGGTCGATGTAGATAACGTCGATCTTGCCCCGATGCGTGAAAGTCAGGGCTTCAAGTGCATGGAAGTTCTCCCCGTTGATGACTGTATGGAAAGGCTTGTCACCTCCGCGCTCTACCTTTCCGGTGCTTACAAGGCCGGGGTAGATATAGTCCTTGAATTCGGCCACGACGATCAGGTCAATAATCGCCACCTTCTGCTGCTCGGGTTCAGGCGTATCCAGCAATTCAAGTTGAGCGGTTTTCTTGTCGCCAGCCCCTTCCAGCTTCAGCACTTTCCAAAGCCGCTGATCGCCTTTGGCGGTCGTGCCGCGCGGAGGTAGGATGCGAACCTTGTCTCCCTTGCGGATGGGCCTGCCGGGAAGCTCGACGCTTTCCGGTTTGTGCCGCTCGAAGTTCAGGCCAAACGAGCGTCGAGAGGAGAGAACCTTGAATTCCTGCTCAAGCTCCTGCCCAAGTATGGGGTCTTTGGCCTTCGCCTGCGCGATCAAATCGGTGAGTCGGGACACGCAAACCTCTCTTGAAGACTATTCCGCCAGCAGCCCATTCCAGACTTTGCGACTAGCTATGTCAGAGGGTTGCCAACGTCGCGGTAATGCCGCCACTCCTAGCCTTGTCGCAGTTGATCACCCGGTGACGCATGTGGCGATGATGGCTGCCTACCGCCTTTCTCACAGTCCATTCCAGCATCGTCATGCGCGGTCAGCCCCTTCACGAATCCAGCCCGGTCAGGTTTGGCGGCAGGGAGCAACATTGGCAAGGATGGCGTCACCACCTTGCGTTCTGCCGCGCCAGATGCGCGAGAACCTTGTTGATGGTGGATGGGTCGATGTCGCCGACAGCGTCAACGTCATCCTCCTTCCCACGCATCCCGGCGAAGATTTCCGCCTGCCGATGGCTGGCCACCTGCCCATAGCTCGTGAAGGTCGTCAGCACGCCTTCATGCCCAAGGTTCTGGCTCCAGGCCTTGAAGTCCTCCACCTTGTGGCACTTGGCCTCGCCCAGCCGGACAAGCGTCGTCCGGAAAGAATGCGGGTTGAAGTAGGGCAGGCCTGCTGCCGTGAATGCCTCCCTGAAGATCGAACGGATGGCCTGCGCGTTCGTCCAGTGCGCCCGTTCCAGCCCAATGGGCTTGAAGCCGATGCCGTCGAGGCTGCCGACAAGGGTCTTGGGAAACAGCGGCTCATCTGGACCAAACAGAAGAACGGTCCGCAGATGACCGATCCAGTCGGCGACTATAGCTTCAACGTCATCGCCCACCGGGAAGAAGTATGTGTTGAACGTCTTGCGCCGTTTGGTGCGAACCGTCCGCGCGTCTTGCACCACGACACGTCCGGCTAGATCGACATGGCGCAGCGACATTGAAGCGATGGCGTCGTCACGCGCTCCGGTCAGCAGCGCGAAGGCGATCAGCGCGCGGTTGCGCTTCTCGATATCTGTCCCGTGCGGCATCGTCGCCAGCACGTGCCGGACCTGCTCAAGGCTAGGCGCGGGTTTCTCGCGCGTGGCGCTGGCGATGCGCCCGTCATTGGCAGAAGGGTTGAAGTAGTCGGCGTCGGCATATCCGATCCGACGGAAGCCAGGTCTTCCCGCAAGCCATTGGAAGAACGCCTTCAGCGCCATCAGCCTTGAATGGATTGTGGCGATGGCAAGCGGCTTTCCGGTTAGCTCGTTCAACTGGCTGGCGAGATGACGCTTGAACGCCTTGGCCTGCTCGATGTGGAAACGCTTGAAATCCTTCCGGCCGGTCGAGGCTTCAAAGGCCGCGATGGCTGCCGCGACTTGATCAACCGTCCTCTCGGACTGGCGCTTCGCTTCGGTGAGGTAGGCGAGATAATCCCGCTTGATGCGCTCGTTTTCCGGGTTCAGCTTCCGCATGGTTCGGTGATCTCCTTGAAGTCGGCATTCAGACTGGGGTTGCGTCACTTCACTATGCGTGGCGAAGCCTGTCTGACGGTGAGGTCCAGAACCTCCTTCAGCGCCGCCTGATGGCGCAGCGAGACGCGCTTGTGCATCATCCCGCCGCAGTGGGCGCAGAGGGCTTGCAGGTCGCCGACACTCGCGGAGAACGGCACCAGATCGGCCATGCCTCCGGCCGGTTCCCGCACCTCCCGGCAGCTGAAGCAGTAGCATTCATGCAGGCCGCACTTCCGCTTCGGAGCCTGACCCTGCTTCAGGAAGTCGATCAGGTCCTGGCCCTGAATGAGGTAGGGCCTTCGATCCATGATCGCGGAAAGCTGCCCGCTCTTCAGCCATCGGCTGACGGTGCCCTTCGCGACGCCTGTCTTTCTCGCTGCCTCTTCGATGGTGTAGCTGCGGTGCTTTTTCAGTGCTCGCCACGTGGCCCGCTTAGGCATCAGTAGCGGTTCCGTTGGCGATCAGCGCGCGAATGTCTTCAGCGCGCCAAACCGTAATGCGCGGGCCAAGCTTCACCGGCTTGGGAAAGCGCCCGTCCTTGACGCCAGCCCACCACGTCGAACGTCCGACAGGAATTGGGCCGGCTGGAGCGATAATGTCGTGAATGCGCACGAAGCCTTCGGCAGGGAAGGGCTGCGTTGAGAGTCCATGATGCTGCGGCATGTGCCTGCTCCGTTCCGTTTCGACCGGCAGAGAGCTAGGTTGTCCGCGAGGGGTTTTGGCCGAACTCGGTTAAGGCCAAACCGAATTCGGTTTCGCCGGCTTAGAGCGGATCTGAAGGCGGCAGCAGGGCGCGCGCCTCGTGGAGATACTTCCGGACCGTATCGGCGTCGAGCCGGACGCCTAACTGTTCAAGGTCGCTCGTTATGTCCCGCACAGCATCGCTTCGGGATGCCTTGGGATCATATGCATAACCCTTGATCGCCATACCGATTACCAGCTTCAGCAGGCTTTCGCGCTCCTTGGCTCCCATCGATTTCTCCGCAGGAGGTTTCGGCGGTTCAGGCGATTGCTGCGGAGCATCGGTCAACTGTTTCAGAGAGTGTTGGAGGCTTGCGACCTTGGACCGGTAAGCGTCGATTATGCCGCCATAGTCAGCGGCTAGCTTCTCGATATACGCCATATGGTCAGCGCTAGCCTGAATGGCGGCCTTCTTCTCCGCTATCGCCTCTGCTTCAGCGGTTTGGGCAATTTGCTTCTGCTGCTCGTATGCGGTCTTCCAGTCGGCGACCTGGACCCCCAATGCCTTCGCGGCATCCACAAGTTGGCTTGGCAACTCGATGCCCATTCTTTCTGCCCAAGCGATAAAGACGCCCGGGATGACCGGCTCCCAGAGCTGGCTGGCTTGTCTTGCGCTCAAGATGATCTCGCGGCGAGCCTGATAGGCTGCGGCAAAAGCAGACATCTGGACCAAGCTTCGAGTGTTGTCCCAGTTCACCCGTCGCGGGTCTTTCCCAAGCGACAGGGCCGCCGCTTGATCAAGCGTCCAAAGCGACATGCGCGCCCAATGGGCAACTTCGACGTTGGCGCTCGGCAAATTGAAAAAGCGCTGCGCTTCATCCGCCTTTGATTTGGCGATGGACTTCTCGGCTTCGGCCTTCGCCGCTGCCTCGGCCCGCTCCAGAAGCTCGGTATGGGGAAGCTTCGTCAACTCTGCTCGGTAATCTGCTGCCTGCTGCAAGTAGGTGTGATCAGGAACAACAGCTGGCCGTCTGCCGGAACTTGGAAACGTTGTCTTGTGGTGCAGTTCCAGCGGAAAACGCACCCGGACAAGATACTCCAGCGGATCGTCTTTCCAAGGTGTGGAGTAGATCATCGCGGCCCCGCCTCGGCATTGGCTTAGGCAAGCTTGCGCGACGGCCACTCAAAATGGAAGGCTGCGGAACGAAAGCGGAGACGTTGTCACCATCAACGCGAACGACGATGCTCCGCGATATCGACGATGTCGCCACCGGCCTTCAGACGGTCCAGATAGTCGGCCCACCACGTCGCCATTTCAACGCGCTCTTTCCAGTAGGCGCTGCGATGATAAGCCCGCCGCACCGGGTCCGGGTCTTGATGCGCCAGCGCCCGTTCGATGGCGTCGGCTGAGAAGCGCCCGCTTTCGTTTAGCAGGGTTGAAGCCGTCGCCCTGAAGCCATGCGAGGTGACTTCCTCACCCGTGTAGCCGAGGCGACGATAGCAGGCGTTGAGCGTGTTTTCTGAAATCGGACGCAGCGTGCTGCGGATCGACGGGAAAGCCAGTCGGCCTGCGCCGGTCAGAGCATGTAGTTCGCGCAAGATCGCGAGCGCCTGCGGAGCCAGCGGAACTTGATGTTCTCG
>JAIYAJ010000117.1 GCA_027489105.1 Zymomonas sp. | reverse complement strand
CAGCAGCAGGCCGGCACCTATCCGGGACGTTCGGGCGGGCGACAGCATCAGCAGAAACGGCAGCGCGGCGAACAGCGGGGCGACCAGTACGACGGAAAGCTCTGCGCCGATGCCGAGAAACAGGAAATGCGCCTGTGCCAGCAGATGCCCGACCGCGATCGCCGCGCAGAGCGCGATGGCAGGAAGCGCCGCCCGCTCACCCAGCCATGCCCGGGCCGCCAGCGCAACGGCTGCGAGGAGCAGCGGCCAATGGAGCAGGGGCGCGGCGGTCGGCAGCGTGGCCTGGACGAGAATGCCTGCCAGCATCAGGAGAAGGATCGCCCCTTCGGCGCGTACACTTCGACCTGCCGGCAGGAACCAGGCCGAGGCCATCGCCAGCAGCGCGACCGGGACGATGGCGATCGGCCCGCCTGTCAGCAGCCCGACCCACATCAGGATCATGGCCGGCGCGAGGGCGACAGTGTGTGGATCGGTCCGGCGGATGGTCGGCAGCAGGCAGAGCAGTGCGGCCAGGGCTGCGGCCGCCATCGCTTCGAGCCGGGGGAGTGCGGCGAGGCGGTCGTAATAATTGGCACCGCCGCTGCCGGAGAGCGCGTTGAACGCGAGCAGCAGCAGTGCGGCATGGAGCAGAATGGCGAGCGTGACCAACGCACCGCGCGCGATCGCGGCCCGCTCCGGCTTCTCGCGCCACAGGGCAAAGCCGATCAGCAGCGCTGCGCCGAGCAGGATCAGCCACCCACCCGTCGCCGGATAGACGATCGTCGCACGGCCCATCAGGTCGGAGAAGCTCGCATCGTCGGTCCGGGCGGGGAGGTCGCGGGCATAGAGCAACGCCGATGAGAGGGCCAAAGCCTGCCCCCCCATGTCCTGCAGCGAGGCGGGGTCGACCACCTCGGGCAGGGCGGACGGCGAGTGATAGGCCGCACCCCGGTCGAGAACGGCGAGGTTGTAGCCTGGAATGCCCCGGCGTTTGGCCACCGTATAGTCGGTGTAGTTGGGCATAGTGTTGTAGACGAGCACCGACAGCGAATTGGTCGCCGGGTGGCTGACATGCTCGGCATAGAGGCGCATCATCGCGCCATTGCCGGGGCCGGTCTCGAACATGTTGGCCCGGCCACCGGCGCCGCGCGCTTCCATGTTGATGATGGCGCCGATACGCCGGGCAAGAGGGTGGCGGGCGAAGAAATATTCGGCGCCATCGAGCCCCAGTTCCTCGCCATCGGTGAACAGCAGCACCAGGTCACGCTCCGGCGGGCCGCGCTCGCCGATTGCGCGTGCGACTTCGAGGGCCGCAGCCACGCCCATCGCATCGTCGGCCGCGCCGGGCGAGCCCCAGACGCTGTCGTGATGCGCCATCAGCAGCAGCGGCGGCAGGCTGCGGTCGCGCCCCGGAAAGACGCCGATCAGGTTGCGCGCCACAATGCCCCGTTCGGAGCGCCCGCTCCATTTGCCGAGCCGGCGGAGCGAGGCGGCGCCCAGCGGCATCTGCTGGACGTCGACGGCGGCACCCATGGCGTGCATCCGCAGCAGCAGATAGGCCGAGACCCGCTGGTTTTCTGCCGATCCGGTCGGATGCGGCACCCGGCCGATCGCCGAAATGTCTCGCATCGCCCGCGCGGCGGAAAAGGCGGTCGCCGGTGCGTTCACGTCCCGCGCTGCCGGCGGCAGGACCGCCAGCACTGCCCACAGCAGGGCGCCTGCAAGAGCGATAAGCAGCGCGATCGTCCGTGCCATCAGAAGCCCTCGAGCGAGACCGGCCCGACATGCTCGGCATAGCGGGTGAGCGCGTAGCGGTCGGTCATGCCGGCAATGAAGTCGCCGATATGGCGCGTCCGGGCCGGTTCGGCTTCGGGCAGGGTGGCGCGCCAGTTTTCGGGAAGTAGCGCCGGATCGCGGCGATAGGCATCGGCCAATCCCGAAACGACCGTCGCCATGCGCTCGGCGATCTCCAGTTGTTGCGGGTGGTGGTAGAGATTGGCGTACATGAAGCGTGTAAGCGCCTTCTCCCGCGCGGCCATCTCGTCCGAGAAACCGATCAGCGCTCGCCCGGCCGCACGAACATCCTCGACCGAGCGGGGGGCGGCCTCGTCCAGTCGACGCCGGCTTTCGGCCAGCAGATCATTGACCATGCAGCCGATCTGTTCGCGCACCAGTTCGCCGAGCAGGCGCCCCTCGGGTACGTCGGGATAACGCTGGCGGACGCGATCCCAGTTGCTCCGGACCAGCGGGTCTTCGAGAACCTGATCGAGCGTCAGCAGGCCTGCGCGGACGCCGTCGTCGATGTCGTGATTGTCATAAGCGATGTCGTCCGCGAGTGCGGCGACTTGCGCCTCCGGCCCGGCCCAGCTGTCGAGATCGAGCGGCCATTGATCGTCGACCTCGGCCATCGCCCAGGTCCGATGGCGCACCGGGCCATTATGCTTGGCCAGCCCTTCGAGCGTTTCCCAGCTCAAATTCAGGCCCTCGTGCGACGGATAGGGCGAGTCGAGCCGGGTGAAGATGCGCAGGGTGTGGGCATTGTGATCGAACCCGCCGACATCGGCCATCGCGGCCTTCAGCGCATCTTCTCCGGCATGGCCGAAGGGCGGGTGGCCGATATCATGGCCGAGGCACAGCGCCTCGGTCAGGTCTTCGTTGAGGCCCAGCGCGCGGGCGATGGTCCGCCCGATCTGCGCGACCTCCAGGCTGTGGGTCAGGCGGACGCGAAAATGGTCGCCATCGGGAGCGACGAAGACCTGCGTCTTGTGACGCAGCCGTCGAAAGCTGATCGAGTGGATGATCCGGTCGCGGTCGCGCTGAAAGGGGTCGCGCGGCCCGCGCGTCTCTCCGTCGCCATGGCTGTGAAAACGGCCCCGGCTGCGGCTCGGGTCGGAGGCATAAGGCGCAAGATCAGGCATCGTCGCCCTGATGGCGGAGCGGATCGGACAAGTCGACTCCCGACTGCGCGTCGGAAGCGGGACTCAGCGCACGCTGTCGCCGGGCGTCACGGTCTCGGCGGATTGCGGACGGCTGGAAAGATCGGCGTTCATCAGCATGATCGGCAGCAGGCCGCGCCAGCCTTCGCCTTCGATCTCCATCTCGGGATAGAGCCGCTCGGCAGCCGCGGCCTGCGGCTGCGCCGTCGGGTCGACGGATATCGTCACCGCCAGGGCAGGGGCGGCGGCTAGCAGCAGGGGCAACAGGACGATAGAACGCAGCATGACGACTCCGATGATGGAGTCGCTAATGCGGCCTTGCCGTTACCCTTTTATGACAGGACCGTTGCACGGCCGCCGGGATGGGTCAGTTGATCCGCTCGACCTTCTGCCCGGCAGAGGTCGTCACGGGGAAGCAGCTCAATCCCCCGGTCCGCGCCTCGTTCACATAATCCTGGGCGGCGCCCTTGCTGGCGAACGGACCGATCAGCAGCCGGTTGGTCGCCTTGTAGGGCGTGGTCCAGGGCGAACGGCCCGACAGTAGCCTGGCATGCGCTTTCTTCTGCTTGTCCCATTCCTTGTCGAGGTCGGGCTTGTAGGCGCCGCTGGCGATCTGCACCCAATAGCGTTCAGGATTGGACTTCTTCGCCTTGGCTTCCTCGCGGGCCTTGGCCTTCTTCTCGGCCTCCGCCTTTTCTGCGGCGGCCCGCTTCTGGGCGGCGCGGCGATCCTGCGCCAGACTGCGCTGATCGGCGACCTTCTGTTCGGCCTCTTCGACTGCAGACAGACCCACAGCAGGCTCAGGCGCGGTGGCCGTCGTGGCGGCGGCGCTACGCTGGCTGCTATCGCTACGGTTGACCAGTCGGCCGCTGCGATCGAACTGCGGGCGCTGCGCGGGGGTGGCGCTGGCGCTGGACGATGGGGCAGGCTGGGGTGCCGGTACCTCCTTTGAGGAAGGAGCAGGCCGAGCCTCGGCAAGCTGCATCGGCACCTTGTCTTCGGGGAAATGGCCGAAATGCACGGCGGCGGCCTTCTCGGCCGGCTTGAGCGATGCGAGGCGTGCCAGGAAGGGCTTGAGCGCATCGGCCTGAAAGCGCGGCAGAACCGCGTTGGCCGCCGCCTCTGCGCCGATCGTATCGCCCGTCATCGCCAGCACGAAGGCCCGCGCGCGCCAGGCGGCGATGTCCTTCTTGCGCAGAAGCGGATCGAGGATGGTCAGCGCATTGGCCTTGTCGCCACTCATCGCCATCGACAGCGCGAGTCGCCGGATTGCCTCGGGGTCCTGCTTGGTCCGCATGACCAGCGCATAATCGGCCTGTGCCTTGCGGTTGTCGCCGCGCAGATCATAAGCAAGGCCGCGGTCGAGTGCGACGTCGACCGCTGGAATGCCCAGATCGACCGCGCTGTCGAACAGGCGGAGCGCCGCGCGCGGCTGTTCCTTCTGGATAAGGGCCGAACCGAGGCCCGCCTTGACCCGACCATCGCGCGGGGAGATTTTCTCGGCCCGGACGAAGAAGTTGATTGCCGCATCGGCGTCGCCGACGGCGAGGGCGGCGGTGCCCGCGCCGGTCAGCGCTTCCAAGTCGCCCGGATCGCGCGCCAGAACGCGCAGGTAGCGGGCCAGCGCCTCGGCGGGGTCGCCCCGGGCCATCGCATCGCGCGCGCTGGCGACGGGATCGGTAACGACGGTCTCCTCGGACATATCGTCGAGCGACTGCGCCCAAAGCGGCACGGCGGCGCCCACGGCCACCAGCAGCGACCAGCCCCCCAAGAGATGATATATCTTCTTCATGATGCCGCCATGCTTAACCATAGCAATGCGGCGGACCGCAAGACGATTCCAGCCATTGTCGCCGGACCGGGCGGTGTTCGCGGCGGTCGGCCGCGAACACCCGTCCGATCAGCCGCTTACTGGTTGCTCTGACGGTTCAGGAAGCGCGGGACGGCGCCATTGCCCGGTTCTTCCGTATCGACCTGCGCCTTGGCCGCGCCGCGTGCGATGTTGGACATGCGCTCGAACAGCGTTGCGCCCGTCGAAGAGGGACGGCGGGCGGGCTCGGGTTCGGCGGCCCAGCGGTTTCCGGCTTCTTCCTCGCTCGCTTCCGGCGCCGGGGCGGGAACGGATGCTTCGGGCTGAAGTAGCAGTTCGTCATTGAACAGGCTCGTCAGTTCGAGCGTCTCGGCCGGACCTTCGGGAGCCTCGAGAACGAGCTTTTCTTCTGCGGGAGCAGCCGCCGTGCTGTGCGGTGCAGCCTCGGCTTGCGGGGCCGGCGTCGCGGCTGCAGTCGGTTCGGGCGCTACCGCGACAGGCGCGGCGGCCTGCGGCACGACGACCGACTTTTCTTCGCGCGCCGGGGTGCGCGGCGGGAAGCTGAAGCTCTTCGACGGCTCGGGCATCGTCGCGGCGTCGACCTCGATGCCGGTCGCGACGACCGACACGCGGATGCGGCCTTCCAGTTCGTTGTTGAAGGCCGAACCCCAGATGATGTTCGCGTCCTGGTCGACCAGCTGGCGGATGTGGTTGGCGGCCTCGTCGACTTCGAGCAGGCGCATGTCGTCGCCGCCGGTGATCGACACGATCACCCCCTTGGCGCCGTTCAGGCTGACGCCGTCGAGCAGCGGGTTGGCGATCGCCTTCTCCGCCGCCTCGATCGCGCGATTGTCGCCGGTCGCTTCGCCGGTGCCCATCATAGCCTTGCCCATCTCGCTCATCACCGAGCGGACATCGGCGAAGTCGAGGTTGATGAGGCCGGGCATTACCATCAGATCGGTGATGCCGCGCACGCCCTGCTGGAGGACCTGATCGGCCATCTGGAACGCTTCCTTGAAGGTCGTGTTCGGATTGGCGATCAGGAAGAGGTTCTGGTTCGGGATGACGATCAGCGTGTCGACGTGCTTCTGCAGTTCCTCGATGCCGGCCTCGGCCGAGCGCATGCGACGATTGCCTTCGAAGCTGAACGGCTTGGTGACGACGCCGACGGTCAGGATGCCGCGGTCGCGCGCTGCCTTGGCGATCACGGGTGCCGCGCCGGTCCCGGTGCCACCGCCCATGCCGGCGGCGATGAAGCACATGTGCGAGCCTTCGAGGGCCTTTTCGACCTGATCGAGCGTCTCTTCGGCGGCGGCCCGTCCGATTTCGGGACGGCTTCCGGCGCCGAGGCCCTGCGTGATCTTCAGGCCGAGCTGGATGCGACGCTCGGCCGGGGAGGCGTTGAGCGCCTGCGCGTCGGTGTTGGTGACGATGAAGTCGACGCCCTGGACGTCGGCCTGGATCATGTTAGCGACCGCGTTCCCGCCCGCGCCGCCGACCCCGATAACGCTGATGCGGGGTTTCAGCTCGTCGACCTGCGGACGCATGAACTCGATCGTCATAGATAATCTCCCTTGCGGCCCTGCCCGCCGAAGCACCGGATGGGCCGAATCTTGCCAGACGCGATTCGCCGAATCACGCGAAAAGTTGTCCTATCCACATTTTTCGGGGTTAACCGAGCCGTGGTGGCGGTACTCCGTCTCAATAACCGCTCTTGATCGCTGCCATCAGCTTGCCGACGAGTCCCATCGGCTGCGGCCGGTGGACCGTCTGTTCGGCCACGAAGGGACGAAGTTCAGCCGGATTGTCGGCGGCGACCTGGGCGAGACCGACCAGCGTGGCGAAGGCCGGCCCGCTATGCGCGTCGGGCAGGCCCGAAAGAGTGCGGGGACGACCGATCCGGACACTGCGGCCCAAAACGCCCTGCGCATAGTCGGCGATGCCGCGAAGCTCCGCGCCGCCGCCGGTCAGGACGACCTGCCGGCCGACCGGGCCGACATAGCCGAGGTCCGACAGTGCCTTGGCGACCGCGTCCATCCAGTGGTCGAGGCGCAGGCGGATCACCTGGATCAATTGCGCCCGACTGATGCGCGGTGGGTCGATGCCGTCGGCGGCTTCCTCGGGCGAACCGATTTCGAGCATTTCATGGTTGTCGCGCGGGCTGTTCTGCGCCGAACCATGGACGCATTTCAGCCGTTCGGCCTGCGCGCGGCGGATGTTGAAGGCCGAGGCGATGTCGTCGGTGATGTCGGCGCAGCCCATCGGCAGCGAGGTCAGGCCCACCAGCAGCCCGCCCGCGAACAGCGACACGTTGGTGACCCCCGCACCCATCTCGACGAGCGCGATGCCCATCTCGCGGTCTTCGTTGGACAGGCAGGATGCACCGGTCGCGATCGGCGAGGCGACGATCGACTTGACGCCCAGATGCGCCGAGCGGACGCACAGAGCGAGATTGCGGACGGGCGAGGGCTCGGCTGCGATGACGTGGATCTCCACCCCCAGCTTGTCGGCGTGAAGACCGAGCGGGTTCTTGACGCCGTTCAGGCCGTCGAGCGTGTAGAGCGTCGGTTGCGCGTGGAGGACCATGCGGCCCTGCGGGTTGAGCGACTGCCGGCCCTGGCGGAGCAGTTCGTCGATGTCCGGCTGCTCGATCTGGACGCCGCCGAGGTCCACCTCGACCTGCGCCACGTCGCTGACGAGACCGCCGGCCGAAAAGCTGACCCAGACATGGTCGATATTGGTGCGGGCGATCGTCTCGGCCTGCTCGACCGCCTCGCGGATCGCGGACTCGGTCGCTTCCATGTCGGCGATATAGCCGCGGCGCACGCCCCGGCTTTCGCGCTGGCCGCTGCCCAGCACCTCAAGCTCGCCGGCCTCGTTGGGTCGCGCGATCAGGGCAGAGACCTTCGACGAACCGATATCGATCGCCGTGATCAGAACGTCATTGCGCGGCTGCGCCATCGCTGCTCCCTTTCCCCAAATTGCCATTGCCAGCCCTCATGTCGTCGACTTCGGGCTGAGCTGTGCCGCCGGCGGCTCGATGCGGCTGCCGGGCTCGCGCGATACGCGCGCGACCATCCGCGATGGATCACGCATGTCGATCGAAACGAGGCCCTTGCCGAGCAGGCCGGCGCGGCGGTCTTCCTGTGCAAAGAAGACCAGCGCCTTGGCCGCCTCCGCATCGCCTTCGGGCAGCAGCAGCTTTTCGCCCGACTGAAAGATGATGTCCCAGCGCCGGTCGCCCTGCCAGCTCGCCGCCGTGACCAGCGGCCTGAGCGACGGGGCATTCGCCATCAGCGCCGCGAGCGCGCTGGCACGGCGGTTTGCGCCGGGCCCGACGACGACAGGCAGATCGGGCATGGCGCGGTCGTCGACCGGGCCGATCACGACCCCGTCCTTGTCGATCAGTGCCAGCCGGTGCTGATATTGCCAGATCGCGGTCGGCACGCGCTCGACGATGTCGACGACCAGCGTGTCGGGCAGGCGCCGCGATACCCGAGCGTCCGAAATCCAGCCGAGCTTCATCAGTTCGGCGCGCGTGCCGTCCAGATCGACCAGAGGCATGGGTCGTGCCTGTTGCCGCATGGCGATGTCGTAGACGACGGCGCTGTCGACCTGACGGCGATTCAATATCTCGACATTGCGGACTTTGAAGCCCGCGCTGCCGATGCCGTCGGCGATCATCAGGCCGATCATCTGCGGCAGGCCCATGGCGATCAGGCCGGCTATAACCCCGCCGGTGACGGCGATGCCGAGCGTCCAGTTCCCGGTCTTGCGGAGCGCGTCGCGCGAGATCGGCAGCTGATCGACGGCCTTGTCGAGGGTCGAGGCGCTGCGGCGCGTGGGCGCGCGACGGGCCGGCGCGCTGGCGCGCGGTCGGCGGTCGGCGGAACGCGCGCGCGCGGCCTTCATCCCTGCTGTCCTTCCTTTGCCTTCTTGTCTGCCAGCGCCTCGTCGACGATCGCCTGGACAAGATCGGCATAGGTCATGCCCGTCTGCTTCGCCTGTTCGGGGACGAGGCTGAGCGGGGTCATGCCCGGCTGGGTGTTGACCTCAAGCAGATAGAGGCCCTCGATGCCCTGTTCGTCATCCCAGCGGAAGTCGGAGCGTGACGTACCCCGGCATCCCAGCACGCGGTGCGCGTCGAGCGCCATGCGCATGGCTTCGTCGGCGATGTCCTGCGGGATGTTCGCCGGACAGACATGCGTCGTCAGGCCGTCGGTATATTTGGCCTCATAATCATAGAAGCCGCTGGTCGGGACCAGCTCGGTGACGCACAGCGCGCGATCGCCGAGCACCGCCACGGTCAATTCGCGCCCCCGGATGAAGGGCTCGGCGAGCAATGTCTTGAAGGTCTGCCAGGGGCCATGGGCATCACGATGAATCGGCGACCCGTGATTGTCACGATCTTTTATGATCGCGACGCCGACCGACGATCCCTCGTTGACGGGCTTGAGCACATAGGGGCGGGGCAGGGGATCTCCCTCGTGCAGGCTCGCGCTCTCGACGATCCGGCCCTCGGGCATGCGGATGCCGGCGGGGACCAGCTGCTGCTTGGTCAGTTCCTTGTCGATCGCGATCACCGAGGTGGTGAGGCCGGAATGGGTATAGGTCAGCCCCATCAGGTCCATCATGCCCTGGATCGTGCCGTCCTCGCCTGGCGTGCCATGCAGCGCATTGAAGACCACGTCGGGCTTAGCCGCCGCCAGCCGCGCGGCGACATCGCGGTCCATGTCGATCCGCGTCACCTTGTGTCCGAGGCTTTCAAGCGCATCGGCGACGCCATTGCCCGAGGTCAGCGACACCTCGCGCTCGGCCGACCAGCCGCCCATCAGCACGGCGATGTGGAGAGGCGCATGCGTCACAGCCCGTTCCTTCCCATGCTGGGGAGGGTCCCGCCGCTGGCGCGGCGCCCCTCCACCAGCCTGCGGCTGGTCCCCCTCCCCGTGCCGGGGAGGAACGAGTTGGCCGAGCCGCTGCCGCTGCGCGGCACAATGAGATGAGAGCGACATGT
>JAIYAJ010000371.1 GCA_027489105.1 Zymomonas sp. | reverse complement strand
GCCGCTCTTGCCATGAGCGTGGGTGGTGACCTTGCGGCCCATGGCGTGCCCCGCATCGACGATCGCGCGCAGTTCCTCGTCGGTGAACTGCTGCCCGGTGCCAGCGTCGGATTCGTCGAGGACGCCGCCGGTCACGTGGACCTTGATGACGTCGGCGCCATATTTGATCGCGTTGCGGACCGCGCGGCGGCAGTCGTCGGCGCCGTCGCAGACGCCGGGACGGATCTGCGCCTCCATCAGGTCGCGGCGCAGGCCGTGGGCGTCGGCATGTCCGTTGGTCGGGCTGATGCCTTCACCGGCGGCGATGATCTTGGGGCCGGCCACGATCCCGTCGCGGATCGCGTCGCGCAGCGCGAACAGCGAATCGCCGGGTGAGCCGAGGTCGCGCACGGTGGTGAAGCCCGCCATCAATGTCCGGTAGCCATTGGCATAGGCGTTGATCGCGAAATATTCGGGGCCTTCCTTGAGGCGGGTCATCGGGTTTCGCGCCGAGCCCCCGGAGCTGAGATGGACGTGCATGTCCATGAAGCCGGGCAGGACGAAGCGGTCCTTGAGGTCGACAACGGCGGTATCGGTGGGCAGCCCTAGGGCGGCCGCGTCGAGATAGCCGGCGCGCACGGCGAGGATCTTGCCGTCGCGCGTGACGATGGTGGCCTCTTCGACGACCTTCTCGCCTGGCACGGCGAGCAGCTTGCCCGCATGAAGGATGGTGGGCAGCGCCGCGGGAGCGGCGGGATGTGCGGGCGTTCCGGGGACCGGCGTCGTCTCTGCGAATGCCGGTACGGCCCACACCAGACTCAGCGCTGCTGCACAGCCGAGAAATCTCTTCATTCCATCCCCCTGTTCGGCGACGGAGAGGAGGCTAACGCGATATTGCCGATAAGGAAATATGAAAATGCATATTAAAAACGGTCTGACCCCGGCTGGGCGTCAATCGATCCACTCGAAGAATTCCACGGTATAGCCTTCGGGATCGCGGACCTTGAACTCGATCGTCCGTCCATCGCAGCCGATATGCAATCCCCGCCCGGTGCCGGGCAACTGATGCGCAAACAGCCGCTGGTGCCATTGCTCCAGTTCGCTCGTCTGGATCGACAGGATAGCGCCCTTGTTGCTGCCCGCGATCGGCTGCTGGCTTCCGGCGCCGTCACCGACGAGCGCCAGATGGCTGCTCGCATGGACGCGGAACAGCGCGAGGCCGTCTAGCCGCATGATTTTCTCGAAGCCGATCACCTCCTCGTACCAGTGCTCGGCCGCCGAGAGATCGACATAATAGAACATGGTCAGGACGCCATCCACCTTGGGGATGGAGGGCTGCGTGGGGCTGACCGTCGGCATGCACTCATCTAACGGCAAGACCGGCCTCAATCATAGATGTCGATGTTGCTTTCGATGCGTCGCAATGTTTCGCGAAACAGATCGAGCGTCTCGGCCGGCAGCCCTTCAAGCGCGATTCTTTCATGCGCATAGGCCGACTGACGGATCGAGGTGAAGGTCTCCGCACCCTTGGGGGTCAGCGTGATATCGATCATGCGCGAATCTTCGGACGACACGCGCCGCTCGACCATGCCGTCCTTTTCCAGCTGAACGACGACGCGGCTGACGGTGGGCTGTTCCATCAGCGTCTGTTCGACGATCCCGCTGATGCTCAGCGTACCGCTTGAATGGAGCACGCTCAAAATGCGCCATTGCGAGAGGTTGATGTCGAGCGCGCGCATGCGGCCCTGCAGGCGGACATTCAGCCGATTTGTGACGCGGTAAAGCTGATAAGGAAGATAGTCGTCCAGCCAGCGGTCGCCCTTCTCCAGGTCGACGGTCTTGCTCTCCTGATGCCCGGTGCTGCTCATATGCGATCATTCCCCAACGATTGTTCGCATCTACGAGGCTGAGCCCCCAGCGCACAATAAAATCTATATGCAAAAGGATATATTTTTGAATATAGAGAAATCATCAGGGTGGAAAGAGGAGCGTAGGGCGCATGGCCGAGGCAGATAATAACCGCGCAGGCGGTGAGGTCTGGACCTCCAAACTGGCCTTCGTCCTTGCCGCCGCAGCCGCTGCGATCGGGCTCGGCAGCCTGTGGCGCTTCCCTTATGTCGCGGGAGCCAATGGCGGCGGCGCTTTCGTCATCCTCTATATCGTCTTCGTATTGCTGATCTGTGTCCCCCTGATGATCGCCGAAATGGCGATGGGACGGCGGGGGCATGGCAGCGTGATCGGGACGATGGAACGGCTGGTGAAGGCCGAAGGCGCGTCACGGGCGTGGCGGGCGATCGGCTGGCTGAGCCTCGCCATCCCTTTTTTCGGGTTGAGTTATTATAGCGTCGTTGCGGGCTGGGGCGTGGATTATGCGCGGCTCGCCATCGTCCAGGGGTTCGGCGGTCTCGATGCAGCTGGATCTCGTGCTGTGTTCGAAGCGGCAATCGGATCGCCCGGACGTCAGGCTTTTCTCCAGTTCGCGTTCATCGCCGCCGTGGCGGTGGTCGTCGCGCTTGGTGTCCGGCGCGGCATCGAGGTCGTGTCCAAGGTCAAGATGGTCGCGCTGTTCGTCGTTCTGATCGGCCTCGTCGGCTATAATGCCGTGACGATCGGGCTCAGCCCGGCGCTGCGCTTCCTCTTCTATCCCGATTTCTCGGCGATGACGGGCACCGGCGTGCTCACCGCGCTGGGGCAGGCGTTGTTCTCGACCGCGATCGGCGTGGGTGTGCTGATGACCTATGCCGCCTATCTGCCGCGCGGCGTTTCGCTGCCGCAATCGGCGATGATCGTCTCGGGATCGGTGATCTTCATCGCGATGATGGCGGGGCTCGCCATCTTCCCGGCGGTGCTGTTCTATGGCCTTGCCCCGGCCGAGGGGCCCAACCTGATCTTCGTCACCCTGCCGGTCGCCTTTGGCGGCATGCCCGGCGGGCGTCTCGTCAGCATCGCTTTCTTCTGCCTGATCGCGCTGGGCGCGTTCACCACGGCGGTGGGCATGCTCGAACCGGTCGTCGCCTGGCTGATGGAGCGGTCCGGTTGGAAGCGGGCACCCGTCGCGCTGGGCACAGCCCTGGCGATCTATGCGGTCGGCTTGCCCTCGCTGCTGTCCTTCAACCTGCTCAAGGCCGTCCACCCGCTGGACTTCGTGCCGCCTTTCGCGGGCAAGACCTTCTTCGAGATTCTCGACTTCGGCATCGCCGATCTGCTGCTGCCGCTTAACGCGCTGCTGATCGCGCTGTTCGCCGGCTGGGCGATCCGCCGGACGATGACGCCCGAGGTGACCGATCTCAAATCGGGCGGCTTCCGGCTGTGGCATATGCTTCTCGCCTTCGTCTCTCCTGCTGCGATCATCGGCCTGATGATCCATATTCTTGCCTGATCCTCTTCGTATTGTCGGAGTTGCCCTCTTGTCCCTTCTTCCCGATCTGAAAGCTGTCCGGGCGCAGTTCGCGTCCCTGCCCGAGCTCGCCTATTTCAGCAGCGGCTCCTACGGCCTGCTCGCCGACAGCGTGCGAGAGGCGTTCAACCGCTATCTCGACGACCGGGTGGCGAAAGGCGCGGACTGGGGCGGTTGGGTCGAACGGCTCGAAATTGTCCGGGACCAGATGGCGCGGGTCTTCGCGGTCGATGCGGACGAGATCGCGATAACCGGCTCGGCCTCGGCGGGGATCAACGCGATCGCGAGCGCGCTCGACTTCGGCGGTGGTCGGAACCGGATCGTTCTGTCCAACTTCGAATTCCCGACCGGCGCGCAAATCTGGCATGCCCAGGAGCAGGTGGGGGCGGAGGTCGTCCACGTCGCCGAGACCGGACAGGGGGTCGTCGATATCGAGGGCTTCCGTGCCGCGATCGATGAGCGCACCGCGATCGTCGCGCTCTCGCATATCTGCTACCGTCATGGCGGGCGGCTGCCCGATGCGGACATCCGGGAGATTTGCCGGATCGCGCATGATGCTGGAGCGATCGTCCTGCTCGACTGCTACCAGTCGGTCGGGTCGCAGCCTATCGACCCGCGCGACCTCGGCGTCGATCTGGCGGTCGGTGGCATGCTCAAATATCTGCTGGGGACCGCCGGGATCGGCTTCCTCTATGTTCGCCGCGACCTGATCGAGACGCTGTCGCCCCGCAACAGCGGCTGGTTCGCGCAGGTCGATCCGGGCGCGATGGACATCTTCGCCAACCGGCCAAGCCCCACGGCGCGCCGGTTCGAAGCCGGGACGCCGCCCGTGCCGAGCCTCTATGGCGCGCAGGCGGGCCTGGATATCGTGCTGGGCATCGGACTCGATGCGATCGGCGAGCATGTCCGCAGCATCACCCGCCATGCGATCACCCGGCTGGCGGCCGAGCAGATCGCGATCTTCACGCCCGATGACGACGATCGACGGGGACCGCTGCTCGCGCTTCCGTCGCGCGACGATGCGGCACTGGTCGCAGCACTCGCCGAGGACAAGGTGATCACCTCGTCCCGCGACGGGAAAATCCGCGCGGGCTTCCACTTCTACAATGATGAAGAGGATGTGGAGCGGCTGGTCGCTGCCCTCGTCAAGCGGCGGGCGCTGCTCGGCTGACGGGGCGGCGCTGGGCAGGAGGGGGCTACCTCACCCCCTCCGCGCAGGTCAGTAATTGATGCCGGGATTGTCGCCCGGATGGATGATCCCGACGACATCCATGCCCTCGGGCGCGGTGCATTCGAGCGAATGAAGATGTTTGCGCGGGAAGAAGATGACGTCGCCCGCGCCCACGCGCGCCGCACTGGTCTCGTTCCAGATGATGCCATGGCCCGACATGATGATCAGCGCTTCCTCGTAGAGATGGCGGTGCATCTCGGCGCGCGACATGGGAATATGGCCGATGAACTGGGCAGCCGTGGTCGATCCGATGCGCTTGTCGACCAGCATCTGGAACCAGCGCGGCCCCATCGCCGTCCGGTTCGCCTCATCGATCGCGACTACGCGGTCGGGCCAGGCATCGTCGAAATGCGCCGGAAGCTCGGAAGGCGTGTCGAGTTCCTCGACCGCAGGGCAGGCGGAGATATAGGCGATCACGGGCGTCTCGGCCGAGAGGCGGAAGGCCTCACCGCTGCGCACATAGATGCCGCAAGGTGATTGCAGCACGAAGGACCGGTTGCCGATCTCGATCGTCCCCTGACCCGTCGTCACCCACAATATGGCGTCGGTCCCGCCGGCCTGAAGCACCGGCGACATAGCCTCGCGCAGCGCCAGGTGGAATTGCGACTGGTGCTCCGCCCCGGTCGACGGGGCGACCAGCTTGCGCAGGCGGTAGCGCTCTTCTCCGGCATCGCCCGGAGAGATGACGAAGCAACGTCCGTCGACACGGGCGATGCCATCCGCATCGGCCGCGACGATGTCGGGACGCGGTGCGTCCGCGTCCTCACCGGCATCCTTGTAACCGCCAGGAAGATTGCTGTGCGCGCCGTCGCAAAAGGGTGCAGTGGCCGTGTGCTTGCAGCCGCAGAAGAGCACTTCCTCGCCACCGCGCTGAGCGGTGTAGGGTACCGGCTCGAGACCGGTGCCTTCATGCGAGCGGCCGTCGCAAAAAGGCTGGCGCTTCGATCGGCCGCAGGAACACCAGAGATAGGTCCGTCCTGCTGTCAGTTCCTTATAATAGGGTTTGCGGCTCGCGATCAGCGGGCAGGTCGTGGCGCAATCATGCTCGGTCATGTCTGGTCTCGAAGGGGGAGAGAAGCGCGCTCCTCTCCCCATGGGTCTATCAGAAGCTCTTCGATATCTCGAAGCCGATCGTACGCGGACGGTTGGTGATCTTGGTCGTCGGCACGAAGGCGCCGGCGGCGAGGAACACGTCGCCCTGGACGTCGAACGCGTTGTTCAGGAAAAGCGCAAAGCCCAGCCCGTCGTCACGATTGTCGGCGCCGATGCGCAGATTGACGATGCTGAAGGCGTCCTGTCGTCGATAGGTGCTCGCGGTCGGGCGAAGCTCGGTGCCGGACTTGCCCTTGTAGCTATATTCGCCGCGCAGCCAGCCGTTCCAGCCATCGACCGGCAGGTCCATGTTGTACTGGCCCGAAAAGGTCGCGGTCAGTGCCGGGATGCGCGGGATCTTGTCACCCTTGCGTCCGGCTGCGGCAATGCTGTCGCTGATCTGGTTTTCGGTCAGTTCGCGCTTCGGTAGCCAGTTCAGGCCGGCGAGCAATTCGAGGCCATCCGCCGGGCGCGTCTGCACCTCGAGCTCGAGTCCCTGGATGCGCGCGGCGCCTGCATTGCCGATGAAGGCGAAGGAGTTGGTCGGATCGCGGCCCGACACCTGGATGTTGCTCCAGTCGATCTGATAGACCGCCGCGTTGACGATCAGGCGGCGGTCCAACCAGGTCGACTTGAAGCCGAGTTCATAGTTCCACAGCGAGTCCGACTCATAGCCATCGGGAATGACCACGGCGGCCGACTGGTTGGTACCGCCCAGGCGGAAGCCCTTGGACGCCAGCGCATAGACCGAGATGGCCTCGCTCGGCTTGAACGAGATCTGCGCCTTCGGGATATACTGGTCCTCGGTGAAACGGCGGTTGTAGGGCGCCGGCAGCGTGCTGCCGAAGGTCGGGAACTGGAACAGGGTCGAACCGAAGTCGGTCTGCTTCGCCTCGAACCAGCGCAGGCCGCCCATCAGTTCGAGGCTGTCGGTGATGTCGAAGGTCGCTTCGCCGAAGACCGCCTTTTCCTTGATGCCGCGTGTGTTCACACGGGCGAAAGCGCAGGGGTTGCAGCCGGCAATGCCGGCGCCCACGGCTGTGGAGAAGCCGGTCGGGGGCGTGCTGGCGACGATGATGTCGCCATTGGCGTCGACCAGCGGCGAGAAGCTGCGGAAGTTCGACTGGCGGTCGCGATAGAAGACGCCCGCGACCCACTGAAAGGGACCGTCGCCGGTCGAGTTCAGGCGGGCTTCGAAGGTCTTCTGGTTGAGGTCCTGCGTCTGGTCGGTCAGCTGCGGGATCAGATCGGAGCGTGTGCAGGGCCGACCGTTGGGGCAGGTCTCGCCGGCCGGACCGACGCCCAGCGACCAGACGAAATTGTCGCGGTAGAATTGCAGCTTGCGCTTGTAGATCGAGCCGGTGACCGTCAGCGAGGCGAAGCCGAGATCGCCCGTGCCGCTCAGCGAGTAGATCTGCTGGCGGTCGGGGCGGGGCGACTTGACGTAGCTGCCCGAATTATATTGCCCGGTCTGGAAATAGGCGAAGCGGGGGACGAGGTCGTTCCAGCCTGGGTCGCTGCTGTTGCCGCGCTCGCGGAAGCTGTCGAACGGGCTATATTCGCTGGCACCCTTGGTGTTGCGCCGCTGATACCAGGCCATGGCGTCGATCTCGATGCCGGGCGCAGGTTCCCAGCGCAAAATGCCGCGGATGCCAGAAGTCCCATCGGAGTTGATGTTCTTGTTGCCCAGCCGGACATTGTCGACAAAGCCGGGCGTGTAATCATAATAGGATACGACACGGATGCCGAGCTTGTCCTCGACGATCGGCACGTTGATCATGCCATAGATGTTGGCGCCTTCATCGCCGCCCGACACCAAGTTGGCACCGGCACGGACCGAGCCTTCGACCGCGTTCAGCTTGGGCTTGTTGGTGATGAAGCGGACGGCGCCGGTCTGCGAATTGGCGCCGAAGGTCGTGCTCTGCGGGCCCTTCAGCACCTCGATTCGCGCCATGTCGTACACCTGCAGGTCGCCGATCTGCGAGCCGCTGTCGCCGCTCGAACTCTGGATGCCGGGGACGGGCACTTCGTCATAATAGACCGCGACCTGCTCCTGGCCGGCGGACTGGATGCCGCGCAGCGTGTAGCGCTTCAGACCGGGGCCCTGATCGGTGAAGGTCAGGCCGGGGATGGTGTAGGCGAAGCTCTCGAAATTGGTGACGCCGCGGCGTTCCAGTTCGGCCGATCCGATCGCGGTGATCGACGCCGGGATGTCCTGCAGCCGTTCCTCGCCGCGCTTGCGGGCGGTGACCACGATGTCGGAGCTGAGCGTGTCGGCGGCTGGCGCGCTCTGTGCCCTAGCCGGTGCGGCCGTTGTCGCAATCGCGAACAGCGACGCGGTGGATATCAAAATCCCGATCTTCCCGTTCATTTCAACCCCCTTCGTTGCAGGATGTTTCGAGCCAAGCTCCCAACAAACTCATATTCGTTTTCATATATGTATGTTTGATTTAAGCTTGAAGCAAGAGGAATGCGCCGGTGCCGGACGGGCGGACTGAGGCTGGTCCTGCCCGTTGAAGAAAATGGCGGCCCTGCTAAAGCGCAGTCCCTTCGCCCCGCCCCGAAAAAGCTGGAGTCACCCACCGTGGAAGAGACGCTTCGTCGCGCCGCCCTCGATTATCACCGTTATCCCCAGCCGGGTAAGATGCGGATCGAGCCGACCAAGCGGATGGTGAACCAGCGCGACCTGGCGCTCGCTTACTCACCCGGCGTGGCGGCGCCGTGCGAAGAGATCGCGGCCGATCCGGACAAGGCGCTCGATTACACCGCGCGTGGCAATCTTGTTGCGGTGATCTCGAATGGTACGGCGGTGCTCGGCCTCGGCGCGATCGGCGCGCTGGCGTCGAAGCCGGTGATGGAAGGCAAGGCAGTCCTCTTCAAGAAGTTCGCCGATATCGACGTGTTCGACATCGAAGTCGACACGACTGATCCCGAACGCTTCGTCGAGGCGGTGGCGCTGCTCGAGCCCACCTTCGGCGGGATCAACCTCGAGGATATTCGCGCGCCCGAATGCTTCGAGATCGAGGCCGCGCTCAAGAAGCGGATGAACATCCCCGTCTTCCACGACGACCAGCATGGCACGGCGATCGTCGTTGCGGCCGCCGTTCGCAATGCGCTCGTCCTGCAGAGCATCAGCCTGGCCGAGGCCAAGCTGGTGACGTCCGGCGCCGGGGCTGCGGCGCTTGCTTGCGTCGACCTGCTCGTGTCGATGGGCCTGCCGGTCGAAAATGTCACGCTGACCGACAAGGACGGTGTGGTCCATGCCGGCCGGCAGGGCATGGCGCCGAACATGGCGCGTTATGCTCGGCATACCGATGCGCGGACGCTGCCCGAGGTGCTGCCGGGCGCCAATGTCTTCCTGGGCCTTTCGGCGCCGGGCGTGCTGAAGCCCGAATGGCTGCCGCTGCTGTCGGAACGGCCGCTCATCTTCGCGCTGGCCAATCCCGAGCCCGAGATCCTGCCCGAGATCGCCCGCGCTGCGCGCCCCGACGCGATCGTCGCGACGGGCCGGTCGGACTACCCCAACCAGGTCAACAACGTTCTGTGCTTTCCCTATATCTTTCGGGGTGCGCTCGATGTCGGCGCGACCACGATCAACGAGGAGATGAAGGTTGCGGCGGCCGAGGCGATCGCGGCGCTCGCCCGCCTGCCCGCGCATGAAAGCGTCGCGCAAGCCTATGGCGGCAGCAAGCTCAGCTTCGGGCCCGACTATATCATACCGACGCCCTTCGATCCGCGCCTGATCGCCGAGATAGCGCCCGCCGTCGCCCAGGCGGCGATCGCGTCGGGGGTTGCGCGCCGCCCGATCGACATCGAAGTCTATCGCCGCTCGCTCCAGCAGCAGAGCGCACGGTCGGGCCAGCTGATGATGCCTGTCTTCGAGGCGGCGCGAGGCACGCATGCGCGGATGGCCTATGGCGAGGGCGAGGACGACCGCGTGCTGCGCGCGGTGCAGGATGCGCTGGACGAAGGGCTGGTCCGCCCCGTGATCGTCGCTCGCCGCCGCATCCTCGCCGAAAAGCTCCCGCAACTCGGTCTGCGCTTCGAACTCGACCGCGACGTCGAGGTGGTCGATCCCGAGACCGATCACGAGCGGTTCGGTCGGCTGGTCGAGGCCTATCGCGGCCTTGCCGCGCGGCGCGGCGTGCCGTCGGCCGAGATCGTCCGCCACGTCTATCGGCGTCCGACCGTCACCGCCGCGATGCTGCTGCGCACCGGTCAGGTCGATGCGGCGCTGGTCGGGGGCAATTCGGAATATTGGGGTCAGGTCGAGCATGTGCTGCGCACGATCGAACGTTCGGCCGACGCCCAGCGTGTCTATGCGCTGTCGGGGCTGATCTCCGATGCGGGTGTGCTGTTCCTGACCGACACGCACATGGTGCCCGATCCCAGCCCGGCGCAGGTCGCCGAGATGACGATACTCGCCGAGCGCGCGGTGCGCCGCTTCGGCATCGAACCCAAGGTCGCGCTGCTGTCCCACTCAAATTTCGGTGCATCGCACAGCCCCAGCGCGCGCAAGATGCGCGAGGCGTTCAAGCTGGTGAGGGCGATGGCGCCCGACATGGCGGTCGACGGCGAGATGCACGCCGATGCGGCGCTGTCCCAGCCGCTGCGCGAACGGTTGATTCCCGATTCCCGCTTCGAGGGATCGGCCAATCTGCTGGTCATGCCCAATCTCGACGCGGCCAACATCACGCTGACGGCGCTGGCAGCCTCGTCGCGCTCGCCGACCGTGGGGCCGATGCTGATGGGCCTCGCGCAGCCGATCCACGTTCTGACCCCGGGGGTCACCTCGCGCGGCATATTGAACCTCACCGCTATCGCCGCTGCCGAGGTCGTGCAGCGGCGATAGCCGTACATATCAGGGGTCAGGCGACCCGTTCGAGCGGGCGCGACAGCTTACCGGCCTGGCGCAGCGTCTCGGCGATGGCGGCAAGGCCTTCGGCATCGACGTCGCGCAGCGGCAGGCGCACGCCACCCAACGGCTGCCCGAGCAGGCGGAAGCCCGCCTTGAGCGCAGCAGGCCCCGAGCCGAAGCGTCCGACGAGGTCGGGCGTGTACCATTGATCGAGGATCAGCCGGTCCTTGGCTCCGCAGGCGCGCGCCGCCTCGAGATCGCCCCGCCAGAGATGGTTATAGAAATCGGGCTGATCGCGGCCGAGAACTCCGCCTGCGCCCATGGTCCCGTCGCCGTCATGAGCATGGAGGAGCGTCAAGCCATGCTCGTCCATCGAGAAGCCGAACACGCGGACCTTGTCGCGCAGCGCGAAAAAGGTTCGGACGAACTGGTCGAGCCGACCGGTCGATTGCTTGATCGCGACGACGCCGTCGAGATCGGCGAGGCGGCCGAGCAACCCGGGGGACATGTCGATGCCGGTGCCCGGCGGCCAGTTATAGACGCAGATCGGCAGGACATTGGCGTCCGACACCATGTGGTAGAAAGTGACAATCTCCTCGTCCGAGGGACGGATATAGGGGGGCGGGGTCAGCAATATGCCGTCGAAGCCGCAGGCCTTGGCATGACGCGCGAGGTCTATGCTCTCGCCCGGCGTGTAGCTGGTGCAGCCGGCGATCAGCGGCAGGCGGCCCTTCATCTGGTCGCCCACCAGGCGGAACAGGTCGCGCCGTTCCGCCGGCGACAGGCTGGTCCACTCGCCGGTGGTTCCGCCGATCACCAGACCGTGCATGCCTTCCGCCGCCAGCCATTCGAGATGGCCGCGCAGCCGAACCGGGTCCAGCGTGCCGTCATCCGCAAAGGGGGTCAGCATCGCGGGGATGTAGCCCCGCCATTCAACTCTCGAACGCTTGTCCATACTCGTCCTTGCCTTAACCCCCGGTCGTCACCGATGTGCGCTCGTCGATCTTCCGCATCAATCGCGCGGCGCAATAAGATTGTTGCGTCTCGCGGAAGGCAGCACGCTTCAGGCTGACAGAATGACACTCACAAAGTCGAGGCGCCGGATCAGCCCGCCGCGGAGTTCGGCCCATCCGCTGATGAGCTCGGTTTCGGTCATACCCCGGATCGTCGCGTGGGCGCGGTGGCGCGTGTAAACTCTCCGGCCATCGGCGGAAGCGAAGCTGTCGATAAAGGGCAGTTCGATCCGGACATGGTCGGTGAGTCGCTTCACGTCGCAGAAGCGCGCGACCAGGCCGGCAAGGCCGTGTGCGCGCAACTCGCCATTGACGATCAGTTCGGCATCCCGCGTGAAATAGCGGGCGAAGGCGGTTTCAGTGAAGGCGTCGGGCAGCAGATAGGCGTCGTTCCACCAAGCGAACATCCGCGTCAGAATATGCGGTTCTTCGATATTCGCGCTGAATCCGCAATTCTGTCGCTCGATTCCGACCGGATACAGGAGGTGGCGCGCATCGGCATAAGGCGATCGGGCGTAGAACCAGCGCAGGCGCGCCATCGGGTCAGCGGCAAATTCTGCGTCGTTGGCGAGACGCGTCTCGAACGCGTCGCGGAGCGCGTCCGATCGCGCCAGCATCGCCTCACCCATGGGCGCGACCACATAGGCCTCCAGATAATCGGTCGCGTCGACCATCCCCGAGATATGGCCGGTAGCGAACAGCGAGTCCGGCGAGCTCGGCTCGACCAGGAGCATGGCGAGAGTCCCCAGCGGCTGATCGAGGGGAATACGCACCGAACCGGGAGCGAAAGTCTCCCGGCGCGTCTCCCGATGGATCGGTCCGGGGATCAGGCGAGGACGACGCTCGCCGACGCCGGCGAACTCGCAGCGCTCGAAACGGATCATTTCGACCTCGACTTCGTGAGGCTCGGCCAGTTGAGCCATCCGGATTCCGTGCCGCGCGAGACAGGCGATCGCTTCCCGCTCGCCCGCCGGTATCCAATAAGCGTTCGGCCTCGCCTCGGTCGAGGCCGGTCTTGAGCCATAGAGCGGTACGCGGGTGGCGGGTTCCGGACTGCCCAGCCAGCGGACCTCGCGAGCGCCTGTTACCGGCGACACATAATGCTCGCTGGCGATCGGGTGGAACAGCATCTGTCGGACGGGATCATTGCGCGCGACCCAGTGGGTGGTGACGCAGCGGGGGCGTCTCGCGCGATCTTCGTCACGCGCGCGGCGAAGAATGTCGGCCTCGCGCGCCAGCAGGGCCAGGCTCTGGGCGATCAGCACATAGGTCCCGAGGACGCGTTGGCGCACCGGCTTCAGCGAATGGTTTTCGACCAGCACGGTCGGGATGTGCCGAGCGTCGCCATAGCCGTGCGAGAAGCACGCGGGAAAGGCTGGAAGGGTCAGCCCCAGCGCGGGTTCGCGATCGTCGACCGCGAGAACCAGCGGACCGCCATGGTGGCCCGCATCGGCAAGCGCCGCATCGACTGCCGGCCGGAATGATCCCTCGAGCCAGGCGTTGGTCGCTGGCGACAGGCTGTAAGGCGCGTCCTGAAAGCCGAAGGTGATGTCATATTGATAATCGAGCCCGTCGGTGACGTGCAGGTCGATATAGAGGTCGGGATCGATCCGGCCGAGCAGGCCGATCAGCGCCTGCATCTCGGGCGAGTCCGCCTTCATATAATCGCGGTTGAGATTGAGATTCTGCGCGTTGGTGCGCCATCCCTGGTTGGAAGGCCCACGCTGGTTCGGACGGTTGAACGCCGAGGTCCGCTCATGGCCATCCGGATTGAGGATCGGAATGAACAGCCAGTCGGCGCCGTCGAGCAGCGAGCCCCGGTCGCCGAGCACGATGTCGCGCAACAGCATCAGCCCCGCATCCTTCCCGTCGATTTCGCCGGGATGGATGCCACACTGTACGAGCAGGCGGGGACGGTGCCCGCCGCCCGGTGTCAGGGCGCGATCGGGATCGCGGCTGGCGATCACCAGCAGCAGATCGCGCCCCTCGACCGAGCGGCTAAGGCTCTCCAGCCTGATCAGCGGGCTCGCCTGGGCCAGACGTTCCAGCCAGTGGAGCGTCTCGGCATATCCAGGGGTGGTGTCGAACCCGCTGGCCTCTGCGGGAGATATCCAGGGATCGTCGGCCGGGCGTATCAGCCCCTCGCTGACTCCGGTCCAGGCACGAACCGGCGGCAAGGGAGCACGGACGGGGGCCGGCCAGGCGATCCCTCTCGACATCAGAATTTGACCGTCGCCTCGACTCCGATGCGGCGCGGCTGGTTGGTGCTGCGCAGCGTCCGGCCCGGCCCGAGCGCGTTCGCCCCGACGGCAGCGGGGGTACGCTCGTTGGTCAGATTCCGCGCATAAGCGGCGATGCTGTACTTTCCGATGTCGACGCCCAGCCGGGCGTTGACGAAGGTCTTGGGAGTCGAGCGGACCTCGTTCTCGATGTCCCAGTAGACGTCGCCGCGATGCTCCACGTCGACCCGCGCGACGAGGTTTGTTCCGTCGGCGATCGGCTGGTTGAGTTCGGCCGAGCCGCCCAGCGTCAGGCCGTATACCTGCGGCGTGCGGTTCCCCCGGTAAAGTGCGGTCCCGTCGAAATTGCGGATCGACGTGTCATTATAGCCGAGCGAGCCGCGGAGGGTGATCGCATCGGTCGGGCGCCCGATCAGTTCGAACTCGACGCCGTTGACGTGGGTCTTCGGAATATTGACGATCACTCGGAAGATGCCCTGGCTCGTGGCGCGCGAGAAGAAGAACTGCTGGTCTTCGAACGAGGTGTGAAAGACCGCGCCATTGGCAACGAGGCGGCCTCCGAAGAAGCTGCTCTTGATACCCGCCTCGTAATTCTCGGACACTTCATTGTCGTAGATGCGCAGCGCGAGTGGCGAATTGGGGTTGAAGCCGCCGGTGCGGAAGCCGGTTGCATAGGTCAGATAGCCGAGCACGTCGGGCGTGAACTTGTAGCTGAGATTGACCTTCGGCTGCCACCGCTTGAACGTCTTGCGGTCGACGGTCGGGTTCGCGACGAGCGGGTTGCGCGCCGTCTGCCGGTCGCTGTCGTAGCGCAGGCCGAGCGTCAGCTGCAGCGCGTCGGTGAAGTCGTAGGACGCCTGCCCGAAGCCTGCCCAGGACTTGGAGCTATATTGGTTCGGATTGGTCGAGAAGAAGTCGTAGCCGCCGCCCGCGAGGACCGACCCGAACTGGGTGATGTCGGTGATCTTATAGTCCTGGTAGAAGAAGCCGACCACATATTGCAGCGGCCCGCTGCCGTTGCTGGCGAGGCGCAGTTCCTCGCTGTAAGAGCGGCTGTTGGTCACCCAGGTCTGCGCGAAGAGCGAACTGGGGCTGAAGTCGCCGTCGGCGAACAGCGATTGCTCCGCCTTGTTGTAGGCGGTGATCGAGGTGGCGGTGACCGCCCCCAGATCGACGTCGATCTTGCCCGATAGCGCGTAAAGGTCCCGCCGGTCGATGCCGTCGATGTCGGTCGCGGGCTTGGCCGAGAAGTCCTCGAAATTGCTGTTGTCCACGGCGACCAGCCACAGCGCGCCGTCGCGGCCATGGGTGTAGCTGCCATTGATGTCGATGGTGACGTCCTCCGACGGCAGGAACAGCAGGCGGCCGCGCACCGACGTGTCCTTGCGCTGGTCGACCGAATTGCCGGTGGTGATGTTGGTGATCAGGCCGTCGTCGTCGACATGGAAGACCGAGGCGCGCGCGAACAGCTTATCCTGGATGATCGGGCCGGAAAGAGTCGCGGTGGTGGTCCAGCCCGGTCCCTCGAAATAGCCGCCCGAGACGCTGCCCTCGAACTGGTTGGTAGGCTTCTTGGTGACGATGTTGATCGCACCGGCGATGGCGCCGCCACCGTAGAGCGTGCCCTGCGGGCCCCGCACGACTTCGACGCGGTCGATGTCGATCAGGTTCTGGGCCAGATATTCCATGCCCGGCTGCTGAACGCCGTCGACGATCGTCGCGAATGGGGCCTTGCCGCCCTGCACGGTCGTGAAGCCGCGGATCGACACCGTCTGGATGCCGGGACGAAGCTGGTCGATGATGACGAGATTGGGGGTCAGTCGGCCGATGTCCTGCAGGTTCTGAACGCCGGCGCGCTCGATCGTCTTGCTGGATACGACGGTGATCGCATCGGGCACCGACTGCAGCGCCTCGGTCCGCTTGCGGGCGGTGACGAGGATGTCGCCGGGAAGCGCGTCGGCTGCGCCTGCATCTGCGGGCTGGGCCTGCGCATGGGCCGGGGCGAAGGTGACCAACATGGTCGTGGCAAGCAAGCTGGCACTCAAAGCGGTCTTCAACGTCTTCATGGGCCCACCCCTTCTTTGGCGATATCTAGCAATTGCAACATGACCTAGCCGCCGGCCGCATCAATTTCCGATCGTGACGGCTTCGTTGCACTGCGAGCAAAGTTGGCGATGCGTTATCGGAGCAGGAGCGCGTTCAGACAGCGGGGGCCTTTCGCATCCGCGAGCGGAGCGCCACCGTGGCCAGCGCATAGAGGCCCGTCGCGGCCGCGAGCGCGTCGAGCGTCGACACTCCCGTCACCGTGAACAGGCCGAGCCCTCCCCCGGCAACCGGAAGCGTCGACCAGCCGAACGCTGAAGCCAAAGCCCACACCAGAAAGGGCAGCGGCCGGATCGCCCGCGCCTCGGCGGATGCGTCGGGCGCATAGCGATCGG
>JAIYAJ010000327.1 GCA_027489105.1 Zymomonas sp. | reverse complement strand
GCTGGTGAGATAGAGGCCGGTCCGCTGCGCTGCCCAGCCGATGTCGAACAGGCTCGCGTCATTGTCCGCCATCACCGCGATCACGTCTCCACGCCGCAGGCCAAGCCGGCGCAGCAGATGCGCGCCGCGATTGGCGGCGGCGTCGAGCGCGGCATAGCTGATCGTCTCGCCGCTCTCGGCCATGATGATCGCAGGCGAAGCAGGCTTGCTCGCGGCGAAGTGGGAAGGATGCATGGGACGCCTCTCCAAAGGGTGTGCGGCGCCCGGAAGCACGCGCGCTTATCGCGCTCGCAAAAGCATCACCCGGTCCCCGTGAGGCAAGATGACGCGCAAGAAATGTCAAAAGTCGCGTCATTGCCATGTAAAGCCAGCGCGGACGTCTTCCCCTACATCGGCGTCAGGACCAACGGCCGGAACAGGCCGAATCAACATGGAGGAGAGGTCTATGCGCACTGCTTTCCGGACATTGTCCCTGCCCGCCTTTCTGGCCGCCGGCATTTCTCTCGCTACGGTCGCCCAGGCCCAGACCTCTGCACCTCAGGCGGCGGATGCTTCGGTAACCGAAGATATCGCCGACATCGTCGTGACCGCGCAGCGCCGCTCGCAGTCGCTGCTGACCGTGCCGCTCGCCATCTCCGCGCTGAACGGCGACACGCTGCAGAACAAGGGCATCACCAATTCGGCCAATCTGGCGACGGCGGTGCCCAACCTGCAGGTGAGCAGCCCCTATGGCAGCACCCAGCCGAATTTCTCGCTGCGCGGCATTTCTGTCGCGAACGAATATAACAGCAACCAGGCGTCGCCGGTCGGCGTCTATATCGACGACGTGTACATCGCCGCGCGCACCAGCCACGGCATGGGCCTGTTCGACCTCGACCGGGTCGAGGTGCTGCGCGGGCCGCAGGGCACCTTGTTCGGCCGCAATACCACCGGCGGTGCGATCAATTTCGTGACCCGCGCGCCGAAGCTCGAAGGCAGCAACGGCTATTTCGAGGCCGGCTACGGCAATTTCGACACCTTCCGTGCGCAGGGCGCGGTCGAGACGACCATCGTCGAGGACCAGGTCGGCGTTCGCGTCGCGGGCAATTACGAAAAGGGCGACGGCCAGATCCGCAACGTCGCCGCGGGTGGCCGCGACGCCAACAGCGTCGACACGCTCCAGGGCCGTTTCTACCTGCGCGCCAAGCCCGGCAATGGCGGGCTGGACATCAAGATCCGCGCCTATGCCGGTCGCGATCGCGGAACGCAGGCGGGCGTACACGGCCTGACCGGCCCCGCCACGCCGGGCCAGGGTTTCTTCAAGGTCAACGAGAACCGGATCGGCGACAACCGCACCGATGCCTGGGGTGGCGCGGCGAACGTCGCGCTGGAACTGACCCCGGAGATGACGCTGACCTCGATCACCTCCTATGATGGCGGCAAGCAGAATCTCCAGCAGGCAGCCGACGGCTCCCCACTCGACGTCCTCGACATCAACTGGCGGTCGAACTTCCGTCAGTTCAGCGAAGAAGCCCGGATCAACTATGAGGGCGAGAAGCTCAAGCTCGTCGGCGGCGCTTTCTATGGCTGGGACCGCACGGTTACCGACAATCTCTTCAACATCGCCAGCGCGCTCGGGCCGGGCGTGAACGGCGGCTTCTTCCAGCATTATCGCCAGACCCGCAAATCCTATGCCGCCTTCCTCCAGGGCGACTATGATCTGACCGACAAGCTGGTGCTGACTCTCGGCGCGCGCTACACTTGGGACCGCTCCCGCTATAGCGACGGTTTCGCCTATCTCTTCGCCGGCAATATCGGCGGCGCGGAAACCCCGCTCGCCTCGACCGTACCCTGTGCCGGCGTAGCCGGCACCTGCGCCTATAATCCCGCCGCCCGCTACGCGATCTCCGGCCGGAACAACGCGCTCACCGGTCGCGTCGCGCTGAGCTACACGCTCGACAGCGGCACGCTGCTCTATGCCAGCTACAGCCGCGGCTATCGCTCCGGCGCCTTCAACGGCGGCGGCTACACCTCGTCGGTGGGCATCACCTATATCGATCCGGAACGGGTCAACGCCTATGAGGCGGGCATCAAGGGCCGCTTCCTCGACAATGCGCTGACGCTGTCGGCGGCAGGCTTCTACTATGACTATAGCAACCAGCAGGTGCAGGACACCCGCCCAGGCCCGGTCTCTTTCCTGGTCAATGCGCCCAAGTCGGAAGTCTATGGCGGCGAGGTCGAAGCCACCTATCGCGTGGTGCGCGGCTTCACGATCAATGCCTCGGCCGGCTATCTCAGCGCGAAATACAAGACGCTGACGCTGCAGAACACCGACCTCTCGGGCAATTCGCTGCCCTTCGCGCCGCGCTGGACCGCGACGCTCGGTGCCGACTGGACATTCTTCGACAATGGCACCGACAGCGTGACCTTCTCGCCGGTGATGAACTATTTCAGCCGGCAGTATTTCTCGCCGTTCAACGCGACCAACGCCACCGGAACCGGGCAGGTCAATTCGGAACTGCAGCAGGGCGCCTATGCGAAGGTCAACGCCTCGATCGCATGGACCCACGGGCCGGTGCAGCTGCGCGGCTGGATCAACAACGCGTTCAATCGCAAGATCTATACCTATGGCCTCGATCTGCGCGGTGCCGGCTTCCCCTACAACTTCCTGATCCCGGGCACGCCGCGCACCTTCGGCGTCAGCGCCCGCTACAGCTTCTGACCGGCCGGTGAGCGCCCCCGTGGCCACGACCATCGCCCCTGCGGATCTCAAGGATCCGGACCTCTATCTCGACCGGGTACCGCACGACCTGTTCGATCGCCTCCGGCGGGAGAGCCCGGTCCATTGGAACCCCGAGAGCGATGGTCCCGGTTTCTGGGCGCTTACCCGCTATGCCGACATCGTCGAAGTATCGAAGAATCCCCGGCTCTTCTCGTCGGCCTACAAAAATGGCGGCCACCGGATCTTCAACGAGAATGAAGTGGGGCTGACCGGTGCCGGCGAGTCCGCCATCGGCATCCCCTTCATCTCGGTCGATCCGCCCCTCCATACCCAATATCGCAAGTTCATCATGCCGGCGGTCGCGCCGGGGCGGCTCGCCGGCATCGAGCAGCGTGTGCGTGAACGCTGCGAAGCGCTGATCGCCCGCATTCCGCTCGGCGAGACCGTCGATATCGTCCCCCTGCTCTCGGCGCCACTGCCGCTGCTCACCCTGTGCGAGCTGTTCGACCTGCCGTCCGACATGTGGGTCGATCTCTACCACTGGACCAACGCCTTCGTCGGCGAAGACGATCCCGACTTCCGCCAGTCGCCCGAGGCGATGGCGAAGATCATGGGCGAGTTCCTTGCCTTTGCGGAGCGCCTGTTCGAGGAGCGGCGCGCAACGCCGGGACAGGACCTCGCCACGCTGCTGGCGACGATGGAAGTCGACGGTGCGCCTGTGTCCTTCCGCGAGTTCCTGGGCAATCTCATTCTCGCGCTGGTGGGCGCGAACGAGACGACGCGCAATTCGATCAGCCACAGCATCGCGGCCTTCTCCGACAGCCCCGAGCAGTGGGAGGCGATCCGGCAGGATCCCGACCTGCTCAAGACCGGCGTGCGCGAGATGGTGCGCCACGCCAGCCCTGTCATGCACATGCGCCGCACCGCGACCGCCGATACCGAGATCGGCGGGCAGCGGGTGCGCCAGGGCGACAAAGTGGTGATGTGGTACATCGCGGCCAATCGCGACGAGAGCGTCTTCGCCGATCCGCACCGCTTCGACGTCGCGCGGGGCAATATCCAGCATCTCGGTTTCGGCAGCGGACAGCATGTCTGCGTCGGCTCGCGTCTCGCCGAGATGCAGCTGCGCGTGGCCTTTGGCCTCCTCGCCTCGCATGTTAGATCCTTCGAGGTGGTGCAGCCGCCACGTCGTTTCCGGTCCAACTTCATCAACGGCCTGAAAAATCTCGACGTGAGGCTGACGCCCGCCTGAGGAGGGGAGAGGTCACGATGACGAGCCAGAGCTGGCACGACGAAGACATCATTGCGGATGCCCTGGGCCGCGCACCCGATATGGAGCTGGGCAATGAGCATGGCCGCTGGCGCCTGTGTCGCTGGCGGCAGTTCGTCGGCAGCTACACCCTGCCCGCCTTGCCCGATCCGATGTTCGTCGTGCACATAGCGGGCAAGCCCAATGTAAGGACCTGGGAACGCGACGGCTGGAGCGAAACCGCGTCGCTGCCGGGTTGCGCCACCATCGTCCCCTCGGGCCAGCCGACCGGCTGGCTGGTCGATGGTGAGCTCGATGTCGTGACCCTGAGCGTCGCGTCCAACGACCTCCAGCGGGCGCCCGCCCTCGACCAGTTCAAGCGCATGCGCTTCGCCTTTTCGGACCCGCTCGGCGTCGCTCTGACCCGCCAGGTGTTGGGTGAACTCTATGCACCGCATACGGCCGAGCGCGACGTCTATGTCAGCGCGCTGGTCGATGCGCTGAAGGCGCATATGCTGCGCGGGCCCGTCGCTTCCGGCAAGACCGAGATCCCGACCGCCGCCTTCTCCTCTTATCGCATCCACCACATCATGAACGCGATCCTGGAGCGGCCCGAAGCCGATCACAGCCTGGAAGCGATGGCCGCGCAGGCGGGCGTTACGCCGACCCATTTCTGCCGGATCTTCAAGAAGGCGACCGGCGTCAGCCCGCACCAATATGTCATGCGTGCTCGGCTCGACCGGGCCCGCCAGATGCTCGAGCAGTCGGACACGCCGCTCGCGACGATCGCCGAGGGGCTGGGCTTCACCAGTCAGAGCCATTTCACCCGCGCCTTCCGACAATTTGCGGGCGAGACGCCCAGCGATTTCCGCAGGCGCCGATAGGAGAATTCACAGTGGGTGCCACAAGGGGTTTCGAAGATCTGGTCCTGCCCACGCTGGACCTGTTCGCCGGTGGCGATCGGCTGGCGACGACCAGCGCCGTGCCGGACATCGACCCCTGCGCGGGCGAGGCCTTCGCCGAAATCGCCTGCGCCGACGCGGATCAGGTAGACCAGATCGTCCGCGCCGCCGAACGCGCGCTGCATGCGCCCGGCTGGAAAGACCTGTCGCCGCTGGCGCGCGAGCGGCTGCTGCACCGCTTCGCCGATGCGATCGAGGCCGATCTGCCGCGCCTCGCCGCCCTGGAATCGCTCGACACGGGCAAGCCGATCTCGGTCACCGAGACGCTCGACATTCCCGTCGCGATCAACTGGCTGCGGGTCTATGCGGGCTGGCCGACCAAGCTGGCCGGGCGTGCCGGAACCCTGTCGACCACCCCGGGCGACTTTCACGTCTATTCGCGGCGCGAGCCGGTCGGCGTCGTCGCGGCGATCACGCCGTGGAATTTCCCGATCGTGCTGGCGATGTGGAAGATCGCGCCGGCGCTGGCCGCCGGCTGCACCGTGGTGCTGAAGCCCGCGCTCGAAAGCCCGCTGACCGCGCTGCGGCTGGTCGAACTGGCGCGCCAGGCCGGCCTGCCCGATGGCGTGCTGTCGGTCGTCACCGGCGATCCCGCGACGGGCGCAGCCCTCGTCGATCACCCGTCGATCGCCAAGGTCGCCTTCACCGGCTCGACCGCGACCGGCCAGTCGATCCTCGCCGCCTCGGTACCCTCGCTCAAGCGGGTCACCCTCGAGCTCGGCGGCAAGTCGCCCTCGATCCTGTGTGCCGACGCCGATCTCGATCAGGCGATCCCGCAACTGGCGATGGGCTGTTTCTTCAACAGTGGGCAGGTCTGCTATGCGGGCACGCGCCTCTATGTGCATCGGTCGATCGAGGATCGGGTGATCGATGGAATCCTCGCCTTCGGCGCCGCTCAGCGGCTCGGCCCCAGTGCCGACCGGTCGAGCACAATGGGCCCGCTGATCAGCGCGCGTCAGCACCAGCGCGTCTCGGGCTTCGTCGACCGCGCGCGCGGGGCCGGCATCGAGGCGCTGGCAGCCGATGTCGCGATACCCTCTTCGGGCTTCTACTTTCCGCCGACCGTGCTGCGGAACGTGCCCGTCGATGCCGAGATTGCGCGCCAGGAAGTGTTCGGACCCGTCCTCGTCACCGCGCCCTTCGAGGATGTCGAGGAGGCGGTCGCGCTGGCGAATGACAGCGACTATGGTCTGGCCGCCCATGTCTTCACCCGCGACCTGTCGACCGCGCACCGCACCGCCGCCGCACTCCAGGCCGGCACCGTCTTCGTCAACTGCGTGCTGCTGGCCGACCCCGCCTTTCCCTTCGGCGGCATGAAGATGTCCGGCATAGGCCGCGAAAATGGCTCCGAGGTGCTCGACGCCTATCTCGAGCCCAAGTCCGTCATCGTCTCCCTCTGAACCTCTCTCCGGCCCATCGAGGACATATATGAAGACCATCGCCGCGATCGCCCGCGAACCCCATGCCCCTTTCTCGGTCGAGCCGATCGAGATCGAGGCGCCGCGCGCCGGCGAGGTGCTGGTGCGGATCGCTGGCGTGGGCCTGTGCCACACCGACCTGATCACGCGCGACCAGTTCATCCCCATCCCGCTCCCCGCCGTGCTCGGCCATGAGGGGTCGGGCGTGGTCGAGGCCGTCGGCGCGGGCGTGACCAAGGTGGCACCTGGCGACCGGGTCGTCCTGAGCTTCGCCAGCTGCGGCCATTGTGCACGATGCGAGGCGCATTACCCCTCCTATTGCCGCGACTTTCCGATGCTGAACTATGCCGGCGGCCGCCCGGACGGAAGCTCGGGGCTCAGCCTCGACGGCACGCCGCTGTCGTCCAACTTCTTCGGCCAGTCCTCCTTCGCCGGCCATGCGCTCGCCAGCGAGCGCAATGTGGTGAAGGTCGAGGGCGACGATCTCGCGATCGAACTGCTCGGCCCGCTCGGCTGCGGCTTTCAGACCGGAGCCGGTGGCGTGATGCGGTCGCTCGCCTGCCCGGCCGGATCGAGCATCGCGATCTTCGGCGGCGGCCCTGTCGGCCTCGCCGCCGTGATGGGCGCGGTCGTCCAGGGCTGCACCACGATCATCCTGGTCGAACCTGTCGAAGCCCGCCGCCGCATCGCGCAGGAGCTCGGCGCCAGTCATGTGATCGATCCGACGCAGGGCGACATCGCCGCTGCCATCCGCGCGATCCTGCCCGACGGCGTCGACTTCGCCTTCGAATCGAGCGGGCGCGAGGCGGTGGTCGAGGCAGCGCTGGCCAGCCTCGCCAGCCGCGGCATGCTGGGGCTGGTCGGCGTGCCGTCGAGCCCGGAGAGCAGCCTGTCGGTCAACCTCGCTTCGCTGATCACCTATGGCCACCGGATCATAGGCATCATCGAAGGCGACAGCGATCTCGACGGCTTCATTCCCGAACTGGTCGCGCTCCACCGCGCCGGCCGCTTTCCGTTCGACCGGCTGATCTCCACCTACCCGCTCGCCGACATCAACCGCGCGATCGACGAACAGGCCGCCGGCCATTGCATCAAGGCGGTCCTGCTGCCGTAGCCGGGTCACGCGCTATGTCGTCGAGGTCGATCGCCTCGGTAGTGACAGACCGGCGCGGCTCGCGGCGGATTGCGTGTCGTCGTTGACCGAGAATGAAGCCTATCAACTCCATCACCGCTTTACCGGTGCAAATAGTGGGCTCGTTCTAGATCCTATAGTCCGTTAACCGGAACCATCTCGCAAATCTGCGATGGTGTAACACTCGACCAAGCCAGCGTCATTAAGATAGCCTTATCGGAAATAGGTCCCAAAGCATTGAATAATGGTCATTACTCAATGAGCGGCCCGAGAGATAGGTGACAGACTGTACCGGAGACATGGGTGACACATCTCCCCTGCGATCGCAGGGGAGATGTGTCGATGCCGTGGAAGGAAGTCTCCGTGATGGACGAACGTCTGCGCTTCGTGGCCCGCATTTTGGAGGGCGAGCCGATGACCGATGTGTGTCGGGAGTTCGGCATATCTCGCAAGACCGGCTACAAGATCGTCAGCCGGTACCGCGAGGATGGGCCGGTCGCGCTATGTGATCGCTCCCGCCGTCCGGTGCGATACGCCAATCAGCTGCCCGACCAGATCGTGCAGCTGCTGATCGCGACCAAGCAGGACAAGCCGGGATGGGGCGCCCGCAAGATCCGGGAGTTGCCGGTGCGCAAGCTCGACGGGGATTATCGCGTACCGTCCGTCAGCACCGTTCACGCGGTGCTCGATCGCCATGGACGTGTTACCCGCGCCAGAAAGCGGCGAAACAAGGCGTCAGGAACATCCCTGTCGCCCGGCCTGGCCCCGAACGAGCTCTGGTGCACCGACTTCAAGGGCGAGTTCAAACTCGGCAGCGGTCGATATTGCTACCCGCTCACCGTGACCGACCATGCGTCGCGCTTCCTGCTCGCCTGTGAGGCGCTGGAATCGACGCGCGAAATGCCCGTCATCGAGAGCTTCGAGAGACTGTTCAGAGAAAGAGGTATCCCGACCGCGATACGGTCCGACAATGGCTTCCCTTTCGCCAGTCCCAACGGCCTCTACAATCTGTCCAAGCTGTCCGTCTGGTGGCTCCGCCTCGGCATCGCCATCGAACGGATCAAGCCAGGCCGGCCTCAGCAGAACGGCCGGCACGAACGCATGCATCGGACGCTCAAAGCCGAGGCGACTCGCCCGGCGCGCATGAACTTCCTCCAGCAGCAGGACCGGTTCGACAGCTTCGTTACCGAGCTCAACCACGAGCGCCCGCATGAAGCGCTCGGCATGAAATGTCCCGCCGAACTCTATACCCCCGCGACAAGACCTTATCAGGGCCTGCCCCAGATCGAGTATCCCTTCCACGACCGCGACGTGCTCGTCACCGCCTGCGGCCGAATCTGCATGTACCGGAGAAAGATCAACGTCTCGACCGTCCTCGCCGGCCAGAAACTCGGCAGCAAGGAAGTCGACGACCGAATATGGCTCGTCTCATTCCTCGATTACGATCTCGGATACATCGACTTGGAACAGAAAACCCAGCAAACCATCGACAACCCGTTCGGCACGAGGTTGTTACCCATGTGACCGGTACAACCTGTCACCCATGTCTCTGGTATGTACAAAATGCGGAATGGCGGAGCGGGAGGGATTCGAACCCTCGATACGGTTTTGCCGTATACTCACTTTCCAGGCGAGCGCCTTCGACCACTCGGCCACCGCTCCGCATGCACTGGAAGGCTGGCTCCCTAGCTTGGCGCGGCGGCTTCCGCAAGGCGCTGGAGCATGTATCATGCGGGGATGACCGCAAAAGCATTCCGCCTTCCGCTCCGCCCTGCTGCCCGGAGCGCGAAACCCGTTCTGATCCTGTCGGCGCTGCTGCCGCTGCTTGCCGCAGCGCCGGCGCCGCACGCGGCCAAAGCGCCGGCCACGGCGGGGGAGCTATTGGCCGCCAGCGGGCCCGGCGACTGGCAGGCCTTTCCCGACGAGGATGTGCTGCTGCTCGACTTCGACGGCGGGCGCCGCGTCGCGATCGCGCTCGCGCCGGGCTTCGCGCCGGTACATGTCGACAATATCCGCACGCTGGTCCGCGCCGGCTGGTTCGACGGGATCACGATCAACCGGGTGCAGGACAATTATGTCGTCCAGTGGGGCGATGCGACCGAGAAGAAGCCGCTGCCCGCCGACATCGTCGCTGCGCCGCCAGCCGAATATGAGCGGCCTGCGGCAGGGCTCGGGCTGCGTGCCCTGCCCTATCCGGATCCTTACGCAGCCAAGGTAGGCCATGCCGGTGGCTGGCCGGTCGCCGCCGACGGCAAGGGGCTCGCGGACGCCGACTTTTCGGCGGTGCTAGAGGCGGTGCTGCCGCCGCCGAAAGCGGCGGCGGCGGCGGCGTCGCGGGGGGCCGCTT
>JAIYAJ010000587.1 GCA_027489105.1 Zymomonas sp. | reverse complement strand
CTCGAAATCGAGCTGGTAGAATTCACCCGGCGACCGGTCGGCGCGGGCGTCCTCGTCACGGAAGCAGGGTGCGATCTGGAAATAGCGGTCGAAACCGGCGACCATCAGCAGCTGCTTGAACATCTGCGGCGCCTGCGGCAGCGCATAGAATTTGCCGGGATGGATGCGGCTGGACACGAGGAAGTCACGCGCCCCCTCGGGCGACGAGGCCGTCAGGATGGGCGTCTGATATTCGGTGAAGCCCTGGTCGATCATGCGGCGGCGGATCGATGCGATGACGTTCGAGCGCAGGACGATGTTCGAGTGAATCCGGTCGCGGCGCAGATCGAGGAAGCGGTAGCGCAGGCGGATATCCTCGGGATAGTCGGCCTCGCCCGCCACCGGCAGCGGCAGTTCCTGCGCAACCGACTGCACCGCGACGTCGCGCGCACGGACCTCGATCGCGCCGGTCGCGAGGTTCGGGTTCACCGCCTCGGGCGCACGGGCGACGACGTCGCCGGTGATCGTCACGACCGACTCGACACGCAACCGCTCGAGTTGCTTGAACGCTTCCGACTCGATGTCGGTGACGATCTGGGTCAGGCCATAATGGTCGCGCAGGTCGACGAAGAGCAGATTGCCATGGTCACGCTTGCGGTGCACCCAGCCGGAGATACGGACCTGGGTTCCGACGTGCTCGGAGCGGAGCTGGCCGCAGCTGTGCGTGCGATAGGCGTGCATGGGTAGGTTCAACTTTCCGGTGAAATTGCGAGCGGAGCGCTTCGCGCGGGCGCGCGGTGCTTGTCAAGCGTTGTAACCCGGCTATGCACGTCGCCATGCACATTCACCCGCTCATTACCGACAGCGCCACCCTCGCCAATCTCTGCACCCGGCTCTCCCAGTCGCCCTTCGTGACGGTCGACACCGAGTTCATGCGCGAGAGCACCTATTGGCCCGACCTCTGCCTGATCCAGATCGCCAACAGCGAAGAGGCCGCCGCGATCGACCCCAAGGCCAAGGACATCGACCTGACGCCGTTGCTCGATCTGCTCGTGGACAATCCCGATGTGCTCAAGGTCTTCCATGCCGGCGGGCAGGACCTGGAAATCGTTCATAATCTGACAGGCAAGACCCCGCACCCCATGTTCGATACGCAAATCGCCGCGATTGCGGTGGGGATGGGCGAACAGATCGGCTATTCCAATCTGGTCGAGAGCCTGTTGGGCATCAAGCTCGACAAAGGCGCCCGCTTCACCGACTGGGCCCGGCGTCCGCTCGACAAGCGGCAGATCGACTATGCGATCGGCGACGTGACCTATCTGGCCGAGCTGTTCCCGCGGATGCTCGACAAGTTGCGCAAGACCGGACGCGGCGGCTGGCTCGACAATGAGATGGAACGGCTGTGCGACCCCGCCAGCTACGCCAACGAACCCGACCTCGCCTGGACACGCATCCGGCTGCCAAGCCGCAAGGCCGAAGTGCTCGGCCGGCTCAAAGCGATCGCCGCCTGGCGCGAGCGCGAGGCGCGCTCGAAGAATCTGCCGCGCGGCCGCATCGCCAAGGACGAGACGCTGGCCGACCTCGCCTCCCATCCGCCCAAGACCCAATCCGATCTGTCGCGCGTGCGCGGCCTGTCGCCCAGCTGGGCGCAGAATGACATCGGCGCGCGCCTGATGGCCGCGATCGCCGACTCCCGCCCGCTGCCCGACCACGAAATGCCGCCGCGTGAGGACCGCAAGCCGGGTCTCGGCAAGGAGGGCGCGCTGATCGCCGACCTGCTCAAGCTGCTGCTGAAGGTGCGCTCGCGCGATGCCGACGTCGCCGCCCGGCTGATCGCCCGATCGGAAGAACTCGAACTGCTGGCGGCCGGCGTGCGCGACCTGCCGATGCTCAAGGGCTGGCGCCACGATGTCTTCGGCAAGGATGCGCTGGCTCTCGTCGAGGGACGGCTCGCCTTCAGCGTGCGCAACGGCCGGATGGTGATGTCCGCACTTGAGGGTAACGGCGCGGAGTGAAAACCGGGGCGGCACACCGCCAGCCCGCCCGTCTTCCTCAGTCCAGTATAAGGCGCGCTTCCAGCCCGAACGAGGCGGCGAGCGTGCGATGGCGCCGCTCGACGGTCTCGCCGTGAAGCAGGGCATTGTCCTTGTCGACGCGCAGTTCGAGCGCGCCTGGCGCCAGTGACAGCCGGCTCCCCGTCAGCGCATCGGCGACGCCGCCCGAGAAGCGCTGCCCCAGGCGCAGCGCCAGTCCCCATCGCTCCGCCGTGACGATCTCCGATGGCGAGCAGATGCTGCTGATGACGGGTACCATCCCGTTGCCGCCGAAGCTGGTCCACAGCGCATGCGCCATCATGCCGCGGCCGCGGGAGTCGATCCCCACCCAATTGCCATGGAGCGCGGTCTCGACACCACGCTCGGCGCGAAACTCGGGGTGCGCGCGCCAGCCCACATCGGCCAGCAGGCAGGTCGCGTGGCGAACGCGCGCATCCTCGCGGCTTTCGCCCTCGAACAGCGGCGCGATCCAGCGTTCGAGCAGATCGCCATGTTCGGGAAAGCGACCCTGACGCGCGCCCTCTTCACGGGTCGAGGCGATCAGCGGATCCTGTGCCCGCTGATAGGGCGACAATTCCTCGTAGAGCAGCCCCTCGCGCAGGCCATAAGCCGAGACGATCAGCTCGCTCGACCCAAGTTCGCGCACGACATGGGTCAGCAGCGAAGCGGCGTGCGACAGCGTGGGAATGCGCGCGCCCGACAGGCCGATGACCTCGCGCAGGCGCTTGCGATCGAGATGCGCCAGCACGCGCACCAGATGCTGCGCATTTTCGGGCGGCATCCAATAATGGTGGACGATCGGCAGCGGATAATCGGTCAGATACATGTCGAGCCGGGCGAGTGAGCGCCACGAACCGCCGACCATGTAGAAGGGCAGACCAGCCCCCTTGCCTTTCCAGCCTGCCTTGTCGAGCGTCTTGTCGACCAGCGCGCGCAGCGCGCGCGGGCCGTTCGCCTTGACCGCATCGATGCGCAGGACACCCAGCGGAAATGAGCTGGTCTCGCGCACTTCGCCGTCGACCACGCGGGCCAGTTCGAGACTGCCGCCCCCCAGATCGCCGACGATGCCATTGGCTTCGGGGATCGAGGCGATCACGCCAAGCCCGGCGATTCGCCCTTCATCGTCGCCCGAAAGTATCTCGACCGGCAGGCCGAGTTCGAGCACCCGATCGATGAAGAGCTTGCCATTGCTGGCGTCGCGGACCGCCGCCGTCGCCACCGTGCGCGGATGCGGCACCCCCATCTGTTCGGCGAGGCGCTTGAACCGTGACAGGGCGTGGAGCGCGCGCTCCATGGCGTCCCGATCGAGCGCGCCGGTGCGGGCAAGCCCCTTGCCCAGCCCGGCCATCACCTTCTCGTTGAACAGCGCCGCCGGAACCCGGGCCGGGCCGTCATAGATGACGAGACGAATCGAGTTGGAGCCGATGTCGATGATTCCGACACGGGTATGGCCCGGCGCCGGATGCTTGGCCCGACGAAACATCGAAATCGCTGGCATAGGTCTCCGCTCTAACGCACATCCGCCATCGACCGGAAGCGGTAAGTTGCACTTTGGTTCCACCCACGCCTTGCAAGGCACAGGGAGGGCGTGGCAGGCGAAGCCATGAACCCGTTCCTCAGACCCGCCATGGCCTGGCCGCTTCTCGGCATATTTCTGGTGGCGGCGGGGATGACGCTATGGCTCTGCCTTCCCGCGATGGACGGCCATTGGCTGACGATCTTCCGCCTCGATCCGTCATCGTCCCTGATCCCGGCGACGACCCTGCTGACCAACGCCGGCGGATTCAGCACGCTCGGGCCCGTCGCTATGGCGACGGTTTTTGTCCTGGCGCTCAAGGGACGGAAGGCCGAGGCCCTGTGGCTTTTCCTGTCGATCGGATCGGGTCGCCTGTTCGTCGAGGCCGCCAAGGGCATCCTCGCGCGCCCACGCCCGCCGCTCGTCGGCCGGCTGGATGAGGTCACGAGCCTGAGCTTTCCCAGCTCGCACGCCGCCGGATCGATGCTGACGATGCTGGCCCTAGCGCTGCTGTTCGGACGCGACCGGCCGTGGCTGACACCGATGCTCGCAGCCTTCGCGCTGGGGGTGGGCTGGAGCCGCCTGGCGCTCGGCGTCCACTGGCCCAGCGACGTCCTCGCCGGCTGGGGCCTCGCGCTGATCTGGATCGGCATCGCCAGTCGCTGGCTACCAATCGCGCCTCGCCGAGCGATCTGACCCCGATCAGTTCCGGCGGAGCGACAGCTTCGGGACCGAGCCGTCCTTGCGGGAAGCGGCACCGCGGCCCGAAAGCGACGGGTTGGTCATGAAATAGCGGTGGAGGTTGAACGGCCGCTTGCCCGGCGTCACCCGCTCATATTTGCCGTCGGGCATCAGCTGCCAGCTCTGCTCGTCATCGATCAGATTGGCGACCATCACCTGATCGAGGATCTGCGCATGAACCGTCGGATTCTCGATCGGCAGCAGATATTCGACCCGCCGATCGAAGTTGCGCGGCATCCAGTCGGCCGAACTGATCAGCACCTTCGCCTTGCGGTTGGGCAGCGCCGCGCCGTTGCCGAAGCAGACGATGCGGCTGTGCTCAAGGAAGCGCCCCACCACCGATTTGACCCGGATATTGTCCGACAGACCGGGCACACCCGGCCGCAGACAGCATATGCCGCGGATGACGAGATCGATCTGCACCCCGGCGGCGCTGGCGCGGTACAGTTTCTCGATGATCGCAGGGTCGACCAGCGAGTTCATCTTTGCCCAGATCGCGGCAGGACGGCCGTCGCGCGCATGATCGATTTCGGCGTCGATCAGCCGCGCCAGTTCGTCGCGAATGCCGTGCGGCGAGATGGTCAGCAGGTTGAGGTCGACCGGTTCGACATAGCCGGTGATGTAGTTGAACAGCTGCGCCGCATCGCGCCCGGCGCGCGGGTCGGCGGTGAAAAAGCTGATGTCGGTATAAATCCGCGCGGTGACCGGGTGATAATTGCCCGTGCCAAAGTGGCAATAGGTCCGATACACCCCGCCTTCGCGCCGCACCACCATCGAAATTTTGGCGTGGGTTTTCCATTCGATGAAACCATAGACCACCTGCACGCCCGCGCGCTCCAGCTGGTTGGCCCAGAGCAGGTTTTGCTCCTCGTCAAAGCGCGCCTTCAGTTCGACGACGGCGGTCACCGACTTGCCCGCCTCGGCAGCCTCGATCAGCGCCCGGATAACCGGCGACTGGTTTCCCGCGCGATAAAGCGTCTGCT
>JAIYAJ010000007.1 GCA_027489105.1 Zymomonas sp. | reverse complement strand
TGGTCGCACGGGTTTCCAGCCACAGGGCATTCCCCCGCGAACCGAGCTCGGCATGTGCGAAAGCGATCCGCTTCGATCCGTCGAGCACACCGGGGAGCCAGGCGTCGCGCAGCGCTTCAGGAGCGGTAGCGGCGAACAGGCGACCGGCCTGGAGGATATTTTCCACGAGCGGTTCGACGACAAGGCCGCGTCCGAGCGCTTCGAAGATCGTCGCGATACCGGTCGCGTCGAGCGACAGGCCGCCCAGTTCGGCGTCGAAAGGCGCTGCGAGGAGCCCCAGTTCGCCAAGCAGCGCCCAATTGGCGGGCGAGAAGCCGTGCGCCTCGTTCAGATACGCGCGGCGGCTGTCCAAATCATAATGGTCGACGACGAAACGTTCGGCCAAGGCCTTCAGCATTTCCTCGTCTTCGGAAAGATCGAAGTTCACCTGACATCCCCTTCTGGCAGCCTTCCTATCATCAAGCTGTCATCAACCGTGCTGGGCAAAGTATCAGGTTGCGGGAGGGGGGTGGCGATTGTCTAAGCGCTCCGGCTTGGCTAGGGTGCCCGCCGGAAAGCCGCAAGCCGACCAGAGGAGATGGATTCTGCTTACGCAGGCGCGCATAGACGCTGTCCGGGTTTCCAGCCAGCAGGACATTCGCCGCGCGGCCGAGGCGCTGCACAATATCGCCATGGAATGCGGGATGCGCGTTGCGCCGGCGCACGACATCGCGGGACGGCGCACACCGGTCGATGCCGAGGGCAAGATCCTCGCCGAGGACGTGTTCGGCTGGTCGGGAGAGAAGGTCTGGTGGCGCAGCACGCGGATCGCACTGGATTCGCCGCTGACCAGCGCGTGCCGGTTCGAGAGCGAGCCCTTCTGGGTCAGCGCCGAGGGCTTCTTTACCCGTCAGCCAAACGCCTATCTCGACTCGATCGACCTGACCAATTTCGAGCATCGGGCGATGACCCGAGCGGCCATCGTCGTGCCGGTGCACTTGCCGTTCGGTCAGATCGGCGCGGTGAGCTTCAACCCGCTCGACAAGACCAAGCTCGACCTGTCGGAGGAGTTTCTCGCTTATGGCGACGCTTTCGGCATCTATGCGCGCACCTTCATCGGCACCTATGTCCATGTGATGGGGTCGACCCAGGCGCTGCCGCCCGAGACGCGTCTGTCGAAGCGCGAGGTCGAATGCCTGCGCTGGGCGGCGATCGGCAAGACGGACCTCGAGATCAGCATGATCATGTCGCGCAGCCGTGCGACGATCCGCTTCCATATCCACAACGCGTCGTTGAAGCTGAACGCGGTCAACCGCAGCCAGACCGTCTTCAAGGCCGCCCAGCTGGGCTATATTTCGCTCAACGAATAGGCGCGGGCACACGGCCCGCCTTCAGGGCCGGTCCTCGAGGATCATGGCCGCACCGCGCAGGCCCACCGCCATCGCCGGCGCATTGGTGTTGCCGGTGACATGCCATGGCATCACCGAGCAATCCGCGACCCGGACGCCTTCCACGCCGTTCACCCGCAAGCGCGCGTCGACCACAGCATCGGCATCGCTGCCCATGCGGCAGGACCTGATCCCATGCAGCCCGCAACTCGACAGCCGCCGGAAGGCCGAGAGAAGCGGCTCGTCGGACTGGACGGCGGGACCGGGGATGATTTCCTCGCCCACCATGTCGCCCAGCGGCGGTTGCGCCATGAAGGCGCGCATCTTGCGCATGAGGCCGATCGCCGAGGCCCGGTCATGATCGGTGCTCAGCCAGTTCGGGCGGATCTCCGGCGTGTCGGTGCTCCGGGGGCCGGTGATCCGCAATGAGCCCTCGCTCGTCAGGCGCAGCAACTGGCCATAGATTGTGACGCCGGGGCGCCGGTCGATCTTGTCCAGCGGTACCGGATTATTGTCGTCGCCGACCGCGAAAGTGTAGCCGCCCAGATAGAATTGGGCATCGGTCCGGCCGTCGGGATGCGCCACATTGCAGAAGGCCCCGACCTCGAATGGCCCGGTCGCCATCACGCCGTCCCGCCGCAGCATGTAGCGGGCCATCGCAGCGACCAGGCCGATGCCGAAGAAATTGCGATGGCTGCCCGAGCCCTTGAGCAGCCGATAGGGCGTCGACATCGACAGATGCTCGATCATGCGTTCGCCGACATCGGGCGAATGGGCCAGGGCCTCGACGCCCGCGGCGCGCAGGCGGTCGCCATGACCGATGCCCGAGCGTTGCAGCAGAAAGGGGCTTTCCATCGCCCCGGCCGAGACGATCACCTCGCCACGGCAGGCGAAATGCTGCACCTGTCCGCCGACGATCGCCTCGACTCCTATGGCGCGCCGACCATCGAACAGGATCCGCTCGGTCATCGCGCCGGTCACGACCTTGACGTTTGGACGCTTCCTGGCCGGCGCGAGATAGGTGTGCGCGGCGCTCTGGCGTCGCCCTTTGCGGATATTGTGGCTGTACAGGCCCACGCGCGGACCGGTCGTGCCGTTGAGGTCGTCGACCCGGCGCAGGCCGAGAGACTCGCCGCTTTCGATCATGCTGTCGGTCAGAGGGTAGCTGTAGATGGACGGATCGACATGGACCCTGCCGCCACTGCCGCGCATCGGGCCGGGCCCGGCGGCATGATCTTCCAGGGCCAGAAAGGCCTCGGTCATCGTGACGCCGTTCCAGCCCGTCGCGCCGGCAGCTTCCCAGTCGTCATAGTCGGCCGGCTCGCCTCGGCTCCAGATCATGCCGTTGACGGCGGATGAGCCGCCGAGGCCCTTGCCACGGATCCAGACCTCATTGGCGGGGCCGTTGCCTTCGCGCGGCTGGGTGACGGGATAGGCCCAGACATGGGCCGGATTGGTCACCAGCTTGGCGACTCCCTTGGGCAGGGTGACCCAGAAGCTGTCATTCTCGCCGCCCGCTTCGAGCACGAGCACCGTTGACCGGCCGTCCGCACTCAGGCGCTCGGCCATGACACAACCGGCAGAGCCGGCGCCGACGATGACATAATCCCACGCTTCCGACATATCGCTCTCCTGGCGGGACAGGTGTCACAGCGGGCGCGCTCGACCACCCTAGCGTTTTGAGGAGTCGGAATTAGGGGGCGCCGGGGCGTAAAGCACCAAGACCGGAATCGATACCGGATCGGGAGCGAGATGCACGTCATAGCTGAAGGCCTTTTTACCGACGAAGCGAGCCCCCGCCTGATCGGCGGCCGGAATCGCAACTCGGGCCGCATCGTCTTTCCCTGCCCGCCGGGTGCGGAGTTCGAGCCCTGGCCGCTCGCCCGCGAGGGCAGGCTGTGGTCGTTCACGGTGCAGCGCTATCGTCCCAAATCGCCACCCTATGCCGGCCCGGAGGCCTTTCGCCCCTGGATCGTCGGTTATGTCGAGCTGCCGGGCGAGGTGATCGTCGAGTCCCGCGTGGTCAATATCGGCTTCGACGAGGTGCAGATCGGCATGGAGCTCGAGCTGACGTTCGTTCCGCTCGATCCCGACGCCGCCGAACCGGTCATGATCCACGCCTTTCAGCCCAAGGGAGCGTCCGCATGAGCGACGTCTATATCGTCGGCATCGGTATCCATCCGTTCGGCCGGACCGATGGCCTGTCGGGCCTCGATCAGGGCGTCCATGCGGTGCGCCAGGCTCTGTCCGATGCGGGGCTCGACTGGCCGCAGCTTCAGTTCGCCTATGGCGGCTCGGATGCAGCCGGCAATCCGGACACGATGGTGGAACGCCTTGGCCTGACCGGCATGCAGTTCATCAACGTCCGCAACGGCTGCGCGGCGGGCGGATCGGCGCTGTTCTCGGCGCAGATGGCGATCAAGTCGGGCGAGTTCGATCTCGGCCTCGCGGTCGGCTTCGACAAGCATCCGCGCGGCGCGTTCAACGCGATGCCCGCCGAGTATAATCTGCCCGACTGGTATGGCGAGGCGGGCTATATGATCACGACCCAGTTCTTCGCGAACAAGATCACCCGCTACATGCACGAGCATGGCATTTCGGCGACCTCGCTCGGCCGCGTGGCCGAGAAGGCCTTCCGCAATGCCGTCCATGCGCCGCATGCCTGGCGCCGGGCCGAGGTGCCGCTCGACGAGATCATGAACGCCCCGCTGGTGAGCGACCCTTACACCAAATATATGTTCTGCTCGCCCGCCGAAGGCGGCGTCGCGCTGATCCTCGCGAGCGAGAAGAAGGCGCGCGAGCTGGGCCGCCCGCTGATCAAGCTCAAGGCAGCGACCATGCGGACCCGTCCGCCGGGCTCGTTCGAAGTGTTCGCGCCGTGCATCGATATCGAGCGGGGCGGTTCGGCGACCAACCTTGCATCTGCCGCCGCCTTCGAGGCGGCCGGGCTGGGACCCAAGGACATTGCGGTCGCGCAGTTGCAGGACACCGAGGCGGGCGCCGAGATCATGCATATGGCCGAGAACGGCTTCTGCGCCGATGGCGAGCAGGAAGCCTGGCTGGCCGAAGGGCGCACTGAGATCGGTGGCGCGCTGCCGGTGAACACCGATGGCGGTTGCCTGGCCTGCGGCGAGCCGATCGGCGCATCGGGCCTGCGGCAGGTTTACGAGAATGTTGTGCAGTTGCGCGGCGACGGGGGCGGGCGGCAAGTGCCGAACGACCCGAAGACGGCCTATAGCCATGTCTATGGGGCGCCTGGCGTTTCCGCGGTAACGATATTGGAGCGTTGATGGATATCGAACTGTCCCCCGCCGATGCGGCCTTTCGTGACGAGGTTCGGGCCTTTCTGGCCGAGAAACTCCCGAAAGCGGTGCATGAAGGCAGTGCCGCGACGCCGTCGGTCTTCGTCGAGCCGGAAATCGGTCAGGTGTGGAACGCGGTCCTGCAGGAAAAGGGCTGGCTCGGCTATCAATGGCCGAAGGAATATGGCGGCACCGGCTGGACGCCGCTGCAGCGCTATCTGTTCGAGAAGGAATGCGCGCTCGCGGGTGCGCCGAACCTGACCGTCCTCGGCCTGAAGCTCGTCGCACCGGTGATCTGGACCTTCGGTCGCGAAGACCAGAAGCAACATTATCTGCCCCGCATCCTGTCGGGCGAAGATTATTGGTGCCAGGGCTTCTCCGAGCCGGGCAGCGGTTCCGATCTCGCGTCGCTTCAGTGCCGCGCGGTGCTCGACGGCGATCGCTACATCGTCAACGGATCGAAGATCTGGACGACCCACGCGCATCACGCGAACAAGATGTTCTGTCTGGTCCGCACCGATGCCACCGGTCGCAAGCAGGCGGGCATCAGCTTCCTGCTCATCGACATGAACCAGCCGGGGATCTCGGTCCGTCCGATCCTGACGCTGGGTGGCGACCATGAGGTGAACCAGGTCTTCCTCGAAGATGTCTCGGTGCCCGTTTCGGACCGCGTCGGTGAGGAAGGGCAGGGCTGGGCGATCGCCAAATTCCTGCTCGAGAATGAGCGCGGCGGCTCGTGCCACGCGCCGAAGCTCTCCTATGATCTCGACCAGATCGAGACGCTGGCCAAGGAACAGCCCGACGGTCGTGGCGGCGCCCTGAGCGAGGATCGCGACTGGCGGCGCAAGCTGGCGAAGCTCCGCCTCGGCGTGCAGTCGCTGGAGATGATCGAACTCAAGATCATCTCGGAGATCGCCAAGGGCCGCGCGCCGGGGCCGCAGACGTCGCTGACCAAGCTGCTGGCGTCGAACCTGCGGCAGGACATCGATCTGCTCGCGGTCGATCTGTTCGGCCCCGCCGGGCTGCAGCTCGAACTGGCGCGGCCGCTCTACGGCGACAACGCGCCCGATCCGCTTCTGTCGCGCGCGGCACAGCTGGCGTCGCCGCGCTATCTGAACAGTCGCGCATGGACTATCTTCGGCGGCACCAACGAGGTGCAGGCCAACATCATCGCCCGGTCGGTGCTCGGGCTTTGATGCGGAAACCGGAATAAGAGAGCGAGGAGCGGGAATGCAGCTGAGCAGGGAAGCCCTATTGGGCGCCTATCGCAGAATGAAGGTGATCCGCGAGTTCGAGGAACGCCTTCACGTCGAGATCCAGACCGGCGAGATCGCCGGCTTCACCCACCTCTATTGCGGCCAGGAAGCGGTTGCGGTCGGAGTGTGCGATCATCTTTCGGTCGACGACAAGATCGTCTCGACCCATCGCGGCCACGGCCACTGC
>JAIYAJ010000466.1 GCA_027489105.1 Zymomonas sp. | reverse complement strand
TTTCAACAGCGACGTCGACCACCGCCGCGTCGCGGTGGCGATGGCGGCGATGTGGCGCCCGCTGGGGGTGACCGCGCACCTGCTGAACAGCGAAGCGTCACTGCATTTCGCCGGACTGCGCCGTCGCGACTTCGCTTTCGCCCGCTCCGGCTGGATAGGCGACATCGCCGCCCCGGAAAATTACCTCGCGATCCACCGCTCGGATGCCGGTGCGGTCAACTATTCGGGCTATGCCAATCCGGTCTTCGACCGCACGCTCGACCAGGCGATGGCCACGGCGGATGCGTCGAAGCGCGCCATCGCGATGCGAAGGGCCGAAGCGATATTGATTGCCGATGCGCCGCTGCTGCCGCTCTATCATTATGTCAGCCGCTCGCTGGTTGCCCCGCGCGTCGGGGGATGGCACGACAATGCGCCTAATGTTCACCCCTCGCGCACTCTGGTCCTGAAATGACGCGCCGGCTGCCTGCCCTTCTCGTGTTGGCGCTTATCCTGTCGGGCTGCGACCGCAATACCCAGGACGAGAGGATCGACGTCAGCGTGATCGGTCCGCCCGCCAGGTTGCGCGATCCTGCGATCGGCATCGAACGGCTTCCCGACATCGCACTGACCGGTGCTGTATCGCAGGGGCTCGTCAGCCTGGATGCGGCCGGGCAAGTCGTGCCGGGCATCGCCCAGCGCTGGGCGATATCCGACGACGGGCTCTACTACACCTTTCGCATCGCCGACGAGATCATCGACGCCGACCGTGTCGCGGCACAGCTGCGCCGCCAGTTTCGCCGCCTCGACGAGACCGATCCCTCCGCCATATCGGATGCCGTAAGGGAAGTCGTCGCGGTCACCCCCGAGGTGATCGAGATCCGCCTGTCCGCGCCGCGCCCCGATCTTCTGGCTCTGCTCGCCGGCCCCGATTTCGCCCTGACGAAGAAGAGCGGCGGCACCGGCCCGCTGCTGATGGTCGGTAAGCCCGGCCGCATGGTGATCCTGCGACCGGCGGAAGCCACGGCAGGTCCGGAGCGCGATGGTGAAGAAGCCGACGCTCCCGATCCCCGCCGGATCCATCTGCGCGGAGAGCGCGCCGCACTCGCGGTCGCGCGCTATGCCGATGGCGGCGCCACGCTGGTCACAGGCGGGACCTTCGTCGACATAATGTTGCCGGCCATTGCCAAAATCTCTCCGCGTGATCTGCAGCTCGATCCCGCTAACGGCCTGTTCGGCTTTCGCGTCGGACGCGCCTCGCCGCCGATGATGGCTGCAGAAATCCGGCAGGCCCTGTCGATGTCGCTAGACCGCGACGCGATCGGTACCGCGCTCGGCATCGCCGGGTGGCGGCCCTCGCTCGATATCCTTCCGCCGGGATTGACCGACGTGGTGCAGCCCAGCCGCCCCTTCTGGGCGCAGGCCTTCGCCGACGTGCGTGGCGCGGATCAGCGGGCTCTGGCCGCGCGGGTGGCGAGCGCCCGTCAGATCGTGGCGAACTGGCAGAAGCGCGCTGGGGCGACGGGTCCGTTGCGGCTCTCCGTCGACCTGCCCGAGGGCCCAGGTGCGAGAATAGTCTTCGCCGAACTTGCCAGGCAATGGCGTGCCATCGGCGTCGAAATGGTGCGCACAGGCCCCGGTCAGCCTGCCGATCTGCGGCTGATCGACGAGGTCGCGCCGGTCGACCAGGCGGACTGGTATCTCGCCCATTTCCGCTGCGCGCGCGGGCGCCCCTGTAGCGAGGAAGCCGATACCGCGCTCGACGAAGCCCGCCGCGCCACCGACCCCGCCGCCCGCGCGCGCTTCGTGGCGGAGGCGGAGCAGCGGCTGACCGCGCTGGGGCCCTTCATCCCCCTCGCTCAACCAGTCCGGTGGTCGCTGGCAGCGCAAGGTCTGAACGGCTTTCAGACCAATTCACGGGCCGTTCACCCGCTTGCGCCGCTTATGGGGAACCAGCGGCGCCGATGAGCGCTGTGAAGGCATGACAACGGGAAGAGACAGGATGCGGACCACCTCCGCCACGTTCGAAGAGCTTCAGAAGCGGGTGCCCGGCATGGGCTCCGACCCCGCCTCGGTCCGCCGCCGGATCGAAGCGATGGAGGGATTGCTCGAACGCATGTTCGTGGTCCCCGGTATCAACCGTCCCGTGGGGCTGGACGTGATGCTCGATCTGATTCCGGTGGTGGGGCCCGCGATCGCCGCCGTGATGGGCAGTTGGCTCGCCTGGGAGGCGCGCAATCTCGGCATGTCGAAATGGCAGATGACCCGCATGTTCGGCAATGTCGGCATCGATCTGCTGCTGGGTGCCATACCGTTCGTCGGCGCTATCCCCGATTTCTTCTTTCGGTCGAACAGCCGCAACCTGAAGATGATCAAGCGGCACCTGGAAAAGCATCACCCCGCCCATGTCACCATCGACGGTGTCGTGAACCGCTGATCCGGCCGCTGTTGGGTAATATCCGAAAAAGGGAAGGCGGCCCCGCAGGGCCGCCCTCGCTTCAGACTCGGTTGATCGCACCCTTCACGTCGCCCTTGGCTTTTTGCAGATCGCCCTTGGCTTCCTGCGCATCGCCCTCGGCAGTGATATCGGGCCGGTCGAGCGCCTCGCCGACGGCGCGCTTCGCCTTGCCGATCAGTTCGTTGGTGTGACCCTTGATCTTGTCGCTCATCTCACCCATCGCAACTCTCCACCAGACCGCGAACCATTTCAGCGGTCCGAGGTAGAACGCCCGAACCGGTT
>JAIYAJ010000574.1 GCA_027489105.1 Zymomonas sp. | reverse complement strand
GTCTGTCGAGCGAGGTACTCGCGGTGACGCCCGGTCTGGGCGAGATGATGAAGTTCATCCCGCTGCAGCAGGATCCGCCCGAGCACGGACCCTTCCGCCTGTCGGTGATGAAGGGGCTGGCTTCGCGCTATGTCGTGGCGCTGGAGCCCAAGGTCGCGGAGGTCACGCGCGAGCTGATCGCCACGATCAAGCCGGCGGGGGCGTGCGAGTTCGTCGAGGAGTTCGCGGAGATCCTCCCGCTGCACATCTTCCTGACGCTGATCGACGTGCCCCTGACCGATCGCCCCCGCCTGCGCGCGCTGGGTGCGCAGCTCACGCGGCCCGATGGCTCGATGACGGTCGAGCAGTTGCGCGATGCGGCGGACGATTATCTGCGCCCTTTCATCGAAGCGCGCATGGCCAATCCGGGCGAGGATCTGTTCAGCCGGATCTTCGTCGCGGGCGTCGACGGCCGTCCCTGGACTATGGACGAGGCGCGGCGCATGTGCCGCAACCTGCTGTTCGGCGGTCTCGATACCGTCGTGGCGATGATCGGGATGATTACGCTGCATCTCGCACGGCATCCGCAGGACCAGACCTATTTGCGGGCCCACCCCGAACTTCTGCCGCAGGCGGCCGACGAACTGATGCGCCGCTATCCGACCGTCTCGGTCAGCCGCAATGCGGTGGTCGACATGGAGATCGACGGTGTGCAGGTCCGGGCCGGAGACATCGTCTATCTTCCCAGTGTCCTCCATAATCTCGACCCATCGGCCTTCGAGGCACCGGAGGAGGTGCGCTATGACCGCGCCCTCAATCCCACGCGCCACACGACGCTGGGTGCAGGCGCGCATCGCTGCGTCGGCGCGGGTCTCGCGCGCATGGAGGTGATCGTCTTCCTGCGCGAATGGCTTGCCAACATGCCCGATATCCGGCTCGATCCCGACAAACCGGTCATGATGAAGGGCGGTAATGTCGGCGCCTGTACCGCGCTGCCGCTGATCTGGGACTGACGCGTCGGCGCGGGCCCGAAGCTCAGACGACGAAGCGCGTCGCGAACTCGTGTGCGGTCGTCTCGAGCCGGCCCAGTTCGTCGTCGACATGACGGAAGCCGCTGGCGAGCGCATCGATCTCGCTGGCCACAGCTTCGGTCTCCGCCCGGATGGCGGAGATGGTCAGCGACATCGTATCCGCCGCGAGCGCGGTCTCGTCGACCGCGCCGGTGATGCTGGTTACGGTGGTGGCCTGTTCGTCCATCGCCTGCCGAATTCGCTCGGCACGCTGCTTGACCTCGCCGACAGTGGCCCGGATCGATCCATTGGCGTCGAGGGCCTGCCGTGTGGCCGACTGGATCGCCATGATCTTCTGGGCAATGTCGTCGGTGGCGCGCGCAGTCTGGCTGGCGAGGTTCTTCACCTCCTGCGCGACGACGGCAAATCCACGCCCGGCGTCGCCGGCGCGGGCAGCCTCGATCGTTGCGTTCAGGGCCAGCCGATTGGTCTGCCCGGCAATGTCGCGAATCAAGCCGAGGATCGACTCGATTGCACGGGCGTGGGTCGACAGCGCTTCCGAGACGGCGACGGCATCGGCTGACTGATCGGCGGCCCGGGTCGCGACGCTGGCGGCCTGCTCGACCTCGTGGCGCGCATCCGCAATCGCCCGGATGAGCCCGGCGGCGGTGATCGCGGCTTCGCGCATCGCGCTGGCGGATTGTTCGGATGCTGCGGCCACCTCGGATGCCTTGCCGAGCATCCCGCGCGTCGTAGCTGCCGTTGTTCCGGTCTGCGCGCTCAGCGACCGCGAGCGAACCCGCGTGGTCGCCACCATATCCCCGATATCGGTACGGAAGGCTTCGCTGGCGGCCTCGCGAGCCATCGACGCGCGCGTCTGGCGGATCGCATTGTCATAGGACAGGGTCAGTTCGAGTTCGACCCCGCCGAGCATGTTGATGCTGCGTTGAGCGAACAGGATAAAGGCGGGATCGTCCGAGAACCGCTCGGCGATCCGATCGACCGCCAGATGCGTTTCGCCATACATCTCCATCAGGAAAGTGGGGGCGGGCACCTCGAGCCGGTGGATGAACTTTGCCGTCTGGTTGAGGATCCGCATCCAGTCGAGATCGATCGGCCGGGTATAGAGAAAGCGCCGTCGATCGATCAGATGGGCGACGTCGAAGGATAGATTTTCGTTGCCGGGTCGCTTGCGCAGCGACCGCAGCACCGGTTCCCAGTGATCGCGCGCTGCGTCGAGGATGATGTCCGATGCGCGATCCCACAGTGCGGCGAGCCGCTCCCGCAGCCGGCCCCCGGCATCATAGGTCTGGATCCGTCGGAGGAAATCCTCGTCGGTCAGCGCCTTCGATCGTGCGTCCTTCGCGGGACGTGCAACGGCCGCCATGTCCATGGCCTTCTCCTCTTGGACGCGGCAATGAACCCCTTCTGGTTAATGAAAGGTAAGCAGCACGGCCGCCTACCGCAAATAAGGCGCCGTTACCCTAGCGTAATGGTTCGCCGATGATGGCCGGCAAATCGAGCCCCTGCGCTCGTGCGCAGTCGAGCGCGATGTCATAGCCGGCATCGGCGTGGCGCATGACGCCGGTCGCGGGGTCGTTCCACAATACCCGCTCCAGCCGCCGCGCCGCCGCCTCGCTGCCGTCGGCGACGATGACCATCCCCGAATGCTGCGAATAGCCCATGCCCACGCCGCCGCCATGATGCAGCGACACCCAGGTCGCGCCTGAGGCGGTGTTGAGAAGGGCATTGAGCAGGGGCCAGTCGGAGACCGCGTCGCTGCTGTCGCGCATTGCTTCGGTCTCGCGGTTGGGGCTGGCGACCGAGCCGCTGTCGAGATGGTCGCGGCCGATCACGACAGGCGCCTTCAGTTCGCCGTTCGCGACCATGGCATTGAAGGCGAGCCCGAGCCGGTGACGGTCGCCGAGGCCCACCCAGCAGATGCGCGCGGGCAGGCCCTGGAACTGGATGCGCTCGCGCGCCATGTCGAGCCAGCGATGCAGATGGGTGTCGTCGGGCAGAAGCTCCTTCACCTTGGCGTCGGTCTTCCAGATATCCTCGGGGTCGCCCGACAGCGCGACCCAGCGGAACGGGCCGACCCCGCGGCAGAAAAGCGGACGGATATAGGCAGGGACGAAGCCGGGAAAATCGAACGCATTTTCGACGCCCTCGTCCTTCGCCATCTGCCTGATGTTGTTGCCATAATCGGTGGTCGGCACACCGGCCGCCTGGAAGTCGAGCATTGCGCGGACATGCGCGGCCATCGACGCCCTGGCGGCCTTTGCAACGACTTCGGGCTCGCGCTCGCGCCGCTCGATCCACTCGGCAACCGTCCAGCCGGCGGGCAGATAGCCGTTGACCGGGTCATGCGCCGAGGTCTGGTCGGTGAGCAGGTCGGGGCGAATGCCCCGCCGGTAGAGTTCGGGCAGGATTTCGGCAGCATTGCCGAGCAGGCCCACCGACAGCGGCGTGCGCGCGGCGCAGCTCTCCTCGATGATCGCCATCGCCTCGTCGATCGTCTCGGCGGCGCGGTCGAGATAGCCGGTGCGCAGGCGCATCTCGATCCGGCTGCGCTGGCATTCGATCGCGAGGCAGGAGGCGCCGGCCATGACTGCCGCCAGTGGCTGCGCGCCGCCCATGCCGCCCAGGCCTGCGGTCAGCAGCCAGCGGCCAGACAGGTCGCCGCCATGATGCTGGCGTCCCATTTCGACGAAGGTCTCGTAGGTGCCCTGAACGATGCCCTGCGTGCCGATGTAGATCCAGCTGCCGGCGGTCATCTGGCCGTACATCGCCAGACCCTTGCGATCGAGCTCGGCGAAATGCTCCCAGTTCGCCCATTTCGGCACGAGGTTGGAATTGGCGATCAGCACGCGGGGCGCGTCCGCATGGGTGCGGAACACGCCGACCGGTTTGCCCGACTGGATCAGCAGCGTCTGGTCGTCCTCCAGCCGGCGCAGCGTCTCGACGATCCGGTCATAGCTTTCCCAGTCGCGCGCGGCGCGGCCGATCCCGCCATAGACGACCAGTTCCTCGGGCCGCTCGTCGACGTCAGGGTGAAGGTTGTTCATCAGCAT
>JAIYAJ010000397.1 GCA_027489105.1 Zymomonas sp. | reverse complement strand
CGTCGTGACGCTTGAGCGGATCTGCGGCGCCATGGGCTATCCCCGGAGCATCCGCGTCGACCAGGGCTCGGAATTCGTCAGCCGGGTCCTCGATCTCTGGGCCTATCAGAAGGGCGTCGTGCTCGACTTCTCAAGGCCGGGCAAACCGACCGACAACAGCTTCATCGAGTCCTTCAACGGCAAGTTCCGGACCGAGTGCCTGAACACGCACTGGTTCATGAGCCTTGACGACGCTCGGGCAAAAATGGAGGCTTGGCGCAGAGACTACAACGAGATCCGGCCACACAGCGCCATCGGCAACAAGCCGCCGATATCGCTGATGAACGGCTCTCCGGCGCCCCCGCCGGCATGAGCCCTAACCCCGCACGATTCCAGCTCGCGCTGGCCCAAAATCGGGGAGCACGTCAGGCGCTCAAGCCCATCGAGGATACTCAGGCGGCGATCGTGGGGCGGCACGCTAACATGCTGGGCGCGCAGCTTGCTCAAGCGTTGAGCATTGAACTCACCGGAAATGATTTTGGAAAGTTGGCTGCGCGTCTTTCCATCTTGGTCGATGCGTTCGAGATCGAGCGCAACGGCCTAGGCTATAACAACTTGATCTTCATGGCGGTGGTTCTAAGCGAGCTTGCGAAGAATGCCGATGCAGCCTTCCGGAGCTTGATCGTTGAGGAGCCCGAGGCTCATCTGCACCCCCAACTCCAGGCAGTCCTGCTGCGATACCTTTCAGCCTTGCAGAGCAAGGAGGGCGAGAAGTCCGTCCAGATTTTCGTCACTAGCCATTCGCCGAATTTTGCGAGCATCGCAGATTTGGATGCCATTGTGTGCTTGGTCGAGACGAAAACCGGCGTTGAAGCCTTCCATCCGCGGGCGATCAACTTCGGGAAAGGCAAGCGAGAGAAGCTGAAGCGCTATCTCGATGTCACTCGCGCTGAGCTGTTCTTCGCTCGCCGCGTCGTGTTCGTCGAGGGAGCTGCCGAGCTGATCATGGTCAGTGTTCTGGCCCAGTGCGCGAATTTTGACCTACGCGATCACGGCGTCAGCCTCATCAGCGTTGAAGGGCTGAACTTCGATTCCTTCCTGCCCCTCTTCGGAAAGACGGGCATCAAGATCCCTGTCTCGGTGATAACCGACGCCGACCCCCAGAAAGTCAAGGACGCGAATGGGAAGGACGTGGCGCACTATCCGGCCGCCGCCGAGGCGATCGTCATTTCCGACAACACTGCAGCGATGAAGGCCCTAGAAGATGATTTCGTGAAGGTCTTCCACGGGCAGAAAACCTTTGAATACGACCTGGCGCTGGTCGGGACGAACCGCGATGTAATGTTGAAGGCTTTGGACACCATCCATCCTATCATCGCCAAGAACCTTACCGCTACAGTCGACGCTGCAGTTGGCGATCAAGCGAAGGCCAAGGCACTGTTCCGCGGGATGTTCGAACGCGACGAGGACAACGTTCAGAAGGGAAAATTCGCCCAGGCGCTCGCTGCATGCATCCAGGATGAAGGCATGGAGTTTGTGGTCCCGGGCTATATCCAGCGCGCCATCGAGCACGCGTGCCAACCGTGATCGCGCTCTCAGGGCAGCAGAGGGCGATTGTCGAGCTACCGCTCGAGGCTCTCTCTGTAACTGCCTGCGCGGGAAGAGGCAAAACCAAGACCGCGGTTCATCGGCTCGCGGAGATGCGGGCGCGTTTGGACGACGATCACGGCTTGGTCGCGCTACTGTCTTTTTCCAATGTCGCCGTCGACACCTTCCGAAGGGACTATCTCGACCTCAGTCGTTCCCGAGCAGGAGGCCGACGATCCATGATGGTCGAAGTCGATACCGTCGATGGATTCATCACCGGCAATATTCTCCGGCCACATGGCCACCGTGAGATGGGCTGTGACCGAACGCCTTTCCTCGTAGAAGGACGGGAGCCTTTCCTCAAAGGCTTCACGGTGTTTGACGGCGAACGGTCCCATCCGATCGCTGACCTACAGATTCGAACAAAAGATCGAAAGTTTGAATTTGGCCTGGGGCGCAATTTTACGCTGTTAGATCGCGCTCGAGCAATCTCAGCGATAGAGAAGCTCGGCAAGGTAGGCGCGTACACCCATGAGTTCGCGCGCTACTGGGTGATCAGAACACTAAAAGCGCATCCGTTCGTTCTTCGCGCGTTGGCGCGTCGATATCCGCAAATTCTCATCGACGAGGCGCAGGATGTCGGACCAATGCACGAGGCCATCTTGCAGATTTTGGTCAGAGCCGGATCCGTGCTCTCCCTGATCGGGGACGCCAACCAGGGAATCTACGAGTTTTCTGGAGCAAACGGTCGGTTCCTCGCCGAGTACGGCCGTTCCCCGGGGGTGACCGCGCGCGACCTCAAAATCAACTACCGCTCAGTACCGGCCATCCTTGAGATCGCCAACACCCTCTGTGGTCGCGACGACAAACCGGATCGCGAGGCGCCTCCGGTGCTGCATGGCGCGTTCTACTTCCCCTACAAGAAGTCAGAGAAGGCAGCCGCTCTCGCGGTTTTCAGGAATCTGCTCGTCACAGCCAAAATCGCTGAGGACCAAGGCGTCGTGCTTTGTCGTTCTGCGGACTGGGCTGAGGATTGGGGTGGATTAGGAGAGACTCAGGGACAGGGAAGTATCCGGGCCTTTGCGGAGGCTGT
>JAIYAJ010000288.1 GCA_027489105.1 Zymomonas sp. | reverse complement strand
CGCCGGGGCCCGTTATGATTATGTCGATGTCGCCGCGGCGGCCGTGGGTTCGGCGACCGTTGACGCGGCAATCGCCCATCTGGGGCCAAGCCGTCCAGGCTTCGTACAGGTACCGAGAAGCCGTCCCTGCGCCCGGCCGGTCGAAGGCCAGTAGGTAACGGCGCAGCAGCGCGTCGTCGCTCTCTCCAGCAAGGCGAGCGACATTCGCCCTGGCGACGACGTTGTCGAGATCAGTATCCTTCGCAAACGGCGCGAGCACCGCCTTGACCGCATCATTGACGCGCTGGCGGTCGAGCAGGCGCAGATAGGCCCAAGCCTGCAGCAGGATGACAGCCGGGTCTGTCTCCAGATGATCGACGTCGTAGACCGGAAGGGTCGGGTCGAGCAGGCGCTCGGCCTCCCACTGTACCAGGAAGCGGTCGATCGCCGCCGACAACAGCGTCTCATAGTCCAGCGCCTGGATCGCTGCCGGCGCCGGAAGGCGCGACAGGTCGATCACTGTTGGGGACAGGGCCATCAGCGTGCGCTCTGGAAGACGATGCGGGTGCTGGCGTCCTCGGCGACCGAATAGTCGCCGAGATGCCCGCGCGGGTAATAGGTGCCGTAGAGGGCGAGCCCGAGCCGGCCCGTGGCGCTGGCTTCGGTCACCGCCGCCCGTGTCAGCCGGAAGCGCGGCTCCCAGCGCCGGATGGCGGCCGCCGCGGCGGCATAGAGGGCCAGCACAAGGCGGGAGGTCATCTTACGGTCGACGAGGTCCGGGATTTCAGAGCCGAAGTCGCGGCGCATGATGCGCGCGCCGATCGGCGTGGTCAGGATCACGTCGAGCGACTGCTCGACATGCGCCCAGCCCGACACGATGCCACCGGTTCGCCGATCGATGCCGTTGCTCTCGCTCATACCGGCACCGACGAGTTGCCGCCGCCCGGCTGCACGCCGGTATGGGCGTGGTCGTCACCGATGTTCTTGGCGTTGTGGCGCACGAACGGCCCCTTGAAGTGGACCCCGCCGCTCACCTCCGCCTCGCCTTCGGTGATCAGCGAACCCTTGATCCGGACATTGCCGGTCAGGACGAACTCGTCCCGGTTGATCTGCAGCCGGGTGTTGCCATAGGTCAGCACCGGCTCCGGGCCGTCATGCGGCCGGGGATTGGCGGTCGAGGGCACCGAGAGCGAGATTTCGCCATCGGCGAGGTCACCGGTTTCCGACGTAACCGCGACCTGCTCGCCGACCGTCGGCGAGATGTGCGAGCGGATGCCCCCCGAGGCGATCTCACCCCAGGGCATCCAGGGCCCAAGGAACCTCTTGCCGCCCTGCTCCGAGAACGCGACGCGGGCGAGGCCCTTGGCGTGATCGACCTCGGCCACCGTGCCCGTGCGCTTGCGATTGCGGGCGCGGCGCTCGACCTCGGCCAGCTTGTCGGCGAGCCAGCGGATCTGTCCTTCGAGCGTGTCGGGGATGTCGCTCACGACGTCGGCCCCGCGTTCGGAGACGAGACTGAGACGATGGCGATGTCGCCCTCTTCTGCCCCGGAGACCGGCCTGATCAGCATGTCGCTGGCTTCGTCGGCCGAGAGGCCAAGCTGCGCCTGCAGCGCGTGCCAAGCCGGCAGGGGCTCGTCGCCGACGATCAGGCTGCGGATCAACGAGACGTGCCGCGCGAGGCGCGGGTCATCCTCGAAGGCGCCTAGGATCGCGATCCAGATGCCGGAAACGGGGGCGCCATAGGGCGGGTCGGCAAACGGCACGACCTCGATCTCAAGCATGCGGCCGGCATAACGCCCGCCACGATCGGCGAAGGCTCCCCGCTTCGTCGTCAGCGACCTCACGTCGGAGACGAGGCAGCGCCACAGCTCAGCGAATGGGTTGCCGGGATCGGCTAGCGCGATCTTGATCTGACGCTCCATCACATCGAGCGTCAGCTCCATGCGATCGTCGGTCGGCGGCGGGGTCAGAACCTCGTCATCCTCGCCGCTTTCCAGCTTGAAGCGCATCTTGGCGGTGACGCCGAACTCGATCAGCAGATTGATCATGCCCCCCGGCGCCGAGAGATCCCGGCCCTTCGGCTGGCACACCCCATCGTCGGTGTAGACCGCAAGGAATGGCACGGGCTGATCGAGCCCGGCCGGCCCATCGAGCGGGGTCAGCATCGAATCGCGCACCGCCTCGCCGGCGAGCGTGCGGCCGCGCAGGGCCGCGACCGTCAGCAGCCGCAGGGCAAGCCGGTTCAGGCTCATGATCAGGCCTCGGAGAGGATGAGGACGACACGGTTCCGTTCGCCGGTCTTGCGGCGAAGAACCTGATAGGTCGCGCTGCCGCGATCGAGCGCGACGACGGTGTCTCCAGCGCGGACGGTCAGGATGTCCGGCCAGGCGACGGGATCGACGTCGAGCTCAACCGATTCCGACGGCAACCGCGAAGCCCACGCCTGCCCAACATCGGCCGAGCCGGCGAGGCTGAGCGCTGCATCGGCGCCGACGACGAGGCTGCCCTTGATGTCGAAGGAAGCCGCCGGGTTACCGGTGCCGTCATCGGCCCGGTAAACCCGCACAGCCTCGGCCATGACCTTGTCGACGAGCGCAGCAGCACGATCCGCCACGCGGGTGAAGATGCCCATGGCG
>JAIYAJ010000054.1 GCA_027489105.1 Zymomonas sp. | reverse complement strand
GCCTGCCGTCCATCAGCGCATCATCACACTTGCTGAGTATGGCCACTCGCTCGGCGCCAAGGCGATCTTGTTCACCTGCTCGGCATTCGGACCGTCGATCGAAGCCGCCGGTCTGGTCGTTCCCGTACCAGTGCTCAAGCCCAACGAGGCGATGTTCGAAGAGGCACTCGGATATGGCAGCCGGATCGGCATGATCGCGACCTTCGCTCCGGCGATCGAAACGATGGAAGTCGAATTCAACGACGACGCCCGCCGGGTCAGGCCCGGAGCCACCCTTTCTACGCGTCTCGCGCCGGAGGCCATGGCCGCCCTGCGATCAGGAGACGCAGCCACCCACAATACCTTGGTGGCCCAGCAGGCGACGTCGTTCGGCGGCGTCGATGCGTTGATGCTGGCGCATTTCTCGACGTCGCGAGCGCTCAAGTCATGCCGCGAGGCGACCGCGGTCCCTGTGCTCACGTCGCCCGAGGCTGCCGTCCGAAAGGTCAGAAGAATGATCGGCGCTTGACCGTCGATCATCGGCCAAAAAGGAGAGACGTTGATGACCGGAACTAGAGCTAGTTGTTGGGCCGCTGCTGCGATCCTTTGTTGGATGGCGCCTTCCAGCCAAGTCTTGGCAGAGAACATTGTGCTGAAGGAGGTCGGCAGCTTCCATGTCGGCGGCCGCAAGGTGACGGTCGAGGGGTTGCCCGCCAAGGAGGTTGCGTTCAGCCCCGGATCCGTCCCGTTCAAGGTCGACCCGAACGGCGATTATCAAACCGGACAGATGTATGTTCAGTACTACAAGCAGGCGGCCCCGAAGGCGAAGTATCCTCTGCTGCTTTGGCATGGCGGCGGGCTGACCGGGGTCTCCTGGGAGACGAAACCTGACGGCAGGCCGGGCTTCCAGGATTTTTTCCTGCGGGCCGGTCATGACCTGTACGTGTCGGATTCCGCTGAACGCGGACGGTCTTCATTTTCCCGGACGCCCGAAGTTTACAAGACCGAGCCACAGTTCCGCACAGCGAACGAGGCCTGGAGCCTGTTTCGGTTCGGGCCCAACGGCAGTTACGGTGCCCGCAAGACGTTCGATGGCGTCCAATTTCCGGTCGACCAGCTCGAGCAATTCGGCAAGCAAGGGGTCGCACGCTGGCTCGATAGCGACGCCATGATCCAGGCTGCCTATGACGCGCTTATCGACAAAATCTGCCCTTGCGTGGTGATGACCCACAGCCAGGGAGGTCTGTTCGGTTTCAATGCGGCACTCCGGGCACCGGACAAGATCAAGGCTCTTATTTCATTAGAGCCTGGCACGCCCCCTCCCGCCCAGAAGGTCGACGATCGAGTTAAGGGGATCCCGTTTCTGGTCGTGTGGGGGGATTTCATCGATCAAAGTGCCTACTGGACACAGAAGGTGCCCCCCATCCGGCAATTTACCGATGCCCTTGCCGCACACGGCGGGCGTGTCGATTGGGTGGACCTTCCAAAAATCGGCATCAAGGGCAATACGCATATGCTCATGATGGACAAAAATTCCGAAGAAATCGCGACATTAGTACAGAAATGGATGATCTCTCAGGGCCTTGCTGCAGAATAATTAAATATAAATCATGCACGGAGGGTGCGTTCCATGGCGATGGATTTTGACTACATTAAGCGGAGCTTGATCGCGCTCGTTCTAGCGGGTAGCGCAACGAGCGGTGCGCTCGCGCAGACATTTCCGGAGCGCCCGATCACGATGATTGTGCCGTTCGCCGCGGGTGGCGCAGCAGACGCGACAGGCCGCATCCTTGCGGAGGGGCTGAGCCGAGTTCTCGGGAAGGGTGTCGTCGTGGAGAACGTTGGCGGCGCTGGCGGCGCCATCGGAGGCTCCCGCGTTAAATCGGCGGCACCCGACGGTTACGTCATCGGCCTCGGGCATACCGGCACGTTAGCCGCTGCAGTCACTGTCAACCCAAGGCTTCCCTACAACCCGAAATCTGATTTCACATACCTCGGGGTGGTCGCCGCGACCCCCAATATCGTCTTCTTCCGGAACGACTTGCCCGCAAGCAATCTGCAGGAGTTCATCGCACTCGCCAAAGAGAAGCAGGGTGCGCTGATGATGGGACATTCCGGCAACGGAGCGGCATCTCACATCACGTGCTTGATGTTCTTCGGCCTCATCGACGTGAAGCCAACCTACGTGCCGTATCGCGGATTTGGGCAGACCATCAACGACATCATGGGAGGCAAGATCGATGGGTCGTGCGACCTCGTCGCCTCTGTCAGCGGCCAGGTCCAAGGCAAGTCCGTGAAAGCGTTCGCGGTTGCTGCCAAGACCCGCTCCGAGACCGTTCCGGACGTGCCAACGGCGGAAGAGGCCGGACTGCCCGAATTTCAGGCTGAGACGTGGACGGGACTGTTTGTCCCCAAGGCAACGCCCAAGCCCATCGTCGATATTCTCCAGGGTGCCGTCGCAAAGGCGCTCGCTGATCCTGAGGTCGCTAGGCGCCTGACGACGATCGGAGCGAGAGTACCGCGACCGGAGGAACGCGGCGGGCCGGCCATGCAGGCGCTCGTCGAAAAGGAAGTCGACCAGTGGGCGGCCATCCTCAACAAGGCAGGCTTCAAACCAGACCCATGACGAAAGCAGGCCCATCGCTCCACGCATCTGTCCAGCGGCTCACCTTCGAGGTCGCCGGCCGCGCTTACACATGCGTCGATCTGAGGCGGATTCTCGGCCCGGATCTTAGCCGGCAGCCGCACGTCCTGCGCATCCTTCTCGAGAATGCGTTGAGGAACTCAGGTTCGGAAGCGGGGAGGCTTGTTCCAGCCTTCCAAGCCTGGCTGACGGGCGGTACGAGTCTGGACGAGATCCCGTTCCTGCCCAATCGTCTGATGATGCACGACACGACCTGCGGGCCGGCGCTGGTCGACATTGCCGCGATGCGCGATGTGCTGGCTGAAAACGGTCGCGATCCAGATATGCTGATGCCGCGCATCGGGGTGGATGTCTCGACCGACCATTCGTCAGGCGTCGATTTCCATGCCCGCGGCGATGCCCTGCAGCTCAACCTGGAAAAGGAGTTCGAGCGCAACGCCGAGCGCTACCGGTTGATGAAATGGGCGTCGAAGGCGATGCCGGGCATTCAAGTGCATCCCCCCGGTTCGGGCATCATGCACACGATCAACCTCGAACGCCTCTCCACCGTCGTCGTTTCGGCCGGGGAGGGCGCCGGCCAGCTCGCCTATCCGGACGCGCTGTTGGGCACTGACAGCCACACGCCAATGGTCAACGGGCTGGGCGTGCTGGGTTGGGGTGTTGGAGGGCTCGAGGCGGAAGGCGCGCTGTTCGGTGTGCCCGTGATCTTGAGGATACCTGATGTCGTCGGTGTCCGGCTGACGGGACGCCTGCGCGAGGGCGCGACCGCGACGGACCTTGCTTTGACGGTGACCGAGCGCCTGCGAAAGCTCGGCGTGTCCGGTTCGTTCGTCGAGTTCTTCGGTCCCGGCGTCTCCACACTGACGGTCGGCGAGCGGGCAGCCGTCGCCAACATGGCGCCCGAATATGGGGCGTCTACCGGCTATTTCCCGATCGACGAGGCTTGCTGCATCTATCTGCGTGGTCTGGGTCGGAGCGAGGTCCAGTTGCAGCTCATCCGTAGCTATGCCGAGGCGGCTGGGCTCTGGTTCGATCCGGACGCTGAACCTGTCTTCACGACGACACTCGACATCGCCTTGGACCGGATCGAGATCAGTGTCGCCGGACCACAGCGCCCTCAGGACCGGTTGCCGGCGGGCGCGACCGCTGCCGCCTTCACTCCAGCCTTCGCGGGCGCCGCCGAGGGACAAATTCCAGATGGGGCGGTCGTGATCGCTGCGATCACGAGCTGTACCAACACCTCTGATCCGCGCCTGATCGTGGCGGCGGGGCTGGTCGCGCGCAAGGCTGCCGCGCTTGGCCTGAAGCCACCATCCTGGGTCAAGACGTCGCTGGCGCCAGGCTCGCCGACAGCCGAGAGAATGCTCACCCGTGCCGGTCTTCTGACAGAGCTGGAGGCTGTCGGCTTCGGCATCGTCGGGTACGGCTGCACAACCTGTATCGGTAACTCAGGGGCGCTTCTTCCGTCGGTGCAGCAGGCACTCGGCCGACAGGACTTTCGCCCGATTGCGGTCCTGTCCGGCAACCGAAACTTCCCCGGCCGCGTCCATCCCGACCTCGAGTACGGCTTCCTGATGTCACCGCCGCTTGTCGTCGCCTTTGCGCTGGCGGGCACGGTCGATATCGACATCACCTTTGACCCTATCGGATTGGGCCCAGACGGCGCGCCGGTCCATCTGGCGCAGCTCTGGCCAAGCGGCGCCGAAATCGATGCGGCGCTCGCTCTGGGAGCAGACGATCGTGACTATGATGCCGCCTATGGCGAGGCGGCAGTCCGTCCGCTCTGGGTCGATCTGGAGGCGCCGTCCGGGCCGCGCTTTCCCTGGGATAACAAGTCGACCTATCTGCGACGGCCTCCCTTCGTCCGTCCTGCGGGGCTGTCGCTGCCTCGTGGGCCGGCACGGCCGCTGCTTGTCCTCGGCGATGACATCACCACGGATCACATCTCTCCCGCCAATCAAATCCGCGGCGACAGCCAGGCCGGTCGATACATCATCGGCGAAGGCGGTGACCCAGGGAACCTCAACGTATTCGCGTCACGCCGCGGCAATTTCGAGGTGATGGTGCGAGGGGCGTTCACCAACCGGCTCGCCGTGAACCAGCTGCTGCCGACATCGCCCGCGGGGCTGACGCGGCATATGCCGTCTGGAGAGATCGTTCCGCTTTCCGAAGCGGCTGAGCGATACGCGAACGAGGCCGTGCCGCTCGTCATTGTTGCAGGCGAGCGCTACGGCATGGGGTCGTCACGCGACTGGGCCGCGAAAGCTGTAGCCCTGCTCGGCGTGCGGGCGATTTTCGCGTCCAGCATCGAGCGGATCCATCGCTCGAACCTGATCGGCATGGGAATTCTGCCGCTCCTTCTGCCAAGCGGCACCAGCCCGACCACTCTCAAGATAGCCGCCGGCGATCGCTTCGAGCTCAACTGGGACTTTGGCAAACTGAGCCCTCGCTGCGCGGTCAGAGCCGTCATCCTGCGGGAGCAGGGTGACCGTGAGGTTGTCGAGCTCACGGCAGCCATCGAGACCTCCCTCGAAATCGAGCTCCTGAAGGCCGGGGGCATTATCCCCCACGTGTTGAGCGGACTGCTCGGTCGGCCCGACGATGAGATCAGAGGCGCTGCATGATGACGCTGCCAATCGGAGGCTGTGACGCTCACGTCCATCTGTTCGGCCCGGTTGATTATTATCCGTGGGCGCCTGAGCGGGTCTATACGCCGGGAGATGCGGATGAGAGCGAGTTGCTGGCGCTTCATGCAGGCCTCGGGATATCCCGTGTCGTCTTGGTTCAGCCGAGCCCTTACGGGACGGACAACAGTCGCATGCTGGCTGGTCTGGAAAAGCTCGGTGGATTGGCTCGGGGTGTCGCGGTCGTGGATGTCTCGACGACCGATGATGCCTTAAATCGGTTGCACGAGCAGGGTGTCCGCGGCGTCCGGGTCAACGCCGCAACCCAGGGCATGAACGATCCCGAGCAAGCGTGGCAGATCATCAAATCCCACGCGCGGCAGGTCGCGCGCCTTGGGTGGCATGTCCAGATACTGGCGCGATTAACCGTCATCGAGGCCCTGGCCGCCCGCCTGATGGATCTCGAAACGCGCGTGGTCGTCGATCATTTCGGCTTGCCTGACATGTTTTTGGGGCCAGAACAGCAGGGCTTCTCGTCGGTCCTCCACTTGGCGCGCTCGGGCAACGCGACGATCAAGGTTTCTGCGATCCCGCGCCTCACCGGGCCTGGCCACCTGTCGCGAGCCCGCCCCTTCATCGAAGCCCTCGTAGAAGCCAATCCTTCGGCGCTCGTGTGGGGATCCGACTGGCCCCACACCGGCGGGGGGCGAGGTGGAAGGTCGAAGAGCGATGTCGAGCCCTTCGAAGCAGTGGATGATGCCGAGGCGCTGGCATGCTTGCTTCAGGCGGTTCCCGATGCCGCGCTGCAGCAGGCGATCCTCGTCGATAATCCCGCCGCTCTGTATGACTTCCGATAGGATTTGTTGTGATGACGTTGTTCGAAACGCCTGCCGAGCTGGCTGATGGGCCTCTCACCATCCTTGTCTGTGGTTATCCGGGGAAATCGGTCTGCCACGGTGGCCTGGGTTGGAGTTCCGTCGTCCTATTGCGCGCAGCAGACCGCGTTGCACTTGTGGACGCGGGCAACTTCGGCATGCGCCAAATGCTGATCGAGCAGCTTGCCCGGGAAGGGTTGAAGCCCGCCGATGTGACCGACCTGCTTTTGACCCATTCGCATTACGATCATTCGGTGAACTGGACGCTATTC
>JAIYAJ010000559.1 GCA_027489105.1 Zymomonas sp. | reverse complement strand
GCCGCGGCCGGGCGCTGGCCCAGTGCACTTGGTCGATCCCCGTCTTCATCACCTCGCTGCCGGTCGCAGCGCAGACCTATTTCCTGCCGAAGTTTCCGGCTGAAGCGCTGCAGGAGGGCGACGTTCTCGCCACCAACGACCCCGAGATCGGCACAGGCCATCTGCCCGACGTCACGATGATCACGCCGATCTTTAAGAACGGAAGGATCGTCGCCTATGCCGGCTCGATTGCGCATCTGCCCGATATCGGCGGCGCGCCGCTGCACTCCGAGGCCAGCGACATCTTTGAGGAAGGCATCCGCTTTCCGATCGTGAAGCTGCACCGCGCCGGGGTGCCTAACCAGGACGTGCTCGATATCATCGCGGCCTCCGTGCGGCTGCCGACTGAAGTGCTTGGCGACCTGGAATCCATGGTGGCGGCCAACAACGTCATGGGCCGCGAGCTGGTGAAATTCCTCGACGAGTACGGCCTCGACGAAGTCGACGGTCTGGCCGACGCGATCCATTCCCGCTCGGAGGCCCAGATGCGCAAAGCGATCCGCGCCTGGCCAAACGGGCGCTATGAAGCAGAGGTCCTGCTTGACGGCTATCGTGATGACATCACCCTGAAAGCCGCTGTCATCGTCGGCGACGAGAGCATCCATGTCGACTATGCCGGCACCTCCGACCAGGTGCTGCACTCGATCAACTGCCGCACCAACTACCGCTACGCCCACTCCGTCTACGCGCTGAAATGCCTGCTCGATCCTGAGACGCCCAACAACGAGGGCTGCATCACGCCCGTCACCGACGAGGCTCCGCTCGGCTCGATCCTCAACCCGGAAGCTTGGACGGCTGGCAACTCCCGCAACCTGATCGGCCATGTCATCCCCTCGCTGATCTTCAAGGCGCTGGAGGGCATTGTCCCTGACAAGGTGATGGGCGACAGCGGCGGCGCGCCGATCTGGGCGGCCAATTGTGTCGGGCGCCGCGATGATGGCTCGCAATACGGCTCCGTCCAGAACTTCCATGGCGGGCAGGGGGCTCGCGCGGAGATTGATGGATTGGACACTCTGAGCTTCCCGTCCAACTGCAAGGTCACGGCCATCGAGATGTTCGAGATCGCAGTGCCGGTGTTGACAGAGCGTAAGGAGCTGATCGCCGACTCCGGCGGGGCCGGGGAGCATCGCGGCGGCCTTGGGCAGCGCGTCGTCCTGCGTAACCGTGCCAAGGCGCCGATGAACGTCTATCTCGCGACCGAGCGCGTGCGTCACCCCTGCTTCGGCGTGGTGGACGGACAGTCGGGCACGCCAGGCAAGGTCGCCAAGAACGGGCAGGCGCAATTCCCAAAGGGCAAGGTGGTTTTGGAGACGGGCGACTGCCTTGAGGTCGAGACGCCGGGCGGAGGCGGATGGGGCAGGGCGGCCGCGCGCTCGGCTGATCTGATCGCCCTGGACCTCGCGGAAGGGCTTGTCAGCCCCGATGCCACCCGACGGCTCTACGGGCACGCCTTTTCGGCGGCGGCCGAATAGGAAAAAATGATGGCATTGCTCAAGAACAAAATCGCACTTGTGACTGGGGCGGGCACCGGCATCGGCCGGGAAAGCGCGATCCTGCTGGCGCGCGAGGGCGCGACCGTGGTGCTGACCGGGCGGCGTGCAGGCCCGCTCGACGAGGTCGGGCAGGTGATCGAGAAGGATGGCGGCCGCGCGCTCCGCCGCACGCTCGATATTGCCTCGCGCAGCGCGATCATTGCGACTGTTGCGGCGATCGAGGCTGAGCTCGGACCGGTCGACATCCTCGTCAACAATGCCGGGAGCGCCAGCAAGGTGCTGAATGCGCGCTTTCTATCCGAGGAGGAGTGGAGCGCGACGCTGAATGTCAACTTGACCGCCGTATTCACGCTCACCCAGGCGGTGCTACCGGCGATGATCGCGCGGGGCGAAGGCACGATTATTACGGTCTCGTCTCTGGCGGCGCTCAATCCCAATCTTCTGGGCGGCGCGGCCTATGGCGCGGCTAAGGCCGGCGTGAAGAACTTCATGGGTTTCCTGCACAACACCTATCGCAACCAGGGCATCCGCGCGACGACGATCCTGCCCGGTGAGACCGATACGCCGATCATGGACAACCGTGCCCGCCCGCCGCTGGCCGAAGAGCGGGCGATCATGCTGGACGCCCATGACGTTGCCCGTGCGGTGCTGCTCTGCGCCAGCCTGCAGCCGGGCGCCATGATCCCCGAACTACACATCTGCCCGACGCGGATGCGCGATACCTCCGCGGATATCGAGACCGCGCGCTGGGTCGGCGCGCCCGCCGATACGCCAGACATGCCCAAGCGCTGAGATCAGGATCGACATTATGAACGGAGCCAAACTGCGCCAGCGCCTGAGCCAAGGCGAGTGTGTCAGCATGCTGACCACGCACCATCTATCGGCCGGGCATGCCGTCCGACTGACCGAACTCGGCGCGGATGCTATCTTCCTCGACTGCGAACACGGCACCTGGGGCTTCGAGGACATACGCCTGACGGCTCAGGCGATCCGCGGGGCCGGCGGCGCGGCGATCGTGCGGCCCGACTGCCATCAACGCTCCCTGCTGATCCGCTATCTAAACGCCGGCGCCGATGGGCTGATGGTGCCGATGATCGACACTCCCGAACAGGCGCGCGCCGTGGTCGATGCTGTTCGCTATGGCTGTTACGCGGATCATGAGAAGCGGCTCGTCATCGGCATGATCGAAACGCTGGAGGCCATAGACGGGATCGACGCGCTCCTCGCCGTTGAGGGTGTCGACGTATTCTTCATCGGCCCTGGCGATCTCTCGCAGAACATGGGCTACCCGCCGGCGCCGCCCTTCGGCCAGCCACGTCCGCAACCCGTCATCGACAAGATCGGTGAAGCCGTCGCAAAGATTCGCGCCGCTGGTAAGGTCGCCGGCACGCTGGCCACGTCCGACGAACTGCCGGTCTGGCGATCAAGGGGGGTGCAGTTCTTTTACGTCCACTCGGACCCATTCCTGCGCGCGGGTATGAGCGAAATCGGCCGGCTGCTCGTTGGAGCATGATCGCGGACCCTTTGCTCCGGCACGAGACGTACCAGTTGCAGCCCGTTGCCTTTACGGTTCACGGAACGAAGAAATCGTGACCGCCTAGGCCGCTTGTCCCAGGCGTTGCACCTCTTTCTGCCACTCCTCGCCCCAGATCATCACGGCATGGCCGGGCGAAACCTCGCGGAACTGGCGGATCGGCGGGACGAAGTCCGGTGCGCGCACCGGGCTCTTGATCTCGTCGTTGGAGGGCGGGGTGCGCTCGTGACGGCGGGTCGGGTCGGCGATCGGCACGGCGGCCAGCAGGCGCTTGGTGTAGGGGTGCTGGGGATTGCCGAAGATCGCCTCGCGCGGGCCGATCTCGACGATTTCGCCGAGATACATCACCGCGACGCGATGGCTGACGCGCTCCACCACCTCCATGTCATGCGAGATGAAGAGATGGCCGAGCCCCATGCGGGCCTGCAGCTCCAACATCAGGTTGACGACCTGCGCCTTGACCGAGACGTCGAGCGCCGAGACGGCCTCGTCGGCCACGATCAGCCGGGGCTCGACCGCAAGCGCACGCGCGATGCAGATGCGCTGGCGCTGGCCGCCCGAGAACTCGTGCGGGAAGCGGCTGGCCATGTCGGGCTGCAGGCCGACGCGGCGCAGCAGCTCGGCGATCTGGTCGCGGGCTT
>JAIYAJ010000157.1 GCA_027489105.1 Zymomonas sp. | reverse complement strand
CCTGGTCGGCGGGCATGGTAAGCCAGAGATGATCGATATGCGCCGAGATCCGCCCGACGAGCTTACCGCTGCGTTCGGCCAGGAACAGCTGCTGATCGGCATGCTCGTAGAACGGATTCTTGCCGGGCGTGACGAGTTCCATCGCCTCCATGCGCAACGGCGGGATCCAGTTCGGATCGCCGCTGTTGAGCATATAGGCGAGATCGACGAACCGCTTGCGGTCGCCCTTGCCGGAGACGGACCGGACGGTGACAGTCATCAGTGCGGGATGCGCTGGCTCGGATGGCCCATGGCGACGCCGCCGGAAAGCTGTGCGACCCACGGATAGCGCTCGGCAACCTCGGGGGTATAGCCGAGGTTGAACACCGTTTCGCTCTTACGATCCTTCAGGATGCGATCATAATAGGTGCCGAACAGGCGATCCCAGAAATAGCTTGTGATGCCGAAATTGCCGCGCTCGTCATGGAAATGGTGCGCCATGTGGCGCGCCTTCATCGTCATGACCCACTTCATCTTCGGCTTGTAGGCCAGGTGCTGGATGCAGTGGAAGAACTCGTACACGCAGGTCGTGATCAGCCCCGTGGCGAACGCTGCGAGCGCAGCGCCGACGCCGCCGATCGCATAGCCGATCGGAGCGGTCGCGATGGCGATGGTGGGTAGCGTGGTGTGCAGCGCGCCGAACAGGATCTCCAGCCGGTTGGGGTCCTGGTGATGATCATAATGGATCCGCTTCCAGGTTGCGGCCAGGAAGGGCACCTTGAACATCCAGCGGCTGTGCAGCACCCAACGGTGCAGGCAGTACCAGACCAGCGGATAGACGAACACCGATACGCCGATCGCGGCCAGCGTCGGCACCAGCGGCGCCGGATAGCGGAAATAGAGCCCGATCGAGATGGCTGCACAAAGGAGATAGCCGATGATCGCCGGATATTGGAAATAGGCGACCCATAGCTCCTTGAGCGTCATGCGATCGAGATGGTGCTCCTTCGACCAGAAGCCAGGCTTAATGGCGGACAGCTTCACGCTTAACCTCAATGAATGATGTCGGCCCCTCGTGGGACCACATATGGCATTGCGATCTGGATTGGCAATGCGGCGCTTTTGCGACGCTCGCGAGACGAAAGCTATTCCTCGGTGCGGATCAGCACCGTTTCTCCGATCAGGAGGAACAGCAGGAAAGGCGCCCAGGCGGCGAGAAAAGGCGGATAGGCCCCGAGATTGCCCATCGCGAGCGCGAAATTGTCCGCAACGAAATAGGCGAAGCCGAGCGCCATGCCGATCACCGCGCGAATGAACAGCCGCCCGGAACGGGCGAGGCCGAAGGCTGCGACCGCCGCCAGCAGCGGCATGAGCACCGCCGAGATCGGTCCCGACAGCTTGTGCCACAGCCCTGCGCGCAACGGCCCCGTCGGCCGTCCGGCCGCCTCGAGATCCTGGATCGCCGAACGCAACTGAAGGATCGACTTGGACGCCGGATCGACGCTGGACAGGGTGAAACGGTCGGGCGTCACGCCCTGCGCGAAGGCGAAGACCGGCAGCGTGGAGGTGGTGCCCACTGTGACGTCGAAGCGGCTGGCATCGGCAATCTGCCAGCCGCCGGCCTTCTGCACGCCCAACTTGCCCTTCACGATCGAGAGCAGGCGGCCACCGTCGCGATCGTAGATCGTGACCTGGTCGAGCTGCGTCTGCGCCCCACGACCACGGGCCGCCATGGCATGGATCAGGTCGTCGCCGTCGCGCACCCAGACATTGGACACCACGCCCCGGTCACGCGGGATCGGCCCATAATTGGCGTTCTGCCAGGCGGTAAGCGTGGCGGTGGAGCGGGCGACGACCCGCTCGTTGAACATGAAGGACAGGGCTGCGACGCCCAGACTTGCCACCACCAGCGGCGCGAGGATCTGATGCGCCGACACGCCGGCCGCCTTCATCGAGATGATCTCGCTGTTCTGGTTGAGCGTGACGAAGGTGATCAGCGTCGCCAGCAGCGCCGCGAACGGCAGGAAGCGCGCGATGATCTGCGGCGTGCGCAACGTCGCATAGAGCCAAAGCTCCGCATTGCCATTGCCGGGATAGGCGAGGATGTCCCCCGATTCGCCGAGAAGGTCGAGCGCCAGCAGCACGATGACCAGCGCAGCCAGCACCGAGATGAAGCGCACGAGGAACATGCGCGCCATGTAGAAGGTGATCGTGCGCGACGCGAAGAAGCTGGCACCGCTCATGCGCGACCCTTTCCGCCCACTCGACGAATCCACCCGGCGACCGCCTTGGCCGCCTTGTCGGCGGCGCGTTCCAGCGCGCCGATCGGCTGCCCGCCCGGCACATAGGCAATCGTGCGGTACATCCACCAGACAAGCCCGGCGAACAGCAGGAAAGGCACCCACAGCGCAATCAGCGGATCGATCCGGCCGAGCGCCGCGACCGAAGCCGCATATTCGTTGATCTTGTGCTGGGTCACGATCATCACGATCGACAGGAACACCCCCAGCGCCGAGGACGAGCGCTTCGGCGGCACCGCAAGCGCAAGCGCCAGCATCGGCAGCAGGAACATCGTCGCCACTTCGACCAGCCGGAAATGGAATTCGGAGCGGAACTGGGCCCTCTGCTTTGCCGGGGTCTGCGGCTGGTATGCGGTCACGACCAGCTCGGGCATCGTCATCTCGAGGTCGCGCCCACCACGCTGGCGGAACGCCTCCATCTTCGGCAGGTCGATCGGCAGGTCATGCCCGACGAACTGGAGCACGCGCGGCTCCTTGAAGCTGGGCGCGTCATGGACCAGCACGCCCTTCTGCAGGCGCAGAATGATCGTGTCGGGATCGTCGGTCGCCAGGAACTGCCCATGCTCGGCGGTCACGGCGAGGCTCTTTCCGTCGGTCCCCTCGGTCATCAGGAAGATGCCCGTGAGCTCGCGTCCGCCATCCCGGCTGCTCTCGACCCGGATCGTCATGCGCTTGCCGAGCCTGGTGAACTCGCCGACCTTGATCGACGCGCCCAGCGCGCCCGAGCGCAGTTCGAAGCGCAGGCCTTCATATTTATAGCGGGAATAAGGCTGGATGAAGCCGACGATGGCGAGGTTCATCAGCGCCAGCCCGATCGCATAATAATAGGGCACGCGCAGGAGGCGGCCATAGCTCATTCCCACCGCGCGGAACACGTCGAGTTCGGAAGACATGGCCAGTTTGCGGAAGGCGAGCAGGCAGCCCAGCATCAGCCCGATCGGGATGCCGAGCGACATATATTCGGGAATCAGATTGGCGAGCATCCGCCACACGACGCTGACCGGCCCACCCTCCGACACCACGAAATCGAACAGACGCAGCATCTTGTCGAGGGTGAGCAGCATCGCTGCGATCACCAGCGTCGCAATCAGCGGCGTGGCGACGAGACGGGCGAGATAGCGGTCCGTAAGCGTGTCAAATCTCAACTTTTCGACGCCCCATGACCATGTTCTGGCCGCAATCGCAGCCCACTTTCCGACTCATGGGGGCATGTGCCGGCCATGCGTTCGCGCTTGGCTATAGCTTCCAGGAGTAGTGAGGTCATGTCGAAACTTGTGGCGGGGATGGCTGGACTGATGATCGCGATGGGCATGCCCGTCGCGGCCGGTGCCGCCGTGCTCGGCCCCGACGCAGCCGTCTGCAATGGTAATTCGCCTGCAATTCTCGTGCATGTCGAGGGCTTGAAGAAGCGCAGCGGCACGCTGCGCGTCCAGTCCTATGGCGGCAATCCGAAACATTATTTCGACAAAGGCAGCTACCTCCGCCGCATCGACGTCCCGGTTCCCGCATCGGGTCCGGTCGACATCTGCGTCAAGGTTCCTGCGGCCGGCGCCTATGCGGTCTCGGTCCGCCACGATGTGGACGGGTCGGGCAAGACCGGCATGGAGGATGGCGGTGGCATGTCGGGCAACCCCCGGCTGTCGCTGTTCGACGTCCTCTTCAAGCGCAAGCCGGATCCGCAACGGGTTCAGATCGAGGTAGCCGGAATGACGAAGGTGTCGGTCGTGATGAACTATGTGAAGGGCGGATCCTTCGGCCCCGTCGCCATGGCGGCTCGCTGAGCGATGGCGGCCGTAGCGCTCCTCTCCAATCCCCGCTCGACGGGCAATCTGTCGATGCTGCCGCGGATGCGGAGTTTCTGCGCCTCGCAGAGCGACATCTTTCATTATGAGGTCGAGTCGGTCGATCAGATCGGCGAGGCGCTACGTACCATTGCCCGGGTCAATCCCAAGGTACTCGTCGTCAACGGCGGCGACGGCACCGTCCAGGCCGCGCTGACCGAACTCTATCTCGGCAATCATTTCGACGGTTCGCCGCCACCGGTCGCCGTTCTGCCCAATGGCAAGACCAACCTGATCGCCCTCGATCTCGGCGCGGTCGGCGATCCGATCGCCGCGCTTCAGCGGGTCATGGACATCGCGCGCAGCGGCATAGAAGAGCATGTGGTCGTCCGCGAACTGATCGCATTGTCCGACGGGTCGGACGGATCGCGCCCGGTGCTGGGCATGTTCCTCGGCGGGGCCGGCCTCGCCGATACGATCCTCTATTGCCGCAACAAGATCTACCCGCTCGGGCTGCCGAACGGGATCAGCCATTTCCTTACCGCAATCGCGGTGATGGTCACGCTGATCCTGGGCATCCGGACCGCCTTTCTGCCACCGGCGGCGCGCCCGCTGAAGGTATCGATGATGCGCGCCGGGCAGATCCAGGGGCGTTTCTCGCTGCTGATCGTCACCACATTGCACAAGCTGCTGCTCGGAAGCAGCACCGGCGGCAGCGCCGCATCGGGTGCGCTGCAGCTGATGGTCGTCGAGCAGCGTCCGCTGCCGCTGCTCCGCGCGCTGTTCGCCGGAATCTTCGGCCGGGTCGGCCGCGACCGGATGGACGGTGTCCATTTCGAATATGGCGACGAGATTCAGATCGAGGGCGAACGTTCGAGCGTGATCCTCGACGGCGAAATCTTCCAGGCCGATGCGGGCAAGCCGATCATTCTCAAGACGACCCCGCCCGTCCCCTTCCTGCGCCTGGCCGCCTGATCCCAGCCTGATGTCGCTCGAAAAGCTGGTCGCGGCGGAGCTGGCCGAGCCTGTCGATCCTCGGGTCGCGGCCATGGCCGAGGCATTGGCCTCACGCTATCCCGATGCCGCCCGATCGGTGCTGTTCTACGGGTCCTGCCTGCGCGAGGCCAATCTCGACGGGCTGATGCTCGACTTCTACCTGATCGTGTCGGACTATCGCGCGGCCTATGGCTCCGGCTGGCTGGCTTTCGCCAACCGCCATGTCCCGCCCAATGTCTTCCCATTCGAGCATGACGGGCTGATCGCCAAATATGCGGTGCTGAGCGAGGACGACTTTGTCCGCCTCGCCTCCTCTGCCACCCGGAACGTGTCGGTCTGGGCCCGTTTCGCCCAGCCGTCACGCCTAGTCTGGGCATCCGATGAGAGCGCCGCTATGCATGCCGCGATGGCGATCGCCGGTGCGGCCCCTGCTCTACTGTCAGCCGCCCGGCCGCTCCTTGCAGACCGGCTCAGCGTCGCCGCGCTGTGGGAGGGCGCCTTCGCGCTGACCTATGGCGCCGAACTGCGCGCGGAGCGCAAGGGGCGGGCCTCTTCGGTCGTGGGGGCCGATCCCGCACGCTATGCGCGCTTCACCACCCCTGCTCTCGCCGCCGCCGGCCTCGGCGCTGCCATCGAGGGCGGCATCGTCAGCTTCGCCGACACCATAAGCTCCGCCGAACGCAAGGCAGGTGAGACCATCTGGCGCCAGCGCCGGCGCGAGGGCAAGGCGCTGACGCTGGTCCGGCTCGCCAAGGCCAGCACCACCTATGCTGGCGGCATCGACTATCTCGCCTGGAAGATAAACCGCCATGCGGGCGCCGCGATCGAGATAAAGCCGTGGCAGCGGCGCTGGCCGATCCTGGGCGCGCTGGCGCTGCTCCCCCGCCTGATCCTGCGCGGCGCGGTGCGCTGAACCAGCGCGCCTTTCCGGTCGTTCAGGCCGCCTGAGATGCCGCCCGGCCAGTATGCCGGCCCATCGCCCGGCCGATCGCGTTGCCGAGCGCCGAAATGGTGAAGGGCTTGCGCAGCACCTCATGGTCCGCGAAATCCTCGCTCTGCCCGGCCTCGCCGACATAGCCGGTGACGAACAGCACCGAGATGTCGGGATAGTCGCGGCTGATCGTCGCGATCAGCTCGGGCCCGGTCATCCCCGGCATCATCACATCGGTCAGCACGAGATCGAAGCTCTGCCCTTCGGCCAAGATGGCGAGCGCTTCCTCGCCCGAACTGCAGGCGCGCACGACATGGCCGAGTTCGGTCAGGCCCGCCCGGGTGGACGCCTGGACGCGGGGATCATCCTCGACCAGCAAGATATCGAGTGCGCCAGTATCGGGCCGCGCCGCGACGGTCATGTCCATGGCGCTGCGCTGCGCCGCCACGCCATGATGGCGCGGCAGGAGCAGCGAGATGGTCGTCCCCTTGCCCAGTTCGGACGCGATGCGGACGTCGCCCATCGACTGACGGACGAAACCGAAGATCTGGCTGAGGCCGAGGCCCGTCCCCTTGCCGACCGGCTTGGTGGTAAAAAAGGGCTCGAAGGCGCGCTCCATCACCTGCTGCGACATGCCGCAACCGGTATCGGCAACGCTGATCCGGACATAATCGCCCGGCTTGAGCCCGCCGCTCGTCGTCGCATCGAGCGTGATATCCTCGACCATGATGTCCAGGCAGCCAGCCCCCTCCATCGCATCGCGGGCATTGACCGCCAGATTGAGGATCGCATTTTCCAGCTGGTGCGAGTCCGCCCAGATCGGCCATGCCGCGCGGGTCGGATGGACCTCGACGACGATCCGCTCGCCCAGCGTTCGGTCGAGCAGCACCTTCATGCCCGACACCAGCTTCGCCGGCTGGACCGCATCGGGCAAGAGCGGCTCGGCCCGCGCGAAGGACAGCAGCCGCCGGGTCAGCGCCGCCGCCCGGTCGGCGCCTTCCAGCGCGCCGTCGATATACATGCCCGCCTCGGCCGGCTGCTTCGCCAGCTTCCGCCGGGCGAGATCGAGGCCTCCCACCACGACCGAGAGCATATTGTTGAAGTCGTGCGCGATGCCGCCGGTCAGCTGGCCGACCGCCTCCATCTTCTGCGCCTGCGCCAGTTGCGCTTCGGCCCGGGCGCGCGTCTCGCTTTCTTCGAGCAGGCGGCGATTGGCTTCGCTCAGCTCCCGGGTGCGCTCGGCGACCGCCGCCTCCAGCTGCGCCGCCCGATCCAATTCGACTTCCATGGCTTCAGCCGCATGGGCGCGCTGGGCCACGGCCGCCGCCGCGAGCCAGCCCATCAGGATAGCGAGGCCCATCAGCGAGAGGCCGAGCACCGACAGAAGGGTGGCGAACCAGTTGGCGCGCTCGGCAGAGAAAAGCGTTGCTTCGGATCGCTGCCCGAGCCGCTCGCGCTCGCGCGCGGCGATCTGTTCGAGCGTCTCGGATATGGCGCGGACATTGGGCGACTTGCCCGCCTTGCTGAACATGCCGATCGCGTACCAGCCCTTGCCGACATTGGCGAAGGCGGCGGCGGCGGCGAGTTCCTTCTCGCGATCGGCGGCCAGGGCTTCGAGCTTGCGGACCAGCTGCTGCTGGCCGGGCTGGCCCGACGTCAGCCGATCGAGCTGGCGCAGCTGGCTCATCGCCCTGCGCCATTCGTCGTAGAAGATCGTGCCGACCTTGCGATCGCTGCTGACGACATATCGAGCCAGCGCCGCTTCGGAGCGCGCCATCGACGCATCGAGCGATCGCGTGAGCACCATGATGTCGTAGCTGTGCTGCTCCCGCTGCAAGGCCGCATCGCGGGCGTCGTTCGACCGCGCGACCATCGTCACGACGGCAACCAACAGGCCGATCGCCACCACGACCAGCAGGGCAACCGCGATCGATCGCCGCGTGCCCTGCGACAGGTTCCGTATCCACGCGACGGAAGCGTTGAACGTCATGACCGTCTTGTATCGCACCCGGAGCGACCGGGATAGTCCATCCCGGCTCGTCCCGCGCCGCTCAGGCTATGACGCCGATCGCCCGTCCCGCGCTCTCGAACATCGCAAGAATCTGGTCGACCTGCTCGTCCGTATGCTCGGCGCAGAGCGAGCAGCGCAGCAGGAAGGTGCCCGCTGGCGTCGCTGGCGGCCGCGCCGTGTTGACGTAGAGGCCAGCTTCGAGAAGCCCCTGCCACAGCGCCACGGCTTGCGCCATGTCGGTCAGGATCACCGCGATGATCGCCGACTGGGCGGTCTCGGTGCCGAGCTTGTAGCCCATGTCGCGCAGCCCCTGATGCAGCCGGCGCGAATTCTTCCACAAATGGGCGCGCTTCTCGCCCGCATGCATCAGCTTGCGGATCGAGGTCGCGGCGGTCGCGACCACCGACGGGGGCAGCGAGGCTGTGAAGACATAGGGCCGGCAGACGAGGCGCAGCACTTCGAACTTCGGATGGTTCGAGACGCAGAAACCGCCGACCGTGCCGACCGACTTGGAGAAGGTGCCCACGACGAAATCGATGTCGTCGGCGACGCCGGCTTCTTCGAACACGCCGCGGCCATGTTCGCCGAAGAAGCCCATGCCATGGGCCTCGTCGCACAGGATCATCGCGCCATGCTTTTTCGCGACCGCCACCATCTCGGGCAGCGGGGCAATGTCGCCCATCATCGAATAGACGCCCTCGAGCACGACGAGCTTGCCCGCCTCGACCGGCAGGCGGCCGAGGCGCTTGTCGAGATCCTCGACCGAATTGTGGCGGAAGCGGACGATCTCGGCATCGCCCAGCCAGCAGCCGTCATAGATGGACGCGTGGCTGTCGGCATCGAGGATGATGTAATCGCCCTTGCCCGCCAGGGTGGAGATCATGCCGAGATTGGCCTGATAGCCGGTCGAAAAGACAATGGCGTGCTTGGTGCCGTAAAATTCCTTCAGCGCCTCCTCGCACTCCCGGTGGCCCTGATAGGTGCCGTTGAGCACGCGGCTGCCGGTCGTGCCCGCGCCATATTCGTCGAGCGCAGCCTTGCCGGCGGCGATGACATCGGGGTCGAACGTCATGCCCATATAGTTGTAGGTGCCCAGCAAGATGGTCTTCTTGCCGTTGATCAGCGCCTCGGTGGGCGACAGCACCTTTTCCATGACGATCGCATAGGGATCGCGGACCCCGGTCGCGAGCAACGCCTCCCGCTCGGCAATGAGCGGATCGAACTTCGAGAAGAGATCGGTCGCCAAGGTCAGCCCCGCAGCTTCATGACGGCATCGACGAGCTGTCCGACAGTCTCGATTTCCGCCTGCATGTTCATCGTGATGATGATGTCGAACTCGTCCTCGACCGCAGCGACGAAGTCCATCACCGTCAGGCTGTCCCACTCGAGATCGCCCGCGAAGCTGGTCGCGTCGGTCAGGTCGATCCCCTTCTTGTTGAAGGGCTCGATCTGCTCGGCCACGCGGGTGAAGGTATCGTCTCTGCTGCTCATCATCGTTCCTCAGTGCGATTGCGCGACCGTCCCCCTGGGACCGATCGCCTCACGCGGCGAAATGGCGATCCACAAGCGCGGGACCGGCATTGCCCGTTCCGTCCGCTCTAGGATGACAGAGCCGCGCTTGCCAAGCGATTGCGGCGGCTTCGCGGCAGAGCGGAGGCGGGAGCCAATTTTCGGCCGATCTGTCACGAGAATGTCTCTTTGCCGCTTGGATGGCTCGTGCCATTACCGATGCCGGCAAGCAGGGGGGAAAATGGCAGCCGACGAGACAAGAGCTCCACCGCGAGGACAGTTCGCGCCGGACGCGGTCCATCTCCTGCGCACCGCCCAGCAGATCCAGTATCAGCTGAGCCAGATGGCCGATCAGAAGGCCAATATGCTGATGGGCGCCACCTTCGTCATCTTCACGATCACGGTCGGGCAGCTGAAAGCCGGCGGCCAGGCCCCCGTCGCGCTGATGATCCTTGGTGCGGCAGCCTTTCTTTCGGCGCTGCTCGCGGTGATGGCCGTGTTGCCCTCGACCAAGGTCCCGCCCCGCGCCAACGGTCCCGCGAACATGCTCTTCTTCGGCTCCTTCACGCAGATCGAGGAGGAGGAATTCGTCCAGTTCGTGCTGGATACGGTCACCGACAGCGACGCGGTCTATGCGGCCTTCGCCCATGACATCTACCAGAATGGCCGCGTGCTCGCCCGCAAGAAGTACCGGCTGCTGGGCTATGCCTATCGGGTCATGCTGGGAGGACTTATCCTCAGCTTCATCGCCTTCATGGCGCAATTGATGGCCAATTTCGGCTGAACGGCAGGTTCAGAGCCAGCCCTGCGCGCGATACCATGACGCGGTAGCGTCGAGGCCTTGCCGGGCAGCCACCTCCGGCCGCCAGATCGATGCCGGAGGACGGGTCCGCGCGACCCAGTCGGGATGGCAGAAATATCGGACACGATCGCCGGTCAGCTTAGCCTTGTCGCCGAGCCTGTGCCGTTCGACGAAGGCCGCCAATTGCAAAAGCAGCTTCGGCATGGACAAGGTGAGGAGCCTGGGCCGACCTACGGCTGCACCGATCATCCGGCCGAATTGCTCGTGCGAATATCCGCCGGTCTCACCGTCGTCCGGCTCGTAGATCTGCGCGTGGCTTTCAGGCGCATCGACAAGGGCGACCAGAAGCCGCGCCAGGTCGCCGGCCTCGATCAGCGACAGGCGCCCTTTCGGTGGCAGCGGCAGGATTCCCCGGCGTGCAGCGACGCGGAACAGCTCCAGCATCTCGCGGTCGCCCGCGCCGTAGATCGCCGGCGGCCGCACGATCGTCCAGTCGAGCGAGGACTGGACGACCATCGCCTCGGACGCGCGCTTCGACCAGCCATAGTCGGACAGATCCGGCTCGCGCGCAGAGAGCGACGAGACATGAACGAAGCGGCGCACGCCGGCGGCTTCGGCGGCAGTGATCAGCGAGGCCGTCCCGGTGACATTGCCCTCGACGAAGCCTGCCAGGGTCGGCGCGTTGATCACGCCCGCGACGTGGATGACCGCGTCCACGCCATCGACCAGTTCGCCGAGCGCGACATGATCCTCGAGCGTCCCGCGCAGCCATTCGACATTGGGCTGCGGCAACTGCGCTCTGCGGGTCAGCGCGCGCACTTCATGGCCCGCTTCGGCCGCGAGACGCAGCACATGCCCACCCAGGAAGCCGGTGCCGCCGGTCACGGCGACGATCACAGCAGCACCATATGATCGCGGTGGACCAGCGCCGAGCGCGGCGCATAGCCGAGCAGATCTTCCAGCGCCTCGCGCCGCCGACCGACGATCTTGGCCGCATCGTCCGCGTCATATTCGGCGAGGCCGCGCGCGAAGGCTTCACCTTCCGGGCCGCAAATATCGACGACGTCTCCGCGCGAGAAGCGTCCCTGCACGCCCGTCGCTCCCGCCGCCAGCAGGCTGCGCCCTTCGAGCAGCGCCGCCGCCGCGCCGGCATCGACCATGACCTTACCCTTGGCCGTCAGCCGCCCAGCGAGCCACGCCTTGCGTGCGCTGCCGACGCGGCTGCCGACAAACACCGTACCGCGTCCATCGGCATCATAGGCCGCCAGAGGATGGTCGCGTTTGCCCGAGATGATCGCCAGATGCGCGCCCGACCGCTGCGCGATTCGCGCGGCCTCCAGCTTCGAGATCATGCCGCCCGAGCCCATCCCAGACGCCGATCCGCCATCGGCCATGGCCCGGATGCGCGAGTCGATCCGCGCGACCTCCGGCACCAGGCGGGCCGTCGGGTCGCGATGAGGGTTGGCGGTGTAGAGTCCGTCTATGTCCGACAGCAGGATCACGCCGCCGGCTCCCGCCGCCTGCCCGATCCGGGCGGCGAGGCGATCATTGTCGCCGAAGCGGATTTCCTCGGTCGCGACCGAATCATTCTCGTTGATCACGGGGACGACGCCGAGGCTCAGCAGGCGATCGAGCGTGGAGGCCGCATTCAGATAGCGCCGCCGATCCTCGAGATCGTCGAGCGTGACCAGCATCTGCGCCGCGGTCAGTCCCTGCTGATTCAGCAGTTCGGCCCAGCAATGGGACAGCGCGATCTGCCCGGTCGCGGCAGCCGCCTGCGCATCCTCAAGACTCGCGCGTCCGCCCTTGGCCAGGCCGAGCCGCCGTGCGCCCAGCGCGATAGCGCCCGAGGACACCACAGCGATCTGCTGCCCCGCCCGATGCCGGGTGGCGAGATCGGCGACGACGCCCTCCAGCCAATCCCGCCGGACCTTGCCATCGGGATCGACGAGCAGCGCCGAACCGATCTTCACGACCAGTCGGGAACAGGCGGCGGGAGCGAAGTGGCTGGCGGACATCGTCAGATCGGTGACCAGGGCTCGTCATTCTCGTTGGCGGCGGTCGTCTCGGGCGCCGGCCCGAGAATCTCGATGATCTGGTCGAGCACGGCGGGAAGCCCTTCTCCACTCGCGCCCGACAGCAGCATCACCTTCGTGCCGCTCTTCTTCGCGAGCTTCTTGGCGAGCTTGTCGAGCGCCTTGGGTTCGACCGCATCGATCTTGTTGAGCGCCAACACCTGCGGCTTGTCCGCCAGACCCGCGCCATAGGCGTCAAGTTCGCCGCGCACGATCTCATAGGCGTCGACCGGGTCGTCTCCGCTCGCGTCGACAAGATGCAGCAGCACGCGGCACCGCTCGATATGGCCGAGGAAACGGTCGCCGATGCCCGCGCCGTCGGCCGCGCCCTCGATCAGGCCGGGGATGTCGGCGACGACAAACTCCCGTCCCTTGTGGCTGGCGACGCCAAGTTGCGGCCTGACGGTCGTGAAGGGATAATCACCGACCTTCGCATTCGCATTCGACACCGCGTTGATGAAGGTCGACTTGCCGGCATTGGGCAGCCCGACGAGGCCGCAATCGGCGAGCAGCTTCAGACGCAGCCAGACCCAGGCTTCAGCACCCGGCCAACCGGTGCCATGCTGCCGCGGGGCTCGGTTGGTCGACGTCTTGTAGCTGGCATTGCCGCGGCCACCATCACCGCCGCGAAGGAACACCTCGCGCTGTCCGGCGACGATGAAATCGGCCAGCACCTCGGACTTGTCCTCGGACAAGATCTGCGTGCCGACCGGAACCCGGATCACCAGATCCTTGCCGCCGGCACCGGTACGGTTGGAGCCGGCGCCGCCATGGCCGCGCTGTGCCTTGAAATGCTGCGTATACCGGAAGTCGATCAGCGTGTTGAGACCGGCGACCGCTTCGAAGATGATGTCGCCACCCTTGCCGCCATGGCCACCGTCGGGGCCGCCATATTCGATGTACTTCTCACGCCGGAAGCTGACAGCCCCGGGCCCGCCCGATCCCGAGCGTATGAAAATCTTTGCTTGATCCAGAAAATGCATCGCGCGCCTTTATACCAATTGGCGGCGAAAAGAACCCGTCGGCATCAGCGAGAGCAAGAATAGGGGAGACTGTTACCAGCCGCGCATCACCCGCAGTTGCTGGGCGAGCGTCTGACGCGCCGAATCGCGCGGCAGATCGAGCGCTTCGGCAATCGACTCGCCGAGCAGCCCTTCACCGAGCGCGGTTAGCACGAGGAGATGTGTGATCTGCCTCAGAGGTGCACCGCGATATTCGCCGAGTTCCTCGACGACGGTGTGGACAGCTTCGAGGATCGGCACCAGCCCTTCGCGCTCGCCCGTCAGGACCATCCAGGACACGAGTGCGGCAAGGCCCTGCTTCTCGAAAATGTCGAAGGTGATGTCGACGACTTCGCGCAAGTCGCTCTCGCTTCGCCGCGCCTCGATCACCTTCTGCTCGATTTCTGCGACCGCGCGGCTGACCACCATCTCCGCCATCGCGCGGCGAAGGTCGCCGGCGGATCCGAAATGATGCAGCACATTGGCGTGGGTGCGGTTGATGCGCTTGGCGACGGCCATCAGGGTTACGGCCTGCGGACCTTCCTCGATCAGGATGGTGCGCGCCGCATCTATTGCGCGGAACCGCATCTCCTCGGTGGACAGGCGCAGACGGCTATGTGGCATCAGCGGCCCCCCTTAGGCCGTCCCGGCGAAAAGCGGCCAACCAGCCCGACCGCCGCTCAAGTCGCACTAGCATAGCCGCCGCCGGACGGGCCCAGCATTTTCTGTCGTGGAAGCAAGCAAGGCTTTGGCGCTGCGCCGAAAACGGCTCAGGCAGCCAGCGCATCCTCACGGTCGTAGCCGATGCTGGCATCCTCATCGACGCGCGTCGTCGCAAAGGCGCGCCGTTCGAACTCGACGCTGTTCACCACCGCGTCCCGCGCCCGGCAGACGCGCGTACCGACGCTGCCGGTCGGCTGGAAGCCCAGCTTGGCCAGCACACGACCCGATGCGGCGTTGTCGGCGAAGTGACCGGCACGCAGCTTCGGCAGGCGAAGACAATTGTCGGCAATGTCCATCATCGCCCGGCCGGCCTCGGTCGCAAGGCCCAGGCCCCAATAGGAGCGCGCGATCCAGTAACCGAGCTCGACGCCTTCGTCGGTTGCATCGAAAGCGATCCCGCCGACGAGACGCGGAGCACCGAGCGTGCGCGCGAAGATCAGGAAATTGGGGAGCGGACCATGGTCAGCCGCCAGAAAAGCCTCGGCGTCGCCCAGCGTGTAGGGCCAAGGCGCACGAGCGAGCCGCGATACGATGGCGAAATCGCCGATCGCCGCCGCCAGAGCCGGGCCATCCTCTCTCCAACCGGGACGCAGCAACAGCCGCGGGGTACGAGCGAACATTTCATTCTCCCTTATCGCTGCCCCGGAAACGCCTTTGAACCCAAAAGGTTACAGCGGGGCGACAGTTTTCTGAGGGAGAAAAATAAAAAGGGAGAGGTGCGACCCTCTCCCTCATCGGTCCGGCGTGCCGGACCCTCGGGTCGCCTCTCCGGACGACCCGCGACGGATCATCCGTTTATTCAGCCGCCTCGGCGAACGCCGCGACGCTGACATATTTGCGGCCAAGCTTGCCGCTGTGGAATTCGACGCGGCCTTCGGCGAGCGCGAACAGCGTGTGATCCTTGCCGATGCCGACGTTGCGGCCCGGATAGACCTTCGTGCCGCGCTGGCGGACGATGATGTTGCCGCCGATGACGGTTTCGCCACCGAACTTCTTCACGCCAAGGCGACGACCAGCCGAATCACGACCATTGCGCGAAGAGCCGCCTGCTTTCTTATGTGCCATCTCAAACTACTCCGTTTGGCTCTTCGATCAGGCTTCGGCGGCGGCCGGAGCGTCGGCCTTTGCCTTGGAAGCCTTCTTTGCCGGGGCTTCGCCGCCGATCGAGAGAATCTTCAGGATCGTGTGCTGCTGACGATGGCCGTTGCGGCGACGATAATTATGACGGCGACGCTTCTTGAAGACGATGACCTTCTCGGCCTTCGCCTGAGCGATGATTTCCGCCGAAACGCTGAGGCCCTTGACGTCCTTCAGCTCAGCACCCTCACCCGCGAGAAGAACGTCGTCCAGCGACACGGTCGAACCCGCGTCACCCGGAATCTTCTCCACGACGATCTTGTCTCCCGCGGCAACGCGATACTGCTTGCCGCCCGTGCGCACGATAGCGAACATGGCCCTCATCACTTCTTCAAAAGCTGTTAGCGCGGATGCGAAGACACCAGGCCATCACCCCACACAGGAAAGCGGCTCGCTAGAGGTGGGAGGTCGGAAAGTCAACCTTTATGCGACTCTCCGGCAAAAACCCCGCAGGCCCTTGGCCCGGCCTCAGCGAATCAGTGCCGGTGCTGGCGACGCAGCTGATAGCGCCCTTCCGAGAAACCCTCGAACAGCCCCGCGATCGCCGGGTGGTCGACCAGTTCGTCGCTGTCGTCGCGCATCAGATTCTGCTGGCTGACATAGGCAATGTAGCTGCTGTCGCTGTTCTCGGCGAACAGATGGTAGAAGGGTTGGTCCTTGGCCGGCCGCATGTCGGCGGGAATCGATTCGTACCATTCGTCGGTGTTGGCGAACACCGGATCGACGTCGAACACGACTCCGCGAAACTCGAACAGCCGGTGCCGGACCACGTCGCCGATCGCAAAACGGGCGTGCGCCACGGGCGGAGGCGTAATTCCCTGGGGAAGGATGCCGGGGGCCGGCATGGTGGAAATGGTCTTCTCAATCACAGGAATAATGTAGGGAAGTCTCCTCCACATGCAAGCAGGCGCTTGGCAAGCGCGAAACTCTGGGCTAATGGCCCGCCCCTGTCGACTGGCGGACGGCTTCACGGCCCGTTCGTTCCACCTCTGCGGAGAGGTGCCGGAGTGGTCGATCGGGGCGGTCTCGAAAACCGTTGTGCGGGCAACCGTACCGTGGGTTCGAATCCCACCCTCTCCGCCAGCCACCATTTGTCGTCGTATCCCGCCATTTCCCGCTCATGGGCCACAGCGGCTACGCCGACGCGGCAGGCGCGACCATTTGATTCGATTAATCACTAGATTCGGTAGCGCAGCCAAACCATCATACCTTCATCGACAAAGGGGGAAATGATGGCATTGGACGAGCAGCGGCAAGAGCAAATCAAGATCCTGTCGGCCGATATACTGCAGATCCTCAAGCGGATCGCCGAAGAAGCCCGCGAACAGCTTCGTAAGCGCAACGCTATTTCGGCCGACAAGCTAGCGCAAGGCAATACGCTCAATACGCCCGCTACGATCGATTCCTTCAATCGGATCGCGCGCGAAGTCGCCGAAAGCAATGCGCGCCTCGCCGAGGAACCGGCTATCGCGCGTGTAGTCGCGGTCGACGACGAAGACAATGAGGCCATCTATTTCATCTCACGTGGCGCATCCTCAATGAAATCGGAGGGCCGCCAGCACTATTGCAGTCACTACGCGCCCGCCGGCGGGCTGGCCTCGATACCCCCCGGAGAAACGCTGGACCTGCGCAAGGGCGATCGGGTCGTAACGCTTGAGGTCATCGAGCGCACGCTCCTCCATCCGTCCGAGACCGGCGACGGCTGGGATTCGTTCGACACCGAATTCCAGGCCGATCAGCTTGGGACGATCACGATACAATCGTTGCTCCGCCTGCTCACAGAGGCACTGCCGGAAGATGATCCGCTGGCCGCGATCGAAAAGCTGATCGCGGCGGCCGAGGCTGGCGACAATGTCATCGAGGGGCGGGTCCGCAACATTATCAGAAAAGCGGAACTGCGCGACCAGGCTGTCCTCGACCGGTACCAGAGCGAGATATTCCGTCTTCCCATCGACAGCCAGTTGGTGATCCTTGGAAGTCCCGGCACGGGCAAGACCACGACACTGATCAGGCGGCTCGGCCAGAAGCTCAACTATGTGGAGTTGCCTGAAGAGGAGAAGGCGACGATCGATACTGCCGCCTCGGTCGTGCCGCACGGCAGCAGCTGGATCATGTTCACGCCGACCGATCTGCTGCGCTCCTATCTGAAGGAAGCGTTCAGCCGCGAGAACGTACCGGCAAGCGACAACGTCGTCCGGACCTGGACGGTCCATCGGCGCGACCTCGCTGGCAACAGCTTCTCACTCTTGAGGACCAGCGGCGGCAGTGGCGGCCGCTTCATCGCGCGCGAGAACGCCGGGACGCTTCTGCCGGACGCGGCCGACCAGATCGCCTGGTTCGAAGACTTCAACACGTGGCAGACCGAGGCGTTTTGGGCCGATCTGTCGACCGCCGCCGATCTTCTAGCCGAGGCGAGCGCCAACGATGTCTCGTCCATTGGAGGCAGGTTGAAGGCCATTCTCGGTCGCACGGCCACGACCGATACGCCATCGACGATCATCGCGCTCGTCAGCTTCAATGCCGAAATCCGAATCCTCATTGAGCAGCTCAACAGCGAAATTGATGAGGCCTATAAGCGCGCGCTTACCGCGCAAATGCGCACCGATCCGCAGTTCTTCGCCAAGCTGACCGAATTTATGAACGGCTTGGCCGACGTGGGCGATCAGATCGACGACGCCGACGATGATGACGGTGACGAAGACGAGGAAGAACCCGCCCGGGCCGTCACCGGCCCGGCTGCGGCGCGAAAGGCTTTCAACGACGCACTGCGCAGGCAGGCCCGCCAGCACGTCACCCGCCGCCGTCCGGGACGGAGCGTAGCTGCTCAGGTGCTCGAATGGCTCGGAGACCGCGGCTTCGCCGAGGGCGAGCGCGAGACCGTCGGCCGCACTTTACTTCTGCTCCAGGCACTGCGCCGGTTCTCCAACCCAGTGCGCGCCCTCGTGCGCGGCGTAGCAACGCGATACGCACGCTTTCGCCGAATCCGCCGCTCGGAGAATCGCTGGTACACCGAGGCCGGCGCCGGGCGCCTCGCTGACGACTTCGAGATCGACATCATCCTGCTGGCGATCCTTCGCGCCGCCAACGGCCTGCTCGCCGACGCGCGTATCTCACGCGCAGCCCACCAACCGGCCTATGCGGCGCTCGCGTCAATGCTAGGCGCGCAGCGCAACCAGATCCTCGTAGATGAAGCGACCGATTTCTCGCCCGTCCAGCTCGGCTGCATGCGGGCGCTCGCCTCATACCGGACGAACTCCTTCTTCGCGTGCGGCGACTTCGATCAGCGGATAACGCCCTGGGGCAGCAAGCGTCGCTCCGACCTTGAATGGGTCAGCCCCGGGATCGAGATAAGACCGGTGTCGATCTCGTATCGGCAGAGCCGGCAGTTGTTCGACTTCGCCCGCGCGCTTGCAGCGCTGTTCGAAAACCACGGCGAGGTCGAACTGCCTCCCGAAATGAACAACGACGCCGTCGATCCAATCCTGCTGCTCGACACGCCAGACCTAGACGACGTCGCTGCCTGGCTGTTTGCCCGAATTGCCGAGATCGAAGGCGCAATGAAGGGGGAACCCCTGCCGACCGTCGCGGTGCTCGTGCACGAGGAAGCGGCCGTCCGGCCGATGACCGACGCCCTGAACCGCGCCTTCACCGACACCAACCTGCGCGCCATTGCTTGCGTCGATGGCCGGATCATCGGCAACGACGATGAAATCAGGGTCTTCGATGTCAAGCACATCAAGGGGCTTGAGTTCGAGGCGGTCTTCTTCGTGGCGATCGATGCGCTGGCCGATGCGAAGCCTGATCTGTTCGACAAATATCTCTACGTCGGCGCGACGCGCGCCGCGACCTATCTGGGCATCACGTGCAATCGGCATTTGCCGAGTCGCCTTGAGGTGCTCAGGGGACTCCTGTCGACGGACTGGAAGCCGATCTAGCAGGGACAAGCGGGCCAAGAAGGTATGCATCCGCCTTTCCGCCTAACCGTGATATGAGGCCCACTCGGTCTATCGTAGTGCAATAGCGTAGGTATAGTGCTCATCTTCATCGGGTGTGGCCCGCCATATTCCCTTATTTTCGGGTCCTATTGCGCGCCGGCGGATCGAGCGCAGCAAGAAATGCCCGCGCACAGCTCACGAACCATTGCGGACCGAGCGATTCGCGCAGGCGGCGCTGCCCCTCCTCGACGACCGCGATCCGTGCGCCCTCGTCGGACAGGTAGCGTGAGCAGACCTCTTCCAGATCGGCATAGTCCCAGCGAACGGGCGCATAGGTGACGCCAGCCTCGAACAGGTCGGGCGCGGTGCGGATATGGCCCATGTCGGGTTTCACCAGCAGGCAGCCCGCCTGGATCGCCTCGAAATCGCGCCAGCACAGTTCGCCATAGCCGAAGGGGCTGACACAGATTCGCGCCGCGCGCAGTTCGGCATCGTAAGCGGCCTGGGAAACGCGCTCGCGCGGAACGGCAACCCGCCAACGTCCCGCGAGTGATTCGAGCGCGGCGATGGCGGGCGCGCGCAGGGCGCCGAGCCAGCTGTCCGGCGACACATGCACGCGCCCGCAAATGTCGATCTCGCGCGATATCGCGGGCGAGACGGCGGGCAGCCCGGCAATCTTGTCATCGAGCGCGATGTTCCAGCCAAGGTGAAGCTTGGCGGGCGTCGTCACCGGCTGCGGCTGTCCGACCGGGATGATGTCCTTGGCGAAGGACAGGCCTGCGATTCGCGCCGCATGGTCGGTCAGATTGCTCTTGCCGATGAAGGCACGCCGATAGTTGGCCAGGTCCGCGAAGAGATGCTTTTTCACATAGAGGTCGACCCGCTCCACCAGTTCGGGCCACAGCACAGCGCTGTCGTCGTCACCGTCGAAATAGACGAGCCGGGTCGGGGATCCCGGACCAAGGGCTTCTCTTACCCGTCGGACGAGGTCCAGGACCTCGGCGGCAGAGCAGCGGAAGGAGAGCTTGAGCCCGATCACGTCATAGCCGGACAGGCCCTGCGCGCGCACGTCGCCTTGCCCTTCGAGCGGCCGCCAGTCGATCGCCAGGCCCAGGTCGCGGCGCAGGCGGGTGCGGTGCCGCCAGATCGGCGCGAATTGCTGCTCGCTGGTATATTCACGGCCATCGCTGAGCAGGAGCATCCGGGTCCTGGGCCGGACGAATCCGGCACCGGCCGAAGCCATGACGCCACCGAACGACCGGCGCAGGCGCTCGCGTGCCGGAGTCACCGGCGCGCGCGGCGATAGGTGGCGAGCGCCTGCGCCACCACCTGGTCCATATTATAATAGCGATAGGTCGCCAGCCGGCCGACGAACAGGACATCCGGCAAGGCATCGGCCATTGCCTGATAGGCGCGGAAGCGCGCCTGATTCTCCGGTCGGGGCACCGGATAATAAGGATCGCCCTCGGCCGACGGATATTCGTAGCTGATGCTGGTGGAAGGCGACTGCTGCCCGGTCAGATATTTATACTCGGTGATCCGGGTGTAGGGGACGGCCTCATCGGGATAGTTGACCACCGCCGCCGCCTGGAAGCGCTCGACGGGGAGCGTCTCGTGCCGGAAACTGAGCGAGCGATAGGGCAGCGGCCCGTGGCAGCGGCCGAAATATTCGTCGATCGGGCCGGTGTAGACGAGACGGTCGAAGCGAAGCTGGGCCCTGATTCGGAAGAAGTCGACGCCCGTCGCCACCGCGATATTCGGATGGTCGAGCATACGCCCGAACAGCGCCGTATAGCCATCGGCCGGCATCGCCTGAAAGCTGTCGGTGAAATAGCGATCGTCGTCATTGGT
>JAIYAJ010000170.1 GCA_027489105.1 Zymomonas sp. | reverse complement strand
GATTCCCGACCCGAGCAAGGACATCGACGTCTCCGACCTGATGCCGTTCGTCTACAAACCCGAGAAGGAGGATGCGGGCGTCCATGCGATTGACTGACCTGATCCCCGGCGCCGCGAGCGACGAGCGCATCACCGGCTTCGCGATCGATCATCGCAAGGTGGCGCCCGGCACCGTGTTCGGCGCCTTTCGCGGAAGCCGCTTCAATGGCGAGGATTACATCGCGCAGGCGGTGGAGGCCGGCGCGGTCGCGATCGTCTCCGCGCCGGGCGTCACGGTCGAGGGCGCCACGCATATCGTCGACGAAGAGCCCCGGCGGCTGTTCGCCCGGCTGGCGGCCCGCTTCTTCGCGCCCTTCCCCGACACGACGGTCGCGGTGACGGGCACGAACGGCAAGACATCGACCGTCGAACTCACCCGACAGCTGTGGCGGATGGCGGGATTTCACGCGGCATCGATCGGCACCCTCGGCGTCACCACCGCCGACGATCAGGTGTCGACCGGGCTTACCACCCCCGATATCGTCACCTTCCTTTCGAACATGGCCGGCCTTCGCAAGGAAGGCGTGACCCATGCGGCGTTCGAAGCGTCGAGCCACGGCCTGTCGCAATATCGCACCGAGGGGCTGCCGGTCCGCGCGGTCGCCTTCACCAATCTGAGCCGCGACCATCTCGATTATCATGGGACGATGGAAGCCTATTTCGCGGCGAAGCTTCGTCTGTTCGACGAGGTCGTCGATGCGGACGGCGCAGCGGTGATCTGGGCCGACGACGCCTATTCGGGCGGCGTGATCGACGCCGTGAAGGCGCGTGGCGTCCGCGCAATAACGGTGGGCAGCAGTGGCGAGACGATCCGGCTGCTCGACCGGACGCCGACCGCGCTCGGCCAGACTCTGAAGCTCGAGATCGACGGCAAGACCCGCGACGTGAAGCTGCCATTGATCGGCGCCTATCAGGCGGCCAACGCGCTCGTCGCCACCGGACTGGTGATCGCCACGGGGGGTGACATAGACCGGACGCTGAGCGATCTGCAGCGCGTTGCTCCCGTCCGCGGTCGCCTCGAACGGGCGGCGCTGTCGAAGAGCGGTGCCCCGATCTATGTCGACTATGCTCATACGCCCGACGGCCTGGAGGCGGCCATCGCCGCATTGCGTCCGCACACGGCGGGCCGCCTGATCACCGTCTTCGGCGCCGGCGGCGACCGCGACACCGGCAAGCGCCCGCTGATGGGCGAGATAGCCGCACGGCTTTCCGATCTCGCCATCGTCACCGACGACAACCCCCGTTCCGAGGACCCGGCTGCCATTCGCCGCGACGTCATGGCGGGCGCGCCCGGCGCGATCGAGATCGGCGGACGGCGCGAAGCCATTGCCGAAGCCATTGCCCGCACCGCGGCCGGCGACATCGTCCTGATCGCGGGCAAGGGGCATGAGCAGGGCCAGATCGTCGGCGACCGCGTACTGCCCTTTGACGACGTCAGCGTCGCGCGGGAGTGTGCGGCCTGATGAGTGCGTCTTCCGCTCCGCTCTGGACGGCCTTCGACATCGCCGCTGCGGTCGATGGCGAGGTGCATGGCGATTTCCACGCGTCCGGCGTCGCCTTCGACTCGCGGGAGATCGGCCCGGGCGACCTCTTCATCGCCATGAGGGGCGAAACGACCGACGGCCACGCCTTTCTCGACAAAGCCTTCGCCGCCGGTGCGGCAGGCGCGATCGTGTCCGATGCCTGTGCCGGCCCGCATGTTCGGGTGGCCGACACGACGGCGGCGCTCGAAGCCCTCGGCGCGGCATCGCGGGCGCGCATGACCGGCAAGGTCATCGGCGTCACGGGATCGGTCGGCAAGACCGGCACCAAGGAGGCGCTGTTCGCCTGCCTGGATCGTGCCTTGCGTGGCCGCGTCCATCGTTCGGTCAAGAGCTACAACAACCACACCGGCGTGCCGCTGAGCCTCGCGCGCATGCCCGCCGAGACTGCCATCGGTGTGTTCGAGATGGGCATGAACCATGCCGGCGAACTGGCCCATCTCACCCGTCTGGTCAGGCCGCATGTCGCGATCGTCACCGCCATCGCGCCGGCGCACAGCGCCTTCTTCGCCAGCGAAGCGGACATTGCCGACGCCAAGGGCGAGATATTTCAGGGGCTCGAACCGGGCGGCACCGCCATCCTGCCCCATGACAGCCCGCACCGCGACCGGCTGCGTGCTGCAGCAGAGGCCCATGCCGGCCGCATCCTGACCTTCGGCCACAGCCGTGAAGCCGATATCCGCGTGCAGGACGTGGTCACGCTGGATAGCGGCACGCTCGTCTCACTGATCCTGCCGGACGCCGAACTGACCTTCACCATCGCCCCGCCCGGCGCGCATTGGGTGTCCAATGCGATGGCGGTGATGGCCGCCGTCTGGGCGGTGGGCGGCGATCTGGCTGCGGCGGGGCTCGCCTTTGCCGATATGGAGGGGCTACCCGGACGCGGCCAGCGCAGCACCGTCGCGATCGGCGAGGGCACCGCGCTGGTGATCGACGAGAGCTACAACGCCAATCCCGGTTCGATGGCCGCGACCATCGGCATGCTCGGCCAGCAGGCGGCCGAGCGCCGGGTGGTCGTGCTGGGCGACATGCGTGAACTGGGGGCCGGATCGCCCGATTATCATGCCGCGCTGGCGGAGCCGCTACAGGCCGCCGGCGTGGGCTTCGCGCTGCTCGTCGGACAGGAGATGACGGCGCTCGCAAACGCCCTTGAGGGGCGCATCGATTTCGCGCATGTGCCCGACGCCCGCGCAGCACTCGATTCGATCGGGAGCCGGCTTGCGCCGGGCGACGCCATATTGATCAAGGGATCGAACGCGATCGGCCTTTCGCGCCTCGTCGAGCATCTGCGCTCGGGAGCGTTGGCCGGCGAAAGGACGACATGCTCTACCTGATTGCCGAACATCTCGGGTTTCCGGGCGTCCTGAACCTCATCCGGTACATCACCTTCCGGGCGGGGGCGGCCGCGCTGACCGCGCTGTTCATCGGCCTGATCATCGGCCCGCGCTTCATCGGGTGGCTGCGTGTCCGCCAGGGCAAGGGCCAGCCGATCCGCGCCGATGGCCCCCAGACGCATCTCGCCAAGGTCGGTACGCCCACCATGGGCGGGCTGATGATCCTGATCGCGGTCACCTTGTCGCTGCTGCTGTGGATGGACCTGAACAACCGCTATGTCTGGGCCTGCATCGGCGTGACCCTGGGCTTCGGCCTGATCGGGTTCATGGACGATTATGACAAGGTCAAGAAGCGCAGCACCGCCGGCATTTCGGGCAAGACGCGCCTGCTCGCAGAGTTCGTCATCGCCGGCCTCGCCAGCTGGCTGATCGTGTCGGGCAACGGCACCGAGCTTTACGTGCCCTTCTACAACGGCCCGGTGATCGACCTCGGTCCCTTATACATCCTGTTCGCCGCCTTCGTGATCGTCTCGTTCGGCAATGCGGTGAACCTGACCGACGGGCTCGACGGGCTGGCGATCATGCCGGTGGTGATCGCCAGCCTGGCGTTCTTCGTGATCGCCTATCTCGTCGGCAATGCGAAGTTCGCCCATTATCTGGGCATTCCGCACGTCCTCGGCGCGGGCGACCTGACGATTTTGACTGCGGCGATCATCGGCGGCGGGCTCGCCTTCCTCTGGTTCAACGCGCCTCCGGCCGCCGTCTTCATGGGCGATACCGGCAGCCTGGCCCTCGGCGGCGCGCTGGGCGTGATCTCGGTCGTGACCCATCATGAGATCGTGCTGGCGATCGTCGGCGGCCTGTTCGTCATGGAAACCGTGTCGGTCGTGCTGCAGGTCTTCTTCTACAAGCGCACCGGCCGCCGGATCTTCCGGATGGCGCCGATCCACCATCATTTCGAACAGCTCGGCTGGAGCGAACCGACGGTGGTGATCCGCTTCTGGATCATCTCCTTCATCCTCGCCCTCGCCGGCCTCGCGACGCTGAAGCTGCGGTGATCACGAGCCCCGCCTTCGCCGGAAAACGCTATGCGGTGCTGGGCCTCGCCCGGTCGGGCCTCGCCACTGTCGAGGCGCTGCTCGCCTCGGGTGCGCGGGTCACCGCATGGGACGGCAAGGACGAAGCCAGGGCTAAAGTGACGGGAGAGGTGACGTTCGCCGACCCGGTCGACATCGACCTGACCGGCTATGCGGGTGTCGTCGTATCTCCGGGCGTCCCGCTCAATAAACATCCGGTCGCGGGCCATGCCGCGCGGTTCGGGGTGCCCGTGATCAGCGACATCGAACTGTTCGCCCAGGCCCGCCACTCGCTGCCGCCCCACAAGGTCGTCGGCATCACCGGCACCAACGGCAAGTCGACCACCACGGCGTTGATCAAGCATATCGTCGAGACGGCGGGCGTGCCGACGCTGATGGGCGGCAATATCGGTTTGCCGATCCTGGGACGCGATCCGCTTCCGGCGGGTGGCGTCTATGTGCTCGAACTGTCGAGCTACCAGATCGACATCACCCAGAGCCTCGACTGCGACGTCGCGGTCCTGACCAACATCACCCCCGACCATCTCGACCGCTATGACGGTTTCGACGGCTATGCGGCCTCCAAGGAACGGCTGTTCGCGATGCAGTCGTCCGAGGGCACGGCGATCATCGCGGTCGAGGATGCGCCCAGCACGGCCATCGCGTCGCGCCGGCCGGGTGTCGTCGCGGTCCGCTCGACCGACGTGAGCGGCCAGCAGGACTGGCCTGCGCTGCAGGGACCGCATAACGCGCAGAACGCCGTCATCGCCATCGCCGCCTGCCGGGCGCTCGGGATCGACGAAGAGGTGATCGCGAGCGGCCTCGCCACCTATCCCGGCCTGCCCCACCGCATGCAGCGCGTGGCCGAGAAGAAGGGCGTGCTGTTCGTCAACGACAGCAAAGCGACCAACGCGACCGCCACCGCACCCGCGCTCGGCGCCTATCCGAAGATCCACTGGATCCTCGGCGGCCTCCCCAAGACCGACGACCTAGACGACTGCGCCCCCTATTTCGACCATGTCGTGGCCGCCTATACCATCGGTCAGGCCGGCCCGATGTTCGCCCGTATCCTGCGCGAGGCCGGCAAGCCCGTGACCGAAAGCGGGACGCTGGAGCGCGCCGTCGCGGATGCCGCAGCGGCAGCTGTTCCAGGCGAGGTGGTGATGCTGTCGCCGGCCTGCGCCTCGTTCGATCAGTTCAGCGATTATGAGGCGCGCGGGGATGCTTTCCGTCGCGCGGTGGAGGGGCTTTCGCTATGAACGTCGCAGTGTCCTTCGACTCCTCCGCTGCCCCTGCGCCGCTTCCCATTCGCCGATCGCGTTTCGGCCGGGGCAAGCGCACGCCCGTCGCGCGCTGGTTCTGGGAAATCGACCGCGTCCTGCTGCTGCTCGTCACGATCCTGATCGGCGTCGGGCTGATCGCGGTCGCGGCCGCATCGCCCGCCGCAGGGGTCCGCTATTCGGGCAACGGCGTCACCGTCGCCTCTCGCTATTATTTCTGGATGCAGCTGGCCTGGACGATGATGGCGGTCCCAGTGATGCTCGTCGTCTCCGCCCTGCCCCAGAAGGCAGCCCGGCGCATGGCGCTGATCCTCGGCCTGTTCTTTCTGCTGTGCCTGGCGCTGGTCCCGGTGATCGGCAGCAGCGCGAATGGTGCGACGCGCTGGATCGCGATCGGCCCGGCCAAGTTCCAGCCGTCCGAATTCCTCAAGCCGATGTTCGCGGTCGGCATGGCCTGGCTGCTGTCACTGCGCGCGCGCAACCCCGAACTGCCCTTCGCGCTGATCTCCGTCATCCCCATGGGGTTGATCGCCGTGCTGCTGATGAAGCAGCCCGACTTCGGCCAGACGGTGATCTTCGGTGCGGTGTGGATGGTGCTGCTGATCGTCGGCGGCGCCTCGATCCGACTGATCGGGTCGTTGATCGGCGCCGGCATGGGCGCGGTCGTCACCGCCTATTTCTTCTATTCGGTCGCGACCGAGCGCATCAACAAATTCCTGTTCAAGCAGGGCGACACCTATCAGGTCGACCGCGCCCACGCGACGCTGACCAATGGCGGGCTGCTCGGCACGGGCCCCGGCGCCGGCACGCAAAAATTCACCCTGCCCGAACCGCACACCGACTATATCTTCTCGGTCATCGGCGAGGAGTTCGGGCTGATCGCCTGCATCGCCATCGCCTGCCTCTATTTCGCGATCGTGGCGCGCGTCTGCCTGCGCCTGATGCGCGAGGAAGACGATTTCCTGCTGCTCGCCTCGGCGGGCCTCGTCGCACAGTTCGGTTTCCAGGCGTTGATCAACATGCTGGTCAATGTCGGCCTCGCTCCGTCCAAGGGCATGACCCTGCCCTTCATCAGCTATGGCGGCTCGTCGATGATCGCACTGTCGATCGGCTTCGGTCTGCTCCTCGCTTTCACGCGCGAAAATCCGCACCTCAAGGAAGCCACCTACACGGTGCGGTGGAGCGGTCGATGAGGGTCACGCGCCACTTCGTCCTCGCGGCCGGCGGTACCGGCGGACATATGGTCCCGGCCCATGCGCTGGCGGCCGAGTTGATGCGCCGCGGCCATCGCGTCGCCCTCGTCACCGACGAGCGCGGCGCGCGCATTCCGGGGCTGTTCGACGGCGTCCAGACGCATGTCATCCCGGCCGGCCGGCTGGGCGGCGGACTGCGCGCCATGATCAAGGCCGTGCGCGACATCCGCGCCGGCACCGCGATGGCAGGACAGCTCTACGAGACCTTCGCGCCTTCGGCGGTGATCGGCTTCGGCGGCTATCCGGCGCTGCCCGCGCTGCGCGCCGCCTTCAAGCGGCGGATCCCGACGGTGATCCATGAACAGAATGCCGTGCTCGGCCGGGTCAACCGCTTCGTCGCGGGGAAGGTCGATGCGATCGCCACCGCCTATCCCGACGTCGAGCGGCTGAAGCCGCGTTATGACGGGAAGACCGTTCTCGTCGGCAATCCGGTGCGCGACAGCGTGCGCGAAATCCGCGAACAGCCCTTTCCCGAACTGGGGCCCGACAGCATCTTCCGGCTGCTCGTCACCGGCGGCAGCCAGGGCGCATCGATCCTGTCGGACGTCGTACCCGACGGGCTCGCGCTGCTGCCGCAAGGCTTCCGTCGCCGCCTGCAGGTGACCCAGCAATGCCGGCCCGAGGATATCGAGTCGGTCCGCAGCAAATATAAGGTGCTCGGCATCCCGGCCGATCTTGCCACTTATTTCACCGACCTGCCCGAGCGGCTCGGCTGGGCGCATCTCGTCATCGCCCGCGCGGGCGCGTCGACCATCGCCGACATCAGTGTCGCCGGTCGGCCCGCCATCCTGATCCCGCTGCCCTCGGCAGCCGACGACCACCAGACCGCCAATGCGCGTGAACTGGCGCAGGTCGGCGGCGCCCGCGCGATCCGGCAGGCGAACTTCACGCCGCAGGAACTGGCGAAGCAGATGCAGAAGCTGGCGCTCGATCCGCAGGCCCTGATCAACGCCGCGCGCCGCGCGCATGGCGTGGGTCGTCCCAACGCGGCCGAAGATCTGGCCGACCTCGTCGAACGCATCGGCCCCGAACCGATCGTCGAGCCCATCCCCGTGGAAAAACTGGAACTCCGTCCGTTGAAAGGCGCATTTGCATGAAGGGTGTCGCAACCGACATCGGCACCATCCATTTCATCGGCATCGGCGGCATCGGCATGTCCGGTATCGCCGAGGTGATGCACAATCTCGGCTATAAGGTGCAGGGTTCGGACGTCTCCGAAAGCTACGTCGTCGAGGGGCTGCGCAAGCGCGGCATCGCGGTGATGATCGGTCACAAGGCCGAGAATCTCGGCAACGCCGCCGTGGTCGTGACCTCGACCGCGATCAAGCGCGGCAATCCGGAGGTGGAGCTGGCGCTGGAAAAGCGCATCCCCGTCGTCCGTCGCGCCGAGATGCTCGCCGAACTGATGCGGCTGAAGTCGACCGTCGCGATCGCCGGCACCCATGGCAAGACGACCACCACCTCGATGGTCGCGGCCCTGCTCGACGCCGGCGGGGTCGACCCGACCGTCATCAACGGCGGCATCATCAACAGCTATGGCTCCAACGCGCGCCTGGGCGCATCCGACTGGATGGTCGTCGAAGCCGACGAGAGCGACGGTAGTTTCCTGCGGCTCGACGGCACCATCGCGGTGGTGACCAACATCGATCCCGAGCATCTCGACCATTATGGGTCGTTCGACAAGGTGAAGGACTGCTTCGTCGAGTTCGTCGAAAATGTCCCCTTCTACGGCGCCGCGCTGCTGTGCATCGACCATCCCGAGGTGCAGGCGATCATCCCGCGCGTCCGCGACCGCAAGGTCGTGACCTATGGCTTCTCGGCACAGGCCGACGTGCGCGGCGACAATGTCACGCCGATCCCCGGCGGCAACCGCTTCGACGTCGTGATCCGCAACCGCGACGGCGACACGCGGCGGATCGAGGGCGTCACCCTGCCGATGCCCGGCCGGCACAATGTCCAGAACGCCTTGGCGGCAATCGGCGTCGCGCTGGAAATGAACATCCCCGACGATGTCATCGCCAACGGTTTCGCCAAGTTCGGCGGGGTCAAGCGGCGCTTCACCAAGGTCGGCGAGGTGCGGGTCGGCGATGGCGTTGCGACGATCATCGACGATTATGGCCACCACCCGGTCGAGATCCGCGCGGTGCTCGCTGCCGCACGCGAGGGCGCGCGGTCGCGCGTGATCGCAGTCGTACAGCCGCACCGCTTCACCCGCCTGCGCGACCTGATGGTCGAGTTCCAGACCGCGTTCAACGATGCCGACACCGTCTATGTGGCGCCGGTCTATGCGGCGGGCGAGGCACCGATCGAGGGCGTCGACGCCGATGCACTGGTATCCGGGCTGAAGCAGCGCGGGCACCGATCGGCGCAGACGGTGGCCGGTCCGGAGGCGCTGGCCAAGGTGCTGGCTGCGACGATCGGAGCGGACGACATGGTGATCTGCCTGGGCGCAGGTGATATCACGAAATGGGCGGCGGGGCTTTCGGAGGCGATTGCCAGGGAGAAGGCAGCATGACCGATTTCTTCGGGCCGTGGAAAATGATCCAGGACCAGGCGCTGCACATGCAGAAGACCGCCGTCGACGCGGCGTTCAAGGCGATGGGCAGCGGGGAGCATTTCGACAACGCAGCCAAGGCGGCCAAGGACCTGGCCGACATGCAGGTCCAGGCGTGGGAACGCTGGATGGCGATGTGGGGCGTGGACAAGACGTGACCGATGGAGCGGTAGCCAGCGCTGCGTCCTCGTCCCTGCCGCCGGTGCGCGGTAGGCTGACGGCCGGCGCGCCGCTGGCGCCGCTCCTCTGGTTCAAGAGCGGCGGTGCGGCCGAATGGCTGTTCGAGCCTGCCGACATTGATGATCTCGCCACTTTCCTGGACGGCCTCGATCCGGCGGTGCCGGTGATGGGTCTCGGCCTAGGATCCAACATGATCGTCCGCGACGGCGGCGTTCCGGGAGTCGTGGTGCGCCTGGGCAAGCCCTTCGCCAAGGTCGAACGGCTCGATGGCGAAACCCTCCGCTGCGGCGGCGGGGCAAGCGGTATCCTCGTCTCCTCGGCGGCGCGCGACGCCGGGATCGCCGGCGTCGAGTTCCTGCGGTCGATCCCCGGCACGGTGGGCGGCTTCGTCCGCATGAACGGCGGCGCCTATGGCCGCGAGGTCAAGGACGTGCTGGTCGAGGCCGACATCGTCCTGCGCTCGGGCGAGCGGCGCACCCTGGGTCTGGCCGATCTCGGCTACACCTATCGCCACAGCGAACTGCCCGACGGTGCCATCGTCGTCGGCGCCACCTTTCGCGGCCAGCCCGGCGAACCGGCGGCGATCCAGGCCGAAATGGACCGCATCG
>JAIYAJ010000177.1 GCA_027489105.1 Zymomonas sp. | reverse complement strand
CGACACCCGACCACAAGGCCAACCAGGACGATCAGCCGGCAGGCGTCTGGAGGTCGAGCCTGATATGGAAGCGGTCGGACCGGTAATGCGCATAGGTCCGCAGGAACGGTCTATCATTCTTGTCATAAACGGTCCGGGTGATGCGCAGGATGGCCGACATCGGCTCGACGTTCAGCGCCTCGACCAGTGACGGGTCGGCGAGCATGGCACCGATCGTCTGTTCGGCGCGCTCGGCGTGATGGCCGGCTTCGTCGAGAAGCTTGAGCAGCGGCGCACGTGGCAGGGTCTTTTCGGAAATCACCTCCGCCAGTTCGCCGCGCACATAGCTGACGATATAGCCGATCGGGATTCCTTCGAGACAACGCACGCGCACGGCGCGGATGACGTCGGCGCCCTCTTCGATCTTCAGGGCATTGGCGATGATGTCGGTCGCTGCGCGATGCTCGACCGAGATCACGTTGACGGTCGTGCCCTCGCCCAGCGCCATCAGGCTGTCCACAGCCTGGTCGATGTTCGCCTCGATCGGCTTGGCCGGCGATTTGAAGATCACCCGGGTGCCCAGACGGCGGCGGCGCTCGACATAATGCTGATCAGCCAGATCGTTCAGAACGCGGCGGGCGGTGATGCGCGAGACGCTGTAATGGGCGGACAGTTCCTGCTCGGTCGGCAGGACGCTGCCATAAGGGCGTTGTCCGCAAAGAATTTCGTCGCGCAGGCTCAGATAGATCTGGTGATAGAGCGGCACTGCGCCTTGGCGATCGAGCACTATCCCTCCCCTGCTGGTGGCGAGCGTGGCGAAAGCCACGTTCCGCTGATCCGGCTGGCCGCTCTTCGGAGGTCGCCCGCGCTTAGTCAAGTCGCTCGCAGGGTCTGCCCGGCCCAGCACATAGCCGAGGCTGGCCGCTTCGATCAGCTTGGTCATGCAGCATCCTGCGACCAGCGGGGATATCGCCCCATGGCCAGCAAGGACAGGCTCCCGACGAACAGGCAACCGATCCCCGACAGCAGTGCGGCATCATAACGCCCGGTCGCGTCGAAGACCCGGCCATAGATCACCGGCCCCATCCCGCCACCAAAGGCGATCACGGTGTAGAAGGTACCGTAGATCATGCCATAGGCGCGCCGCCCGAAATAGCGGGCGATCAGATAGGCCAAAAGGTCGAACTCGAAGCCTGCGCCAAGGCCCAGCGTGACGACTGCAAGGGCCGCATGGCTGGCGTCGATTCCCGGCTGGGACAGCATGTAGCTGCCGATCATCGGGAGGATCAATATGGCGAGCGCACAGCCCGGTGCCCAGAAGCGATCGAGCAGCCAGCCCCCGGCAATCCTCCCCGCTATGACGGAAAGTCCGAAGCCGGCTGTGATCGAGCCGATTTCAGCCAGCGAGAATTTCTGGGTCCGCAAGATGTTTTCGAGATTGGGCGTCGGCGCGGTCAGGGCGAAGGCGATCAGCAGGAAGGCGAAGGTCATGATCCAGAAGCGGCGGTCGTGCAGCGCTTCGCGCACGGTCAGCCCGGCCTCCACGACCGCCTCTCCCGTCGTCGACAGGATCGCGGCACCCGCCGCGCTCGTGCGTTCGCGAAAGAGGGCCGCAACGACCGGCATGCCGATGACGATCGGAAGCGCCCCGATCACGAAGAATCCCGTGCGCCAGCCATAGCTGCCGATCAGCCAGGCGGCGAAGGGCTTGATCAGGAAGCCGGTGATGCCGGTGCCGGTGCTGGCGATGCCGATGGCGAGGCCCCGATGCTTTTCGAACCAGCCATTGACGCTGTGCATCCAGGTCGCGGTGAGCGTGCCCGCGCCGAGCGTCGACATCAGCACCCACTGCCCATAATAGACCCAGATATTCCCGCCGCTGAGACCCAGGCTCATGAAGGTGAGCCCGAACAGAAGAAGCGAGATGAGCGCGACGGGCTTCGCCCCGTAGCGATCGACCGCGAAGCCCGCGATCGGTCCGGTCGCCATCACCACCACCGACTGCACGGTGATCGACCCCATCAGCGACGCGAAGCTCCAGCCGAACTCGCGCTGGAGTTCGGGCGCGAACATCCCGATCGTATAGAAGGGCAAGGGGCTGAGCCCCAGGGCCAGCCCGACCATCGAACCTGCGACCACGGTCCATCCTGCGACGCCGTCTCTTGGCGCGAGGGATTTCTGGGCTGAACTGTCGGTCAAGGCGGTCATCGCGCTCCCTGCTTGGCGGTGTGATCCGGGGCTGGACAAGCACCGGATGATGGCACATCAATAGGTATATTAATATATCAATTCATGCGGGTGAGCGGACTAAATGATGGAAGGGGCACATGCACCGATCATTCGCAGCTATGTGACCGTCGCGACGCGCACAGGGCCGACGCAAATGGTCCATTACCGGGTCGCAGGCTCGGGCCCGAAAATCGTCCTGCTGCACGATTCCCCCCGCTCATCGCGGCTGCACGTACCGCTGATGAAAATGCTCGCCAGTCGGTTTCGCGTCTTCGCGCTCGACACCCCCGGATATGGCAATTCCGATCCGCTCGATATCGAAGCGCCGACGGTCCCCGATTTCGCCGAGGCTCTCGGCACGGCGCTCGATGCCCTTGGCCTGTCGGACGCCCCGGTCTACGCGACCCACACCAGCGCCAAGATCGCGCTGGCGCTGGCTGTGCGCGGGGGGCGCATGCCGATGCTGTTGCTCGACGGACTGTCGATCCCCGATCAGCCTGCCGACGACGCCTTTATCGCAGCCTATATGCGCCCTTTCGCGCCGGAACCGACCGGAGCCTGGCTCGCCGCAGAATGGAGCCGCTCGCGCGATATGCTGCGCTGGTTTCCCTGGTTTTCCTGCACCCCGGACCGTCGCATAGCAGCGGAGCCGCCCTCGGCCGAATGGCTGGAGGATTATGGCATCGACCTGTTCAGTGCCGGTCCGCATTATGCCGATGCCTATACGGCGGCGATGCGCTGGAATCCGATCGGCGACCTGCTCGCGGTTCGGGTCCCCACCATCGTCGGCGCACGTGAAGACGATGTCCTGTTCCTGCACCTCGCGAAAGTGCCGTGCGATCGCAACCCGGCGCTTTCGGTCCAGCGCCTTGGTACAGATCGGGAGGCGTGGATCGAATGGATAAGCGAAACGCTCGCCAGAGCGAGAACGGCTGACGAGGGAACTGTCCCTCCGCATGACAGGTCCGATGACACCCGAGGATATCTCGCGCTGGACCATGGTCAGTTGCACTGGAGCCGTTATGCATCTGCGTCCACCGATGCACGCCGCCCGATGCTCATCCTGTCGGCCCCCTCCACGCTCGAAGCCCATCAATGGGCGCATGCTTTCGCGCCGATCCGACCGGTCATCGTCCCCGATCTGCCGGGCTTCGGCGATTCCGATCCCCTCCCGCCCGATGGCGCGACCGCCGACGCGCTGGCGGATGCGCTGGCGGCGTTGATCGACACTCTCGAGAGCAATGCCTGCGACGTGATGTCCATCGGCCTTGCTGCGCCGATCGGCGCTCGGATCGCCGCACGCTGGCCGGATCGGGTGGCCTCACTGGCCATTTGGGGAGCGCCGACTTTCGGAGGCGTCGATGTTGCGCAGACGCCCGACATCGCCTTCGATCCCCTCGCCGGATCGCACCTCCACCGCTTCTGGCACATGCTTCGTGACGGTTGCGTGCAGTGGCCCTGGCATGACGCACGACCGGAGGCGGCGCGTGCCGGCGAGATTGCCGATCCGGACGATTTGCATCGCGCGCTCACCGGAATGCTCAAACAGCGGATAAACTATGGCCAGGCGATTGCTGCTGCCATGGCCGCCAATCAGCCTTCCGACTGGCAAGGCGTGAAAGTGCCCGTCCTGATAGCTATGGGTGATGACCCGTCCATGGCGTCCGCGACGTCGCTTCTTGCGCTCTTGCCCGATGCGACGGCCTTCAGGGTTCCGCAGGACCACGCAATAGCGGCAGCGGCGCTGGATCAGGCCTTGGCCATGGCAAGCGGACCGGCGCAGGCAGAGGCCATATCGTGATGCCCCATGCGGACATGAGTCACTCCCGGCCACAGAGCGCCTGGCCGCGACGCTCCTATGCCTGGTACGTCCTCTCCCTGCTCACCCTCGCTTATGCGCTGGCCATTCTCGACCGTGTGTCGATCGCCTTGCTGATCGAGCCGCTCAAAGCGGCGCTCGCGATCAATGACACGCAGTTCGGCCTGCTCCAGGGCATGGCGTTCAGCTTGGTCTATTCGGTGCTCGGCCTGCCGCTGGGCATGGTGTCCGACAGACGCCGCCGGGTGTCGCTGCTGTTCGGCGGGCTTATGCTGTGGAGCGCAGCCACGATCGGCTGTTCCTTCGCGAGCAACTTCCACGAACTGTTCCTCGCGCGCATGCTCGTCGGCGTCGGCGAAGCGGCGCTGGTGCCCGTCGCGACGTCGCTGATCGCCGACTATTTCGAGCCCGACATCCGCCCGAAGGCCTATGGCATCTTCGTGACGGGCAGTTCGCTCGGTACGGCGACTGCCATGGCCCTGGGCGGCCTGTTCCTCGATTGGGCGGAACGGCTGATCGCTGGCGTGCCCGGCCTGTTCGGCACGATGCAGCCCTGGCAGGTCGTGTTCGTACTGTGCGGCACGCCGGGCCTGCTGCTGGCGGTCATCCTCATCCTGACGGCGCGCGAACCGGCACGGCAAGGCGGTACGGCGGTAGCGCCTCCACTGAGCCTGAAGCCGCTGCTGCTCCTGTTCGTCGAGCGACCCGGAGCGTTCGGGATGTTCATGCTCGGCTCGGTGCTCAACCTCGTCTGTGTCTATGCGATCGTCGGCTGGTTTCCGGCGCTGTTCATCCGCGCGCATGGCTGGACGGCAGCGGAGACCGGCAAAATTCTCGGGGCCGTCGGCTTGCCGATCTCGATCTTTGCTGCGGTCAACAGCGGTTGGGTCATCGCCTGGCTGAAGCGCCGGGGCCATGCCGACGCGCCGATCCTGTGCGCCATGGGCTGCTCGGCATCGATGTTCGTCTTCGGGACGCTGGCCTGCCTCGCCCCCAGTGGAAAGCTGGCGCTTGTCGGCTACGCGTTGAATGCGCTGTTCCTGAACTGGAACACCTCCGCGGTTTACAGCGGCTTCGCGCAGATCACCCCCAACGCCCTGCGCGCCCAGATCATGGCCCTGCAGACCATCGCGTCCGGGCTGATCGCGCTGACGGCGGGAAATTTCATCGTCGGGTTCCTTTCGGACACCGTGTTCACGTCGCCGTCAGGGATAGCCTGGTCGCTGGGCAGCGTGTTTCTGGGCTGCGGCCTTGCCGCCTTCTTCATTCTCATGGCCAGTCGGCGCAGCTTCCGCGCGGCGGCCGCAGCCATCGAAGTCGCCTGACCAGAAAAGGGATCCGACGATGGCACGGCCCCATATCGAATTCGTGCACGCGCAGAATCTGAGCTGGACCGTCAGGTCTGACGGTGCCGCGGAAAAGCTGCTCAACCGCGATCCCGACGGCACGGAAAAGACGCTGATCGTGCGGTACCCGCCCGGTTTCTCGTCGGGGCCCAATCCCGTCGAGGCCGAGGCCGAAGAGTTTCTGGTGCTCGACGGCGCGATCGAGATCGACGGCGTTGCGCGCGGCTATCATGCTTATGGGTTCCTGCCGCAAGGCTCCGGCCTCGGCGCACGGACGACCGCAACAGGCGCGGTCCTGCTGGTCTTTCGTCACGCCCATGGCGATCGCAGTGCCATGGCCGGGATCGCGGACCCGATTGCGATCGAGACGACGAAAATGTCGTGGGACATATCGACCTATGATCCGAAGCTGTCCCACCTGCGGCTCGCTCGCAAGGTGCTGCGTCTCGGCCCGAACGATAGCGGCCGCACCTTTCTGCTGACCGGCATGGCGCATGGCGTGCCGGCGGCCGGCACTCTGCTGGCGTCCGAGATGCACGATCATGCCGAGGAGATGTTCATGCTCCAGGGCGCTATGTGGGCACCCGAAGGCCGGATGGGCTGTGGCGCCTATTTCTACCGCCCGCCCGGCATCCTGCACGGACCCCATGTTTCGGAAACCGGCTTCCTCCAGATCATGCGCTCGCCCGGCGCAAATGCGATCGTGACCCAGTGGAGCGACACGCCCAGTCCATTGCCGATCGGTGCGAGATATGCGCCGGTCCTGCCGGAAGGAACGCCACCGTCATGGGCGCGCGAAGTCCAACCGGTGGCCGCCTGGTAGAAAAACAGAGAAGGGCGCCCGCACTTACGCGCAGGCGCCCCTCCCTGTCCGTTTCGATCGGCTCAGCGGTTCAGTTCGACCAGCTCGTACCAGGTCTGCATATAGCCACCGACGCCGCCCTGCACGAAGATCGAGTCGTCGTCGGCCGTCACCCACACCTGATAAGGCGGATGTGCCTCGCCGCCGACCGAGATCATGCTCGCATCCTCGTCGGAGAATTCATATTTATAGCAGTCGAACGTGCCCGCCGGGACGGTCACCGTTTCCTGTCCGACAAAGGCCAGATTGATCTCCGATTTGGAGATCAGCGGCGGGGTTGCTCCACGGTGGTCGGGCGATGGCAGGAAGCACGGGAATTTGCGCTTATGCGGCCCCTTGCTGCGGTCCATCTTGCGGGTGATATAGGCGTCCGCGACGATCGGATGGGTACCGAAGCCGTCGAACGGCGCATCGATCGGCATCGTCTGCGAGATGCGACCGATCGACGGACCATAGCTTTCGCACTCGACCCGGTCCTCATGGATGATGAACAGGCCGGCGCCCATGAATGCGTCACCGATCACGAGGCGCACGAAGCAATCCATCGGGCGATCGTTCGCATCGAGGCTGTAGGTGATGTCGCGATGCACGGTGGGCGCAGGCTCGTCGATCTCGCAGCGCGCGCGCAGGGTGCGCTTGCCATCGCTGTGCAGCGTCCAGGTAAACTCCTCGCGGCCGCGCTCCTCGCCTTCGCGGCCCGGCTTGCGCGACGTGTAGAGGATCTTGCCGCTGATGGTCCGATGCTTCTGCACTGGAAGTCTCCTTATGGGTTCGGGGGGATTTGGTCGCACTCAAACGGGAGTGGCTATGCCGAGCAGGCAGGCGATCAGGACCACGATCCACAACATGATCACGGTCGGCTGAGTGATGGCGATGACGCCGGCGATCGTGCGGTCGCCTTCGGGCGTCGGCCCATGTTCGCGCAGCGCTATGATCGCCGGGAACAGCGGCACGAGCTGGCGGCGGACCAGCAGACCGATGGCAATGCAGACGGCGAGCGCGAGCAGCTTGAGCGAGATGAACAGCGGCAGCGT
>JAIYAJ010000423.1 GCA_027489105.1 Zymomonas sp. | reverse complement strand
GTCGGCATCCAGACGATCGTCCAGTTCGTGATCGATTTCTCGGCCAGCCTGATCGTCGCGCGGCTGTTGTCGCCGCACGAAATCGGCGCCTTTTCGATTGCGCTGGCGGCCGTCGTGATCGCCGCCACGCTCCGGAGCGCCGGAGTCAACATGTTCCTGATCGCGGCCCCCAGGCTCGACCGGCCGATGGTGCGCACCGCGCTGGGCATGGCGATGCTCACCAGCTTCGCCTTCGCGCTGCTCATCTTCCTCGCGGCCCCCGCGATCGCCGGTTTCTACCGCGAGCCGGTGATCGCCGACGTCCTGCGCATCGTCACCCTTTCCTATCTGATGGCGCCCTATCAGGTGCTGAGCCACGGCCTGCTCACCCGAGCATTGCGTTTCAAGACGATCCTCGTCGCGACGCTGGCGGGCGCGGCGGCGGGCGCGGGGACATCGGTCGGGCTGGCCTATGCCGGCTGGGGCAGCATCGCCATGGCCTATGGCTCGGTCGTCAACGGTGCGGTGGCGTTGGGCCTGTCCGCGCTCGCCCGGCCGCCCGATTTCGTCTGGCGCCCGGCGCTGACGCACTGGCGTTCGATCTCGTCCTTCACCGGCTGGGTGCTGGGCGGGGTGCTGCTCGGGCAGGTCGGGCCACGCCTGAACGAGCTGTTCGTCGGGCGCTCGCTCGGCATCGCCCCCGCCGCCTTTCTCGACCGGGCCGAGATGCTGCCGCGCATGTTGTGGAATTATGCCGCGCCACCGGTGCTCAGCATATTGTCGCCGCTGGTCGCGCATGAGTTGCGCAGCGGGATCGACGCCCATGCAACGCTGCTGGTGCGGATGCGACTGTTCGGCTGCATCTTCTCGCCGATCCTGATCGGCATCGCGACCCAGTCCGCGCCCATCCTCATCGGCCTTTATGGCTGGCAATGGCAGGCATCGATCGCGCCGGCGCCCTGGCTGTGCATCGCGGCGGCGATTACCGGGCAGTTCGTGGTGCTCAACGCGTCGCTTTCGGGTCTCGGCAAGGCGCGCGAGCTGTTTCTGCTCGGCCTCGCCGAACAGGCCGCGCGCGTCGTCATGCTGGCGATGCTCAGCTGGACCAACATTATCTTCGTCGCGATCGGCACGATCGGGGTGTCGCTGGTCTATGCGGCCGCCGCGATCCGCCTCGGCATCTCGCTCGGCCTCTTCTCGCTGCGCGACATGCTCGCCAGCCTCATCCCCTCAGTCGCGATCTGCGCGGTCGTCGGGCTCGCGGGCGCGGCGATCGACCTGGCACGGGGCGGCGGCATTCCTGCTCAGCCGATCATCGCGGTGCTGGAAGCGGCCGGGCTGCTCGCGCTCGTATGGCTCGGCGCCGTGGCGCTGTTCCAACGGTCGGTGCTCACCGCATTGCTGAAGGTTGCCCGGCATTGAGCGGCGCCCGCCCCATCCTGCTGGTCGCCAACGCCCTGCCCCCGCTCGTGGGCGGCACGCCGATGGTCTATGATCGGCTCGCCCGCGCCTGCTCGTCGCAGCTCCATGTCCTCACCGCCTGGCGCGACGCCGACGAAGGCAAGCCCATCCCCGGCTGGCGCGAGAGCGACGCCGGCAAGACATATCCGGTCCACCGCATCGCCTGGCTCCGTCCGCCTCGCATAGAGGCGTTTCGCCGCCGCATCGGGCTGCTCGACCTGCTGGTCGTCGACCTGCCGGTGATGCTCTATGTGCTGCTGCGCGTGCTGATCCTCGCAACGCGGATGCGCACGCGGACGATCGTCATAGGCGAGCTGCAAGGGCTCGGCTGGCTCGCCATCCTGCTCGCGCTGCTCGGCCCCTGGCGGATCGTCCTCTACACCCATGGCGAGGAAGTGGTGCAGAAGACCTACAACCGCCTCGCCCGCCTGCGCGGCACTGCGCTGCGCACGGCCGACCATGTGATCACCGTGTCGAGCTTCACGCGCGACAGGCTTATCGCCGATTTTCAGGTGCCGGCCGAGCGGATCAGCCTGGTCACGCCGGGGGTCGATCTCGCCCGCTTCCAGCCGGGTCAGGACGCGCCCGCTGAGCGACCCTTCGTCCTCGCGGTCGGACGCCTGATCGAGCGCAAGGGCTTCGACCGGCTGATCGAAGGCTTCGGACTGATCGCGGCCGACTTTCCCGATGTCGAACTGGTGATCGCGGGCAAGGGGCCGGAAGAGGATCGGCTGCGGTCGATGGCAGAATCCTCGCCCGCCGCGCCGCGCATCATCTTTCGGGGCGGGATCGACGATCGGACGCTCGACGCCCTCTACCGGGATTGCACGCTGTTCGCGATGCCGAACCGCACCCTGGCCGATGGCGACACCGAGGGCTTCGGCCTGATCTTCCTCGAGGCCAATGCCTGCGGCAAGGCGGTGATCGGCGGGCGGGCGGGCGGGGCTACCGATGCGGTGATCGATGGTGTGACCGGCCTGCTGGTCGATGGCGACGATCCCGTGTCGATCGCGGCGGCGCTACGGCAGCTGCTGGGCGATCCGGCCGCGCGCCGAACGATGGAACAGGCCGGGCTCGCGCGGGCCCGGACACTGGGGTGGGACGCAACCGCGCGCAGCTTTCTCGAGGCAGTCCGATGACGAACAGACGCGGCAAGCAGGCGAATTGGTGGCAGTCGAAAGCCTATGTTGCGCTGCTTCTGCTGCTCATGGTCCTGCCTTTGCTGTGGCCGCCCTTCCCGCCGCTCGACGACGTCCCCACCCATATGGGGCGCTTCTACATCCAGGCGGGCATGGCGGGCGCGCCCACCCTGTCGTCGATCTTCTCGATCGACTGGATGCCGGTCGGCAATCTCGGCGTCGATGCGCTGGTCTATGCGCTGCATCCGCTGATGGGGGTGGAGCCGGCGACCAAGTTGGTCATCATTCTGATCCCGCTGCTGTCGGCGGCCGGCCTGCTGCTGATCGCGCGCGAGGCGCATGGCGAGCTGCCCGCGACGGCGGCCTTCGCGTTGCCGCTGATCTACAATTATGCCTTCCATTACGGCTTCATCAATTTCTCGCTGGGCGCCGCGCTCGCCTTTCTGCTGTTCGGCCTCGTCCTGCGCTACCAGCGCCTCAAGATGCCGGCAGTCTGGCGCCCGCTGATCCTGCTCGGCAGCCTGCTGGTCTATTTCGCGCATATCTTCGGCTGGGTCGTGTTCGGCCTGCTCGTGGTCGGCAATGCGCTCTACCGCCATGTCACCAGCTGGAAGATCAGCCTGGCGATGGTTCGCGCTGTCGTCCTCGAATGCCTGCTGCTGGCGCTGCCGCTCATCCCGATCGTCGCCTGGCGCAGCGGCGACAATCAGGGCGAGACCAGCGCCTTCTTCGCGATCTTCGACAAATGGGGCTGGATCGAAAGCGCGATGCGCGACCGCTGGGTCAAGTGGGAGGGCCTGTCGGCGCTGCTCTGCGTCGGGCTGATCGGTCTCGGCATCGTCGGCGTGATGCGGATGAGCCGCCGCCTGCTGCTCGTCTTCCTGGTGATGACGGCCTTCTACATCTTCATTCCCTATGCCTTTTTCGGGCTGATCTATGCCGACATGCGGATCGCGCCGCTGCTGCTCGCGGTCGGTCTGCTGGCGATCGCACCGCGACCCGCCTGGGGTCGCACGGCCGCCTCCGTCCTCGCGCTGCTCGCGCTCGCCTTCGTCACCGCGCGCAGCGTCGCGACGACGATCAGCTATGCCCGCTATGCCGAGGATCATGCGCGCTGGCTGAAAGTCCTGCCCAGCATACCGCGCGGCGCGCGCGTCATCGCCTTCGTGGCCCCGCCCTGCCCGCGCGGCTGGAACGTCCCTCGCATCATCCATCTGCCGAGCATGGCGATCGTCCGTCGGGACGCCTTCGTGAACGACCAGTTCGACATGCCCGGGGCACAGCTGGTCGCGGTGGGGCCGTCCATCCCGCGCCAATTCGCCTATCACAGCAGCGCGCAGGTGCGCCTGCCCGGCTGCAACCGGCCAGAACCGCTGCTCGCCGACCGCATCGCGCAGATCCCGCATGGAGCGTTCGACCATCTGTGGCTGCTGGGGGTCGATCCGGCCAACCGACCCAAGGCCGACTGGCTACGGCCGGTCTGGTCCGACGAGCGTTCGGCGCTCTACGCGATCGTTCGACAAAAAACATCTTCCGCTGCTAAGGCGGGCCCGAGGGGATAGTCAGTGGGGGCTGCACGATGAGCATGATCGAAACCAAGAAGGCGCCGCGCCGCAAATTGTCGGCGCCCGACGTCTCGCTGATCATCCCGACCTATAACGAGAAAGCGAATATCGCGCCGCTGGTGGAAGCGGTGCGGTCGGCGCTTGGGGATATTCCCTGGGAAATCATCATCGTCGATGACGATAGCCCGGACCAGACCTTTGCCGAGGTGTCGCGCCTTGCACGCGACGAACCGCGCCTGCGCTGCCTGCGCCGCGTCGGCCGGCGCGGCCTGTCCTCGGCGGTGATCGAGGGCGCGCTGGTCGCGAACGGCAGCGCCATCGCCGTGATGGACGCCGACTTCCAGCATGACGAACGCATCCTGAAACAGATGTACGAGAAGCTGACCTCGACCGGGGCAGATATCGTCGTCGCCACCCGCTATGCCGACGGTGGCGGCATCGGCGAATGGGACGCGACCCGCGCCAAGATGAGCGATTTCGCGACGCGGATGGCGGGCATGCTCGTCGGCAACCAGACCAGCGACCCGATGAGCGGCTTCTTCATGGTACGCCGCGAGATATTCGCCAGCGTGATCTACGACCTGTCGCAGCAGGGCTACAAGATCCTGCTCGATATCATCAGCTCCTCGCACACCCCGCTCAAGATCGAGGAAGTCCCTTATGTCTTCCGCACGCGACAGGAGGGCGAGAGCAAGATCAGCATCATGGTGCTGGCGCAGTTCCTGTTCCTGATCATCGAGAAGCTGACCCACGGCCTCATCCCACCCCGCTTCGCGCTGTTCAGCATCGTCGGCGGCTTCGGTCTGCTGGTCCACCTCGCTATCCTCAACGGCCTGAAACTCGCCGGCTTCACCTTCATCGCCGCGCAGCTCACCGCGACCTTCATCGCGATGATGTCCAACTTCGTCATGAACAACGAATTCACCTATCGCGACCGGCGGCTGACCGGCCTGTCCTTCCTCGCCGGCCTGATTCTGTTCTGCGTTGTCTGCAGCTTCGGCGCGCTCGCCAATGTCGGCGTGGCGGAGATCGCGATCAACCAGTTCGGCAACTGGTCGTTCGCCGGCCTGGCCGGGGCGATCATGGGCGCGGTGTTCAACTTCTCGGCGGCGACAAGCCTGGTGTGGCGGCGCCCCCGCAAGAGGGTCGTTTCGGTCGCTGCCTGAACCCGGCCAGCCGGAATTTCGATGCGACGGATCGAAAGACGGGATGGCACCAGCCGGTCGTTTCGGCGTTGACCCGATCGGGGATGACTGCCGCCCGCCTCACGGCGACCGTAAACAGGGTCAGAATGTCGGACGAGCTATTTCGAACGGATAGGAATTGCTGGCGCGTCGAGCACGCCGAACGGTTCGGCGTGATCATTGATGCCGCCGATTATTTCCGGGTGGCGCGCGACGCGATGATGGCGGCACGCGAACAGATCATTCTGGTTGGCTGGGACGTCGATCCGCGTATCCTGCTCGATCCCGATGCCGGCGATCGCGAGGAGCCGAACTGCCTCGCAGACTTCATCCCCTGGCTGGCGAAGCGCAGGCCCGAGCTGCGGATCAACCTGCTGATCTGGAACATGGGCTTTCTCAAGATGCTCGGGCGAGGTTTCTCGGCCATGACCCTCGCCCGATGGCGCCTGAGCCGCCATATCGACATACGTTTCGACAGCAGCCACCCGATCGGCGGCACCCACCATCAGAAGCTTCTGGTCGTCGACGACAGCCTGGCGATGTGCGGCGGCATCGACATGACCTGCGACCGCTGGGACACGCCCGACCATGTCGACGACGACCCGCGCCGGGTTCGACCGAACGGCGCTCCCTACCGCCCGTGGCACGACACTGCCGGCATCGTCGATGGCCGGGTAGCACAGGCGCTCGGCGAACTGGCGCGCATCCGCTGGCGCAGGGCGACGGGCAAGCAGCTCCCTCCCCCGACCGTCCATGACACCGCCTGGCCTTCAATCGTCGAGCCCCTCCACCGCGATGTAGCGGTTGCGATCGCGCGGACGGAGCCGAAGGCCGAGGATCATGAAGAGGTTCGCGAGATCGAGCAGCTCTATGTCGACATGATTGGGCGCGCACGCCGCTTCATCTATGCCGACAACCAATATTTCGCTTCACGACGCGTCGCCGAGGCGATCGCCAAGCGGCTCGAGGAGCCCGACGGTCCGGAGATCGTGATCGTCAACCCGGTCAGTGCCGATGGCTGGCTGCAGGAAGCGGTCATGGGCAGTGCACGCGCCGAGCTTTTCTATGCGCTGGCGGAGATCGACCGGCAGGACCGCTTTCAGATCTACACCCCCGTCACCGCCGGCGGGCACCATATCTATGTCCACTCCAAGCTGATGATCGTCGACGACCTGCTGCTGCGGGTCGGATCGTCGAACATGAACAACCGGTCGATGGGCCTCGACAGCGAATGCGATATCGTGATCGACCGCAGCGGGCAGGATGCGCCCGACCCGACCATAGCCATGCTGCGCGAGCGGCTGCTCGCCGAACATCTCGGCACGACCGAACAGGAGGTCCGCAATGCCTTCGAACGGACCGGATCGCTGATCGGGGCGATCGAATGCCTGAGGGGGACCGGTAAGACGCTGGAGCCGTTCGAGCCGGAAAAACCGAGCGATACCACCTATGCCATCGGCGCGAGTGGCCTGCTCGATCCGGAGTCGGTCGACGAGCGGTTCGAGCCTCTGTCCAATCGCGGACTGTTTCGTGGGTTTCTGCGGCGGGGAACGCACCAGCTGATCGACAATCTGCGCGAGAGGCGTCGGCGCAGGCGCGAGCGCAACCGTGGCCGGTGGCGGCGCAAGTTCCGGCAGATCGTCGACGCGGCGCGCGGGGAGCGCGATTGACGGCGGTGGGTGGGTCGACCACTCTCGCACATCATCTTGCGAGGCCTGCCCTTATGCTCTCATTTCGAAAAATCGCTCTCCTTGTCGCCGCATCCGCGCCGCTTGCCTTGACCGCAAGCCCTGTCGCGGCGGCCAGCGCCAGGACATCGCCCGCACAGCATGCAGAGGCACTGAAAATCTGGAAGGCGATGATCGCAATTCCGACCGTCCAGGGACGCGGCGAGATGCGCCGCATGGCCGATTATGTCGCCTCGCAGCTGCGCGAGGCCGGCTTCGCTGCAGAGGACATCGTGATCGAAGGCCAGGGCGACGCCATCTCGCTGGCCGCGCGCTATCGCGGGACATCCGGCGGCAGGGACAAGGCAATCCTGCTGTCAGGCCATATGGATGTGGTGGAGGCCCGCCCCTCGGACTGGACGCGCGATCCCTTCACTCCCGTCGAGGAAAGCGGCTTCGTCTTTGGTCGTGGCTCGCTCGACATGAAATTCGGCGACGCGGTCCTCGTCTCGACGCTGATGCAGTTGAAGCGCGAGGGTTTCAAGCCGCGGCGCGATATCCTTCTGCTGCTGTCGGGAGACGAGGAGACCGACATGGCGACCACCGCCCGGCTGGCCGAGCGCTATGCCGGAGAGGCTGAGCTTCTGCTCAACGCCGACGGCGGCGGCGGGCAGCTGGACGAGGCTGGCAAGCCGGTCGCCTTCTACGTGCAGGGTGCCGAGAAGACCTATGCCGATTTCGAGTTTACGGTCACCGATCCCGGCGGCCATTCGAGCCGACCCGGCCCGACCAACGCCATTGCCGAGGTCGCCGCCATCGCACAGCGCATCGCCGCCTTCCGCTTTCCCGCTCGGACGAGCGAACTGACCGCCTCCTATCTGCGGCAGGCCGGTGCCAAACTGGGTGGCGACACGGGTGCCGCCCTGCAGCGTTTTGCGGATAATCCGGGGGACAGCGAAGCGCTGGCGAAGCTGCGCGCCGATCCCGAATGGGTTGGGCAGACCGGAACGACCTGCGTCCCCACGATGATCTCCGGCGGCCATGCGCTCAACGCACTGCCGCAGAAAGCCAGCCTGTCGGTCAATTGCCGGATATTTCCTGGGGAGTCGGTCGAAGATATCCGAACAACTCTCTGGAAAGTCGCCGCAAATGATAAAGCCAGGATGACGACGCTGGGCGCTCCACTGGCGAGCGACGCCTCACCGCTGCGCCCCGATCTGATGCGCGCGGTCCGGAAGGGGATCGACCTCAGCTATCCCGGCTTGCCGATCTCGGGCGTGATGGCGGCTGGCGCCACCGACAGCCTCTATTTCCGCGCCAAGGGCGTTCCGAGCTACGGCGTGCTCGGCATGTTCCTGAAGCCGGAAGACGACTTCGCGCATGGCCTGAACGAGCGCGCGCCTATTGCGAGCCTCGACCCGGCTCTCACCCTGATGCGCACCATGGTGGTCGATCTGTCGAAATGAAGACAAGGCCGGGTCACCGCCTTTGCGGGTGATCCGGCCTTTCGCGTCCCGCCCGGGACGGGGATCAGTTGGTCAGGCCGACCGTCAGGAAGCTCGGCACCGGACCGTTCCAGCCATCGTCCGGCCCATCATCGTTGCGATCGCGTCGATCGTCGCGGCGGGGCCGGCGCTCTTCGCGACGCGGCTCGCGCTTGGGCACGCTCTCCGCCTTGCGCTCGGTCTGCTCGGGACGCGCCCGCTCCTCGCGGGGCGCCCTCTCGCGACGGGGCTGCCGCTTCTCGCGCGGTGCCGCTTCAACTTGTTCAGCAGGCGCTTCCACGCCGTCGCCACGCGGACGGCGGGGCAGGGCCGCACCCGTGAGCTTCTCGATCGCAGCGACGGCTTCGGCATCTTCCGGAGTCACCAAAGTGATCGCGGTACCGGTCGCACCGCCACGGCCCGTGCGGCCGACGCGATGGACATAATCGTCCGGGTGCCAGGGCACGTCGAAATTGAAGACGTGGCTCACGCCCTTGATGTCGAGCCCGCGCGCGGCGACGTCGGATGCGACGAGGATATTGATCTCGCCGCCCTTGAAACGCTCGAGTTCCCGCAGACGCTCGGGCTGCTCCATGTCGCCATGGATCTGCCCCGCCTTGAAACCGTGGCGCGCCAGGCTGGATGCCAGATCGCGCACCGTGGTCTTGCGGTTCGAAAAGATGATCGCGGTGGTGACCGTCTCACTACGCAGGAGACTGCGCAGGGTTTCGCGCTTGCCACGGCTCGACGTCTCGACGAGCGACTGGTCGATCGACAAATTGGTGCTCGCCGGACGCGAAACCTCGATCTGCTTCGGATTGGACAGGAACTTGTCCGCCAGCTTCTTGATCGGCGCCGGCATGGTGGCCGAGAAGAGCAGCGTCTGCCGCTGCGCCGGGAGCTTGGTGCAGATTTCCTCGATGTCGGGGATGAAGCCCATGTCGAGCATGCGGTCGGCTTCGTCGATCACCAGCAGGCTGTAGCCGGTCAGCAATATCTTGCCGCGCTGGAACAGATCCATCAGGCGGCCGGGGGTGGCGATCAGTACGTCCACGCCCTTTTCGAGCGCCGCGACCTGCTCGCCCATGTTCACGCCACCAATGAGGAGTGCCATGTTAAGCTTATGATATTTGCCATATTTCTCGAAGTTCTCAGCAACCTGCGCGGCAAGCTCGCGCGTCGGCTCGAGAATGAGAGAGCGCGGCATGCGCGCACGGCTGCGTCCCTGCGCCAGGATGTCGATCATCGGCAGGACGAAGCTGGCTGTCTTTCCCGTGCCGGTCTGGGCGATACCGATCAGATCCTTCATCATGAGGACCGGCGGAATCGCCTGCGCCTGGATCGGCGTGGGCTCGGTGTAGCCGGACTCCACGATAGCGCGGAGAAGTTCGTCGGAAAGGCCGAGATCGGCAAAGGACATGAAGCTATCCGGAAAAGCGTGCGAAACCCAATTCCACACTGAGCGGCCGATTGGGCGCCCATGCACGATTTGTCAAGGATTATGCGGCCCGCCGCCGCTCAGTCGTCGAGCACGAGCTTGCGAAAACGCCGGATTTCGCACTGCCCGCCCGAACGGGTGCGGATGACGTCGCGGCCCGCGCAGATGCGACCATCGTCGGTCGGTAGGATGTAGAAGCCCGAATAATAGTCGAGCGCCGGACAGCGCGACGAGAATTCGGCGCGCAGTCGCTGCCCGCCGCGCATGGCCAGGTCGATGGCGTCATCGGCGACGACGGCAGCCCCGGCGATATTTGCCATGACGACGCATTTCGGCCCCTTCTTCTCTTTCCACTTCAGAGGCTTCTGCGGGGCGCGGGCGGGAACGCGAACGACGAGCGTTTGCTGGATGCTCATCTGGGCCAGCACCGTCCGCGCAGGCTCGGCCAGGCCCGGAAGCAAAGGGCACAGGGATGCGATCGAGGCAAGCGGCACCCCGATGGTCAGGACTCGCGGCAAGCGGCCGAAATTCACGTCCGACGTTCCACCCTTTTTACCCGCACCATTTGGTGTCTGGCCCACCCATAAGGCCGATCCTCATGGGTGCAACCGGTTGAACGACCGATGAACTGTCGCACATGTCGGTTATGCTGGCTAATCGCGCCAGCGCTGCATTATGTTCCGCCGATGCCGCAGCTCAACCGCCCCGATGCCGCTCTCGTCGCCCGTCTGCACGACCTGCTGGGTCCACAGGGCTGCGTCACCGACGACGACCTGATCACGCCCTGGCTGACCGACTGGCGCGGCCGATATAGCGGCACGAGCATCGCCCTGCTCGCTCCGGCAACCACCGAGGAGGTGTCGGCGATCGTCCGCCTCGCCGCGGAGGCGCGCGTCGCGCTGGTTCCGCAAGGCGGCAACACCGGCACGGTGGCCGGCGCCACGCCCCCCGCCGATGGCTCCGCGCTGCTCCTGTCGATGCGACGGATGAACCGGATCCGCTCAGCTTCGGCGACCGACAATGCGGTCATCGCGGAAGCCGGCGTGATCCTGTCCGATCTGCATGCGGCTGCGGCGGCGATCGGGCGGCGCTTTCCCTTGTCGCTTGCCGCCAAGGGCTCGGCGACGGTGGGCGGGCTGATTTCGACCAATGCGGGCGGCACGCAGGTGCTGCGCTTCGGCCCGATGCGCTCGCTGGTGCTCGGGCTGGAGGCCGTGCTGCCCGATGGCGCGCTGTTCGAGGGATTGGCGACCCTGCGCAAGGACAATCGCGGCTATGATCTGCGCCAGCTGCTGACCGGCGCCGAGGGCACACTGGGCATCGTCACTGCGGCGGCGCTGCGGCTCGTACCAGCAGTGGGCGCGCGCGCCGTCGCCTGGGTCGGGCTCGACGGCCCGGCGAACGCCCTGCACCTGCTGCGCCGGCTCGAGGAACGATCACCGGAGATCATCGAGAGCTTCGAACTGGTCCCGGCCGATGCGCTGGCGCTCGTTCTGGAGAATATTCCCGGCATGCGCGCGCCGCTTGCCTCCCCCTGCCCCTGGAATGTGCTGATCGAAGCGGTGGGAAACCGTGACGATGCTCCGCCAGCCGCCCTGCTGGAATCCGCGCTGGCCGACGCCATGGAGCAGGACCTGATCCTCGACGCCACCATCGCCGCGAGCGAAGCCCAGGCCGAAGCGCTCTGGGCCCTGCGGGAGTCCATCTCCGAAGCCGAAAAGCGTGACGGTCCTTCGCTCAAGCATGATATTTCCGTCCCAGTCTCGGAGATGCCGATCTTCCTGGAGCGCGAGGGGGCCCGCATCGAGGCCAGATTTCCGGGGTCCCGGATCATCGCCTTCGGCCATCTGGGCGACGGCAACATTCACTTCAATCTGCTCCCCCCGGCCGATGCCGATCGCGAAAGCTGGATCGCCGCGTACGGACGCGACGCGACCGCCATGGTGCACGATCTCGTCGCGGCGGCCGGCGGCTCGCTGTCGGCCGAGCACGGCATCGGGCAGGCCAAGCTCGCCGAGTTTGCGCGCCTCGGAGATCCGGTGCGGCTCGCCATGCTCCGCGCCATAAAGCAAGCGATCGATCCGCTCGGTATCATGAACCCCGGCAAGCTTGTTCCGCTTGCGCCAGAGGCCAAGGATCAATAGACGGCGGCACGATCGTCCGGGTCCGCAACCCGCGAAATCATCCACCTCTCAACCGGTTTTCAGGAGATTGTCGATGGCGACTGCCCCGGCCAACGCCCTGCCCCTCTTCTATAATGAATTGCAGCCGCTCTCGAGCCAGCTTCACGCCAACTGGAAGGCGCGCACGCTGGAGTCCGCCGAATTCTTCGCTACCGCCCATGCGGTGCCGCTGACGGTCGAGGAGTTCATCTCCGCACAGCGCTACTATCCGATCGTCTTCTCGGCAGGTCCGGAACCCGTGCCGCTGGCGCTGTTCGGACTCAATGACGGCGTCAACGTGTTCGTCGACGAGAAGGGCATGCCCACCCGCGACATCTACATCCCGGCCTATGTCCGCCGCTATCCGTTCATGCTCGCCCGGCTGCGCCCGGACAGCGACGACCTGTCGCTGTGCTTCGACGGCACCTCTGGCGTGATCGGCGAGTTCGAGGACGGCATGCCGCTGTTCGACGGCGAGGAACCGGCCGAGGCGACCAAGAACACCCTCGCCTTCTGCGAGCAGTTCGAGCAGGCCGGCATGCGCACCGGCATGTTCATGCAGGAGCTGATCCAGAACAAGCTGCTGATCGACGGCGAAGTCACGATCGAGCCGGAAGGTGGCCAGCCCTTCGTGTATCGCGGCTTCCAGATCATCTCGGAGGACAAGCTCAAGGAGCTTCGCGGGGACGTGCTGCGCAAGATGGTCCAGAGCGGTCTGCTGCCGCTGATTTACGCCCACCTCTTTTCCCTGTCGCTGATTCGCGACGTATTCGGGATGCAGGCGCAGCAGGGCAAGGCACCGCCGGTGACCCCGGTCGAGGCGCAGGCCTGAGGCGAAACGGGGGGAAAGTGCTGCGGAACTAAGGAATTTCCCCAAAATGGGTCGAACTGTTCTTGAAAGATCGGGGCAGTCGACCTATCTTGCGGATGTGCGGTGGTCGTGCCCCCCTTTCGCGGCCCCGTACGACGCATCCCCCGGGATGCGTTCCTCCCTGAACCTTGGCCACCTCGTGCGAAAGCACGAGGTGGTTCTTTTATCGGGGCCTTCCCTTATTCCGCAGCGATCTGCGCTTCGGGCCTGAACAGGCTCTCCAGCCGGCTCGCGATCGTCGCCAGCAGGCGGCCACACCCCTCCATATTGGGTCCGGGACGATCCAGCGCTGCATCGAGGTAGAGCGACCGGTCATATTCGATCTGGATCGCGTGCACGTTGCGCCGGGGCCGGCCATGGCGGTCGATCGTATAGCCCCCCGCATAAGGATGGTTCCGCGCCGCGACCAGGCCGACACTCTCGATCACCGCCATCACCAGATCGACCGCAGCGATCGAAGCCCCCGCGCCGAAGCGATCCCCCACCACGATCCGCACCGGACCGTCCGGCTGCCGGATAGGCAGTGGTGGCATCGAATGGCAGTCGATCAGGATCGCCGCCCCGAAACGCTGCCGGGTCAGTTCCAGCCGCTGTGCTATCGCTGCGTGATAAGGTGCGTGGATCTCGGCGATTCGGCTCCGCACAGCATCCTGGGTCAGCCGCCGCCGCCACAGCTCACCGCAGGACGGGAGGCGCCGCGGAAACAGGCCCAGCCCCGCGCGCACCTTTCCGCTCAGCAATAGATCTTCGGCCGCGAGCACCCCTTCGACCATCGCCGGATCGATCTCGCGCGGGTCACGGTTGAGGTCTATGGTCGCCCGCGCCACGCTGGCGACGATGGCGGTTGCCCCTTGCGCGATGGCCGGTCCGATCAAGTCGTCGGCATAGCGGTCCTCGAGCGCCCGCAGCCGCTCCACGGGAACCCGCGCCGCCTCGATCACCGACGGCGGATAGTCGCGCCCGGCATGCGGCACCGTCAGCAGGATCGGCGACGCGGGCAGCGCCGGGCCGATCAGGGTAAAGGGAGCGGCGGAAACCATGGCCTCACGCTAGAGTCGGGGGCATGGCCGCGCAACAGCTGCCGCTACGAAAGGTTAAGCGGGAATCGCTTTTTTCGGCAGCATCTGGAAATTGTTAAGCGGTTCGCGCATAAGTGGACGGCAGACCGGCACGAGGCCGGCATGCAGGATGTGACGCGATGATCCGTATTTTGCTGGCCGAGGACGACGACTCGATGCGCGAGTATCTCGCGCGGGCACTCGAGCGTTCGGGCTATGCCGTCACCAGCGTCGACCGCGGTACCGCCGCACTCCCGCTGCTGGAACGCGAGAGCTTCGATCTGCTGCTGACCGACATCGTCATGCCGGAAATGGACGGGATCGAGCTTGCCCAGCGCGCCAATGTGATCGCGCCGAACATGCGCGTCATGTTCATCACCGGCTTTGCCGCCGTGACGCTCAAGGCCGGTGCGACGCCGCCCGATGCCAAGGTGTTGTCGAAGCCTTTCCACCTGCGTGAGCTGGTGATGGAGGTCGACCGCATGTTCCAGGTCGGCAGCGCGACGGGCCTGTAGAAAAAGAAACATCATGGGGGGTTGCGCGCCCCCCGAGCCTCCGCTAGGGAGCCCCGCATTGGGCGTGTAGCTCAGTGGTAGAGCACTGTGTTGACATCGCAGGGGTCGCAAGTTCAATCCTTGCCACGCCCACCATAAACCCCGTCAATCCTCTGGATTGGCGGGGTTTTTGTTGTCGGTTGCAGATCTGACGGCACTGCCCTTTGGGGAAGCACCGCATCCGCGACGACCTTTCTCACGTTCCTTCAATGCACTTCCTCCTCCCGAAGTGTTCAAGAAGGATGCAGACGATGAAAATCACGTCCGAAAAGCTCTTCCGCGCGATCGCCGGCGCGGCGCTGATGGCGTCTACCGCCATCCCCTTCGCAGCCGTGCAGGCCGCCGATCATCACGGCGCGCATCAGGGCACCGTCGTCGACGGCGCGGTCGCCTCTCCCGATCACACGACGCTGGTTGCCGCGGTCAAGGCGGCCGGCCTCGTCGAGACGCTGTCGGGCACCGGCCCGTTCACCGTGTTCGCGCCGACCAACGCCGCCTTCGCCAAGCTGCCGGCCGGCACCGTCGACACGCTGCTGAAGCCCGAGAACAAGGCTACGCTGACCTCGATCCTCACCTATCATGTCGTGCCCGGCAAGCTGATGGCAGCCGACATTGCCGCCAACGCCGCCGCCCATGGTGGCAAGGCGATGCTCAAGACCGTTCAGGGCGAGACGCTGACCGGCTGGAAGGATTCGGCCGGCGCCTGGTGGCTGACCGATGCGAAGGGCGGAAAGGTGAAGATCACCGCGGCAGACATGGCCAAGTCGAATGGCGTGATCCACGTCATCGACGGCGTGCTGATGCCCTGAGCCAGACCCGGCGCGGGGAGCGCGTTAGCGCGTTCCCCGTTCCGACCTCAGCCGGTACGATAATAGGCCGCGCGAAAACCATCGGCGAAAGCCTTCAGGCGCCCTTCCAGGATTGCTGCGCGCAGGTCCGCCATCAGCGCCTGGTAGAAGCTCAGATTATGCTCGGTCATCAGCATGGCACCGAGAATTTCCCCCGCGCGGATCAGGTGGTGAATATAGGCCCGGCTAAACTGGCCGCAGACGGGACAGCCGCACGCAGGATCGAGTGGCCCCTGGTCCTCGGCGAAGCGCGCATTGCGCAGGTTGATCGGCCCCTCCCGCGTGAACGCCTGGCCGTTACGTCCTGAACGCGTCGGCAATACGCAATCGAACATGTCGATCCCGCGCTCGACCGCGCCGACGATGTCGTCGGGCTTGCCCACCCCCATCAGATAGCGGGGCTTGGCCTCGTCCAGCTGGCCCGGCGCGAAATCGAGCGTGGCGAACATCGCCTCCTGGCCCTCGCCCACTGCCAGCCCGCCGACCGCATAGCCATCGAACCCGATGTCGAGCAGCGCGTCGGCCGAGAGCTTGCGCAGCCGCTCGTCCAGCGCGCCCTGCTGGATGCCGAACACCGCCGCGCGCTCGGCATGCTCGCCCCCGCCGTCGAACGCGGCGCGGGAACGGCGCGCCCAGCGCATCGACCGGAGCATCGCCTCTTCCTGCTCCTTCGCCGTCGTGGTGGTCGGCACGAGCTCGTCGAACGCCATGATGATATCGGAATCGAGCAGGCGCTGAATCTCGATCGACCGCTCGGGCGACAGCATGTGCGACGAGCCGTCGAGATGGCTCTTGAACGACACCCCCTCCTCGCTGCGCTTGGTCAGCGCCGACAGGCTCATCACCTGATAGCCGCCGCTGTCGGTGAGGATCGGCCGCTCCCAGCGCATGAACTCATGCAGACCGCCGAGCCGGGCAACCCGCTCTGCGCCGGGGCGTAACATCAGATGATAGGTATTGCCGAGAATGATGTCGGCGCCGGTCGCGCGAACATCCGTCGGCTTCATCGCCTTCACCGTGGCAGCGGTGCCCACCGGCATGAAGGCAGGCGTGCGGATTTCGCCCCGCTTCATGCGGATGCTACCCGTGCGGGCCTTGCCGTCGACGGCCTGGATGGCGAATTCGAAACGCGGATTGTCCATGGGCGGCCCATAAGCCGGGCGGCCTCGCCTGCCAAGGCTTGCGCCGGTTGGGTTGGTCGGGCAGGTCGTTACGCCATGGACCTCGGCCTCGACACCTATGCCATCCTCACCATGGTCGCCTTCGTGGCGGGCTTCATCGATGCGATCGCGGGCGGCGGTGGCCTCCTCACCATCCCCGCCATGCTCTGGGCCGGCATTCCGCCGATCGCGGCGCTTGCCACGAACAAGCTGCAGAGCAGTTTCGGATCGGGCACCGCCTGCTGGAATTTCAGCCGGAAGCGGATGATCGACTGGCGCACCTATGGGCCGACGGTTGCCATCATCGCGGCCCTCTCGGCGGTGGGCTCGATCATCGTTCAGGCGATCGGCAATGACGCGCTGAATCTGATCGTGCCCGTGCTTCTGCTGGCGGTGGCCGCCTATATCGTCCTGTCGCCGCGCATGCATGACGAGGATGCGCATCAGCGGTTGAGCGTGAAAGCCTATGTGCCGGTCGGCGGTGCGATCGGATTTTACGACGGCTTCTTCGGCCCGGGCACCGGCAGCTTCTTCGCGACCACCCTGGTGTCGCTGCGCGGCATGGGGCTCACCCGCGCCACCGCCCACACCAAGGCGTTCAACTTCGCGAGCAATATCGGCAGCCTGATCGTCTTTCTGTTCGCCGGGCACATTTTGTTCCTGCTCGGCCTGTGCATGGCGGTCGGAACGACGGCGGGCGCCCTTGCGGGCTCGCATATGGCGATGCGTTTCGGTGCGCGCGTCATCAGGCCGCTGCTGGTGACCATCTCGCTCGCCATGACAGCACGGCTTCTATGGAACGCGCTGGCCTGACGGCCAGCTTCGACAGAGCCCGCACAGAGCCCGCTTCGGCACGGACCGCCGCCCTGACACAACGAAGCGCTTGCCTTGGCCCCGCCTTGGATTCCATAGCAGAGGCATAGATCAGGAGAGTTGGCGTTGGACGAAGACAACATCCCCACCACTGACGCGCAGCCGGCAGAGTCGCCTGCCAAGGCGAAGTCGGCGCCCAAGATAACCAAGAAGACGGCCGTGATCGGCGCAGCCGTCGGCATCGGGTCGGCCGCGATCGTCGCCGCCCTGCTCTACGCCAATCGCGGTAACGGCAAGTCCTGAGCCGGCCCTCACCCTCCCGGATCTTCACGATCGGCTATGAGGGCGTGACGCAGCAGGAGTTCGTCGACTGCCTGCGCCAGGCCGGAGTCGAGGTCTTGGCCGATGTCCGCGCCGTGCCACTGTCGCGACGCCCCGGCTTCTCCAAGAATATCCTGGCCGCAGGGCTCCGCGAGGCCGGCATCGACTATAGTGGCTTCAAGGCGCTGGGTACGCCCGCCGAGGGGCGAGCCGCAGCGCGGCGCAACGACCTCACCATCCTCTCGCGCATCTATGCTGACCAGCTCGACATGCCGGACGCCATTGCGCAATCCGTCATGCTGCAGGATCTCGCCCGGCAGCGGCGCACCGCCCTGCTCTGCTTCGAACGCGCACCAGCCTGCTGTCACCGCTCGCTTCTGGCCCAGGCCTTGTTCGCGGGCGCCGAAATCATCGACCTGTTTCCGTAGCGGCCGCGGCCATTGCCCGCACAGTGATCAGGCGTTAGCCTTGGGCCGAAACAAGGAGGGGATATCCATGACCGACGCCATCGCCACGACCGAGGCCTTTCTCGCCGAATGGGCCAAGGGTCGCGACGCCATCCGCCAGGCCGTGCGCGACTATTTCACGCCCACCACGACCTGGGAAAATGTCGGCATGTCGCTGACGACTGGTCCGGACGAAGCACTGGCGGCCCTCGACGGGTTCGAGGCGAACCTCGGCATGGTCGCAATGACCGTCGACATTCATTCGATCGTGGCGCTTGGCGACAAGGTGCTGACCGAGCGCGTCGACCATATCCTGACGGCAGACGGCTCGGTCGCGGCCTCGATCCGGATCATGGGCATCATCGAAACCAGCGGCGGCAAGATCACCGCCTGGCGCGACTATTTCGATACGGCCGGCCTCCTCGGCGGCGGCTGACCGGATCCGCAGCGCGACTGGCCGTTTCCAGCGGTTGGTCGGCGGACCATTTTCCTCGCCGCAGACCGCGCGAAAAAGCGCCGGTCGGAACCGATCCGTAACGGAAAATCCCGACCTCTCTATAGGTTGAAGCGGAACAGGCTTTTCCGCCGGATCGTTTCAGGGGCTTCCAAAGAAGGAATGCCCATCATGAAACGCTCCATTCCCATCCTGTCAGCCGCTGTGCTGGTGCTGGCCCTTTCGGGCTGCGGCGACAAGACGAAGGCGGATGCCGATGCAGCCGCCAATCAGGCCGAGCAGGCGCTCGACAGCGCCGGCGCCATGGCGTCGAACGTGGCGCTGGACGCGCAACAGGCCCTGTCGCCTACCCCGGCCGGACAGGAATTCATCGACCGTCTGGCGAAATCCGATGCCTATGAGATCGCCGCGGCCAAGCTCGCGGCAACCAACGCATCGTCGCAGGCCGTGAAAGACTTCGCGGCCGGGATGATCAAGGCGCACACCGACTCGAGCGCCCAGATCAAGGCAGCGGCGGCCATGGCCACCCCCGCGCTGATGCCCAATGCGGAACTGACCGCCGATCAGCGGGACGACCTTGCGGACCTCGGCAAGAAGAAGGGGGCCGAGTTCGACAAGGACTATATCGACGATCAGGTCGACGCCCATGAGGACGCGGTCGTGCTGCTCCGCGACTATTCGGCCAAGGGCGACACCCCCGCCCTGCGTGACGCGGCGGGCGAGTTGCTCCCCACCGTGCAGGGCCATCTCGACCACGCACGCCGTCTGGACAAGTAACGGACAGAGGTTCCGCTGCCGGCCGGCTCCCGCCTCAGATGGTGAGTACCACCTTGCCGATATGGTCTTCGTCGAGGCGCCGATGCGCCTCGGCGGCGGCGGCCAGCGGGAAGGTGGTGTCGATCACCGGCTTGAGCCGGCCTTCTTCGACATGCGGCCAGACCACCGAGGCGATCTCGTCGGCGACACCCGTCTTGAAGCTCAGGTCGCGCGGGCGGAGCGTAGAGCCGGTCAGGGTCAGCCGCTTCTGCATGATCTTCCAGATCGGAATCTCGGCTTTGCCGCCTTGCTGAACCGCGATCGACACATGGCGCCCATCGTCCGCCAGGCAGTCGATGTTCCGCGGCAGATAGTCGCCGCCCACCATGTCGAGCACCACGTCGACCCCGCGTCCGTCGGTAAGCCGGGCGACCTCCACCACGAAGTCCTGCGTGCGATAATTGATCGCTGCGCTCGCCCCCAGCTTCACCGCTGCCGCGCATTTCTCGTCCGATCCGGCTGTCACGATCGTGCGCAGCTGGAAAATGCGGCCAAGCAGGATCGTCATCGTGCCGATGCCGCTGGTGCCGCCGTGGACGAGCACAGTATCGCCGTCGGCCGCATAAGCGCGCTCGAAGACGTTGCTCCACACCGTGAACAGCGTTTCCGGAATGGCCGCCGCCTCGATCATCGACAGCGTGTTGGGGATGGACAGGCACAGCCCGGCTTCGGCCACGGCATATTCGGCATAGCCGCCCCCGGCGACCAGCGCACAGACCGCCTGCCCGAGCAGCTCGGGCATAACCCCGTCTCCGCAGACGACGATCTCGCCGGCAATCTCCAGCCCCAGAATCGACGGCGCCCCCGGCGGCGGCGGATAACGGCCCGTCCGCTGCGCGACATCGGGCCGATTGACCCCGGCGGCTGCGACTCGGATGAGGACCTGTCCCGGTCCCGGCATAGGCACGGGCCGCTTGACGGGGACCAATATCTCCGGTCCGCCCGGCCCATCCGGGTCGATCGCCCACATCGTCTCAGCTAATTCGACCATCTTGCCCCCGATCAAGGCGCTGTCGACGCCCGATTCACCATCGGTTTATTGACATGCGCCCCGTCAGGGTCAACTTTGAGGCCATGGAGCCTGACGATCTTTTCGCGAAAAAGGCCGCAGATCCGCTGAGCCAGCTGGTTCGGCAGGATCTCGACCCGCTGTCGGTCGAAGAGCTGGAGCTGCGGATATCCGCACTTACGGCTGAGATCGACCGCTGCCGCGATCGGATGGCCAAGGCCGTTAACCATCGCGCAACAGCCGAAGGCCTATTCAAGCGATGACGGCGCGACTGCCGGAAAGCGACGCTCTCGCCCCCCGGCAGAAGGGTGGTTCTTGATGAACGGCCCTCGGCACCCGACATATGGTTTAGCGGCATGGCTCGGCCCATGCCGAATGGAGTAGAACGACCATGCCATCCTTCGCCCGCGAACTCGAACAGACGCTGCACAACGCGCTGAGCGCAGCCAGCAGCCGGCGCCACGAATATGCGACTCTGGAGCATCTGCTTCTGGCGCTGATCGCGGACGAACATGCGTCGAAAGTGATGACTGCCTGCGGCGTCGACCTGTCGGAGCTGCGCAACGCGGTCACCAACTATCTCGATACCGAGCTCGATGCGCTCAAGGTCGAGGGGGAGACTGATCCCTCGCCGACCAGCGGCTTCCAGCGGGTCGTCCAGCGCGCAATTCTCCATGTCCAGTCTTCGGGTCGCGAGGAAGTGACGGGCGCGAATGTCCTCGTCGCGCTGTTCAGCGAGCGTGAAAGCTATGCTGTCTTCTTCCTGCAGCAGCAGGACATGAGCCGCCTCGATGCCGTCAGCTATATCAGCCATGGCGTCGGCAAGGCCGGCCAGCCGACCGAGCAGCGAGAGGTCAAGGGCGCCGAGGAGGAGAAGGCGCAGGCCAAGACCGACGGCAAGAAGGGCGAGAGCGCGCTCAAGCAGTTCTGCGTCAACCTCAATGACAAGGCCAAGTCGGGCAAGGTCGATCCGCTGATCGGCCGCTCGGCCGAAGTCGACCGCACCGTGCAGATCCTGTGCCGCCGCTCGAAGAACAATCCGCTTTATGTAGGCGACCCCGGCGTCGGCAAGACCGCCATCGCCGAGGGCCTGGCGCGCAAGATCGTCGAGGGCGACGTTCCCGAGGTGCTGCTGCCGGCCGTCATCTACTCGCTCGACATGGGCTCGCTGCTGGCGGGCACCCGCTATCGCGGCGATTTCGAGGAGCGGCTGAAGCAGGTCGTGACGGAGCTCGAAAAGCTGCCCCACGCGGTGCTGTTCATCGACGAGATCCACACCGTGATCGGTGCCGGCGCCACCAGCGGCGGCGCGATGGATGCATCGAACCTCTTGAAGCCGGCTCTGTCGGGCGGCGCGATCCGCTGCATCGGCTCGACCACCTACAAGGAGTTCCGCAACCACT
>JAIYAJ010000510.1 GCA_027489105.1 Zymomonas sp. | reverse complement strand
GATGTTCGAGGACTGGCTTTCCGGCCTCCGGTCGCGGCAGTGGACGCGCAACAGCAGCGCCATGCTCGGCGGGCTTGCGGCCATCAGCCTGTTGGGCGGTGCCATCGTCGTCGCAGCGCTCGTGGCCCGGCTCGACACCGACGCGGCCGAACACAGCCACGCCACCGCGAGCGGCGTGGTGTCCTCGCTGCTCCACGCGCAGGCCAGCAGCGCCTATAGCAACGGACGCTGGGACGATGCGACGCTTCATCTCTACGGTACCCTCGACCAGACCTGGGCGCGCAGCAACATCAGTGGCGATTATGTCGCTTATGTGATCGACGCGCGGGGGCGGACGCTGTTTTCGCGGCGCGCCGACGGCACGGTCGACCCACCGCTTGCCGAGGCTGCGCCTGCGGCGGTGCGGGCTATGCTCGCAAAGCTGCCCCGCGATGCCCGCACGGCGGACCGGCTGAGAGAGGGTATCGCCTTCTTCGACCACTATCGGGGCCAGCCCGCCGTTTTCGGCGTTATGCCGATCATCCCGCTCAGTGCAAAGGCGGCCCGCCCACGCGGGGCGCTGCGATATCTGATCTATATCGACACATTGACTCCGTCGGGCATGACCATTTACGCAAAGCGCTACCAATTGGCAGGTCTGCGGACCGACGGGATCGACGCGCCATCCTCCTTCCCCTTGGAAAATATCCATGGTGAGGCGGTGGCATCGATTGCCTGGACGCCCGAGCATCCGGGCAGCGCGGGGCTGAAGGCGATCCTGCCCATTCTGATCCTGATCGCAGGCGCGATTGCGGGGCTCACCTGGGCGCTCGACCGCATCATGCGCCGGCAGCAGGCCCAGCTCGCAGCGAGCAACGAACAATATCAGGCGATGGCGCGCGAGGCCGAAAGCGCGGCGGTCCGGGCCGAGCTGGCGCGGCGCGAAGCCGACATATCGCGCAGCCGCGCCGAAGCGGCGGCGCAGTCGGAGGTACGCGAACGCGAACGCTCCGCCGCCGCGCTAAAGCAAGCCGCGCGCTCGACGGGCATGGACCTGCAGGCGCATCTGGTTGCACTGGTCGAGGATCTTGCCCGGCTGGCAGGGCAGCTCGACGAGACTGCGGATGCCGCCTGGGCCGCGACCCTGGCACAGGAAAGCCATGCCGGCTGGGTCGGCGCCAAGAGCGCCAATGCCGCCGCCGCGCTGGACGAGGTGCTGAGCGCCACCGCCGGGATGGCGAATGCGGTCCAGTCGATCCGCCGCGAAGTGGAGAGCACCCGCGACGCGGTCGCCTCCGCCGCGCGCCATTCTTCGGAAACCGCGATCGGGAACGAACAGCTGCTGTCGCATGTCGACGGGATCGGATCGGCCTCGGACGCGATTCTGACCGTTACCAAGAAGACGCGGCAGCTGGCCGTCAACGCGGCGATCGTTGCGGCCCACGGCCAGAGCGCGCATGACGGATTCTCGGTCATCGCGCGCGAGATCAAGACCCTGTCCGAAAATAGCCGCCTGTCCGCCGGGCAAATCGCCGAACGGCTCAAGGCCGTCACGGAATCGGTCCACCGCAGCGTCGATGCCAGCCTGAGCATCGACACCGACCTTCAGGACATCCTCCAGTCGATCAGCGCCACCGACGCCGCCGTGCGCGTGCATGAGGTTGCCGGTGAGGCGATCTGCGAACGGGTCGAACATGCGCAGCGGGAATCGCACGCGGTCGGCGGGCTGGTGCGCGAGATGACCGATTCGATCGCCCACGTTCGCGCCAGTGTGCGCCTGACGCGCGAAGTCAGCGCCTGTGTGCGCGAGCGCGTCGAACTGCTCGAGAAGGCGCTCGGTAAGGCGGTATCGGAACTGATGGCCGCCTGACGGAACGCCCGTCCCAAGAGTATCGGGCAAAAAGAAGCCCGCCGGAGTTAACCGGCGGGCATAGGGGGAAACCGGAAGGGGGAATAAACCGGTTGGAGGCCAAACGCCCTGTGCGGCGTCTGGTTCCGCGCGACCCCATAATTTTCAGATTCTCTTCAGAGCGCCGGATCGTCGCGGTCCTGCGCGCCTCCCGAGGCGCCATCTGGAGCGATGAAACTGATCTTGCCGTTGGTTTCGAGGATCGCCCAAGCGACGTCCTTTATCCGGGCATAGCCTGCCAGCCGCATCTCGCTCTCGATCTCATCCTCGGTCAGACGGTCGCGCCGCAGATTGTCGGCCAGCAATTCACCATGGCGGATGACCACGCGCGGCTCGCCCCCCAGCAGCTTCTCCGCCGCAGGAATCGCCGAATTGACCGTCATGTCGCGCCACAGGTTGGGCTCGACGCTTCGTTCCGATCGCTCGCGCGTAGGGGGCAAGCTGCTGTCCGACGCAGAGCACGACCCGCTGGAAACAGCCGACCGCGCAATTGCCGATGTGATCACTATGGACGACACCGCCCCCGGCGAACGCACCGGCCGGACCGGAACCCACAGCTATCGGCCAACCAGTTGCAACATGACAAGTGAACGAGCAATAACCATGCGTAATAAAATTACGTTATATAACATGATATGCAGTCCACGCAACATATACGAGAATGAATAAGCATCTATAGAATTGGGAACCAAATTATCGTTTCTCCATGATAACGAAATCTGCCTGTTTCATTGCATCCTTTCACGCCACTTCACGCAAATTCAGTATGTTGCACATTTGCAACGGTCGCGATCTTCAATGAATCCATGGGAAACCTTTGCGCCAGCGGCAGGTTCTACATCGCGTCCCGGCCGTCGTCGGGGGTGCCCAGCGTTTAGGGCTGTCGATTGGAGAAAATGGAATGAAGTTCGCAGTCATTGCCGCCGCCCTGGCAGCAACCCTCAGCACCGCCGCCTTTGCTCAGGACCGCTCGCCCGACGGCAGCGAGCCGGCCGTGAGCATCGAGCCCTATGTCGGCATCCTCGGCGGCTATCATAATTTCGACCGCGCCAGCGAGTTCGGCACCGTCGGCCCGCGCGGCAAGATGGACGGCGCCCTCGTCGAAGGCGTCGCGGGCGTCAATGTTCCGTTCGGTCCGATCTTCGTCGGCGTCGAGGGCAATGCCGCCAAGGGCTTCAAGGACATCGATTGGGAATATGGCGTGAAGGGCCGCGTCGGCATGCGCGCGGGCCAGAGCGGCCTGATCTACGTCTCGGCCGGCTATCAGTGGGTCAATGGCCGCCGCGGTTTCTCCGACCAGAAGGACTGGATGTACGGCGTGGGCGTCGAGGTCGGACCGAAGGAAATCGGTCTGGGCGGCGTTTTCGGCGAGGCCGGCCCGCGCATCCGTCTGCAGGCGGACACCTACGACTTCGACAGCATCCGTCCGATGGCGGGTCTCGTCTTCGCTTTCTGATCCCGATCAGCAGCGACAAGGAAGGGCTTCGGCATCGCTGCCGGAGCCCTTTTTCATGGACGGATCATTTCGCTGATTCCGGGGCTGTCGCCGACCGGGCGGCAAGAGTCACCACCTCGCCCGGCGCATCGCGCAGACGGATCGTCCATGTGTCGCCCACGGGCTTCGGAACGCGCAGCGTGTCGCCGGTGAAGCCTTCTGCAATGGTCAGCGGATTGCCTTTGCCAGACCCGATCGACTGGATCAGGAAGAGCCGCTCCCCCTTCACGACGCATGGCCCGGCCCCGGCGCAATCGACCGAAATGATCCGGGGAAGCCGCGCGAGGATCGCCAGCGGCTGCCAGTCGCTCGGTCCGCTCTCCCGTACCACGCGGAACTGCAGCGGACCGAAAGCGGCCGGCCCTAGCTTCGCCGGATCGAGCGCGGCCACCAGCACGTCATTGCCCTGGATCTGAAGGTAGGGCCCTGCGACCAGATCGATATGCGTTTCCTCGTCGGTCGTGGCGACCTCGATGCGATCCTTGGCGGTCAGACGGGGCCCCTCGTTCAGCCGCGCGGAGAACACCATCTGACCAGTGTCGGGCAGAAGCTGGTCGCCTTTGGTCGTCAGTGCGATCGCCCCCGACGAATTCCCAATCTTCAAAGTCCGCTGGAGCAGCGAGATGCCGGGCCGCGCGGCCTCGAAAGCCACCGATGCCGACAGGGTGCGCCCGTCCTTCAGGCGCACGCGAGCTCGCGAGGTGCCGTCTTCGAGCGGGCCGCCCTCTTCGGCGGCGATGGTCAGCCGGTCGACATCGCCATCCCTGCGCAGGGCCATCGGGCGCAGTTCGCGATCGCCCAGCGAGACGCGCTCCACCTGGTCGAGCCTCTGCCCCGACAAGATGCCGAAGCGATCGCCCTGATGGATCGTCAGACCATCGAGCCGGCTCGCCTGGGCATAGGCGCGCACCGACAGACTGGCCGGTTCCGTCGCTCCCAATTGGCGCAGTTCGATCGTCAGCGGCCCCGGCCGCATGTCCTTCAGCGGCAAGATAAGACGCAGTCGCCCCTGATCGGTGACGGTGGCATCGACCGGCAGAGCGGGATCATTGCCGCGGCGGACCGATGCACTGGCGACGCAGGCCGGCGAAGGCCCCTCCAGTTCGAGGGGGTTGTCCCGCCCGGAGACCAGACTCGCCGGCTCTCCCGCCACCCGCCAATCGCCGGCTGCCGGAAACTCCAGCCTGAACGCAGGCCCCTCATAAGGGTCGAACCCCCACAGGCCGTGCAGCCGCGCGGTCAGCTTGCCCGCCAATCCTCCGGGCACGGGTCCATCGATCAGATAGCCGCCCTTGTCGGCCCGTGCGCGGACGGGAGCGTCCACCGTCCCGCCCGGCGCTTCGATCCTCAGCTTCATCTCGCGCAGATAATCGGTGGCATAGATCAGCGGCGCGCCATCGACCGGAAGCAGCAGATCGGACCGGGCACCGCACAGCGGGCGGTCGACCGCTGCACGCAGGCGGGGCGGGCTGTTGGCTTCGATTGCGGGCATGCCGGCAACCAGCACCGAGCGCGGTTTTGCGAAGGAAGGCGCCGCATTCAGCAATAACGTCACGGCCTCGCCCTGGCGCTGGGCCAGGCTGGGCAGATAATCGAGCTGGGGATTGCTGAACGCCCCGAACACGCGGGCAATGTCGCGGACGACGCCGATATAGGGGCTGTAATAGCCCATGCCGGCTTCCCGTGTGGAACTGAGCTGGAGGGCAAGATCGACCGGCGCGCCGGCAAGCGTCTCGGTCAGCGAGGAGGTGTGGACGTCGGCGAGAACCAGCGCCTCGCGATGCTCGAGCAGGCAGGCCGCCTGCAAATCGATCACCTTGTCGAGGCAGTCGGCGTTGAGCTTCATCGACAGGCTGCGGGCCAGCATCGGCGCTACGCTGCGCAGATATTCGGGGTGGCTGTTCTCCTGCGCGCGGATCGCGCCCATGAAACTGTCGAGCCGCGCGCGATCGAGCGACGCCTGATTCAAATCCTGGGTGGCCCGGACGAACTCACCCGGCTTGCCCCGCACCGCATCGGCTATCGCTCCGGCAGCACCGCCGCTTTCGGGCACGAGGAAGAGGACCAGTTGACGCGCGCCCTTGGGCACGGTCAGATCGAGCTGGCGGTCCTTCTCCTTTTTCTTCCACGGTTCGGCCGAGGCGATCCAGTCCCTGGCGGGGGGATTGGTCGCGCCTTGTAGAAAAGCCGAGACGAGCAGGAAACGGGCGCGCTGGTCGGTCGGGAAGTCGGCCTCGAGCTCGGTTGGGTCGTAGGATGTGCACTAGGTTGTGATGTTGGCTG
>JAIYAJ010000337.1 GCA_027489105.1 Zymomonas sp. | reverse complement strand
GGACGGAGTCGAGGCTCATCGTGTCACCAAGATCGAGTGGATTGTGACGAGGTGTAGGCCGTGCTCCATCATTCGTCGCCCGGCCTCTTGAGCCCTGCCTTGGCCCAGGGTTGCCCGATCCAGCGGCGATAGATGTCATGTGTAAGCCACAGCAGCGGGACGCGCCGTTCGGCGATCCCCGGCAGGCTCCAGGGGTCGAGTCCGGTGAAGGGAAGGAAGGGATTGCGGCGGCTATAGGCGAAGATCTCGATGCGCGTGCTCGGCCGGCTGCTGGCGGCGCGGGCATGGAAGCCGAAGGTGTCGGCGATCACCAGCGTGTTGGCCGGGACGGCGAAGGCCATCGGCTGGGGAAGGCCGAGTCCAGCCAATTCGCTGCGTTCGATGCGAAAGGAGCCCCGCGCGGACAGGAAGTCCCCGCTGTCGCGCACCTCCAGGCTGCGCCGCCTTTCCCAGGCAAGGCGTTCCGGCGTCACGAGATGCGAGCCCGGAACATAGGTCAACGGGCCATCCTCGGGAAGGACGTCGTGCAGGAACAGCCACGCCTTCATCGATGGATGAAAGGTATCGGCGTGGAGGCTGGTCTGAGGATCGGACGGCGCCGCATGGCGGTGGCTGAGAATGCTCTGGACATAGAGCAGCGGCTCAATGTCGAAGCTGGAGATGTAGCGCGAGAGGCCACGCCAGCGCCGGTCGTCGCGGAACGCAGCCAGTGCCGGAACGGCGCCGACGGCCGCTGGATCGATCGCGTAGCGGCGGGTGATCGTGTCCCCCTGGACCATCTCGCGCGCAGGGCCCCGCCAGCCCTGCACGCCTCGCTGTAGCGCCGCGAAGACGTCTGCAGGGAGAAAGTCCGGAATGCGTACAAAGCCGTCGCGCTCGAAGGCCAGGCGATCTTCCGCGCCGATCAGCCCACTCAACCGTTCGCGCCGCCGAGCCGCCATGGCGTTGGCCCGTTCTACCCGCCAGACGTGAAGGCCGCGGTCGTTGAGGCGCTGCGATCCGATCAGCGGGTTGTCGAGAAAGGAGCGCGCGCCGGTCAGTATCTGTGCGGCCCACAAGGGCGCCAGCAAGGGACGGAGGAAGGAAACGGCCATTGGCGCGTCTTAGGCGATTCCGCGCGATTTGAGGATGGCTTCGATCGGCGCGACATCGGTCGGGTTGTTGAGTTCGATCGCGTCCCAGGCGATCGGCTCGAACGGCACCACGCCCACCGGCACGCCGCCCGCCAGAAAGCGCAACTGCTCCAGACCCTCCAGCTCTTCGAGCTGGCTTACACCCAGGGCCATGTAGCGCCGCAGGGCCTCCGGCCGATAGGCATAGACGCCGAGATGCAGATGGACCGGTGGAAACTCGGCTTCAGCGGCGGCGGGGGGAAGGTGGGGGATCACCCGTTTCGAGAAATACAGCGCCCGCCGGTCCGCGCCGAACACGACCGTAGTGCCGCCGACACGCCCCTGGGCCTGGTCTGCCACCAGATGCGTATAGGTGCTGCGTGCGCACCGCAGGGCTGGGGTGGTCATCGCGACCGCCGCGTCACCGCGCAGTGCCTCGACGAGGGCGGTCACCACATGGGCGGGGGTCAGCGGTGCGTCGCCCTGCAGATTGACGACGATCTCCGGAGTGGTCCCGAGACGATCGAGGGCGTCTGCGCACCGCTCGGTGCCGTTTGCGCATTGCTCGGAGGTCATGACGACCTGGCCACCGAAGCCGCGGACAGCATCGGCGATCCGGTCGTCATCGGTCGCGACCCAGATCGCTTCGGCACCGACCACCGCACGCGCACATTCCCAGCTGCGCTGGATGAGCGGCTTTGCGATCCCCGTGGCACCGACGAGCGGTGCCAGTGGCTTGGCCGGATAGCGCGAGGAGCGGTAGCGCGCCGGGATGACGACCGCGACGTCCTTCATGCGGCGGCGGATTTTCAGCTCAGTCCGTAGCGGACGAAATCGTGGATGTGGACGATGCCGACCGGCCGCTGGGGCTGTTCGGAATCCATCACGAACACGGTGGTGATCTTGCAGTCGTTCATGATCATCAGCGCATCTTCGGCGAGCGTGTCGGGTGGCACCGTCTTGGGATTGGCGGTCATCACGTCTGCCGCGACGCCATCGCCCAGGTCGCCCAGATGGCGTCGAAGATCGCCGTCCGTGATCACGCCGACCAGCGCGCCGTTGCCGTCGAGCACCCCGGCAGCGCCGAAGCCCATCGAGGTCATCGTCATGATCACGTCGCGCATCGGCGTATTACGGGCGACGAGCGGCAGGCTGCTGCCGCTGTGCATCATCTCGCTGACCGCCATCAGACGCAGACCGATGGCCCCGCCGGGGTGGAGCGCCTTCAGGCTGTCGCGATCGGCGCCGCGCAAGTCGCTGAGCGCCATGGCGAGCGCGTCGCCGAGCGCGAGCATCACTGCCGTCGAACTCGTCGGTGCGATGTTGCTGGGGCAGGCTTCGCGGACCTGCGGCAGCAGAAGCTGGACGTCCGCCGCCTGCATGACAGGCGAATCGGCACGGGACGCCATACCGATGATACGGATTCGCAGGCTGCGGCAATGCTGCATGACCGGGCTGAGTTCGGGCGTGGAACCTGAGTTCGACAGCACCAGAAGCGTGTCGCCCTGCTGCACCATGCCGAGATCGCCATGCGCGGCTTCGGCGGGATGCAGGAAGATGGCAGGCGAGCCTGTGGCGGCGAAGGTCGCCGCGATTTTCCGCGCAACATGGCCCGACTTGCCCATGCCGGTGACAACGATGCGACCGCGCGTTCCCAGCAAAAGCCGGACCGCCGCAGCGAAGCTGTCGTCGACCTTCTGCTCGAGTTGAATGAGCGCGTCGATTTCGGCGCGTATGACCCGGCGCCCATGTTCGACAATAGCTAAAGTGGCCGTATCGGCCTGGATGTCGTGTGTTATCACGCTCGTCTCCCTGGCCCCACCACGCGGTCGGAAAATAGCCTGCGTTGATTTTCTTGCAACCGTTAATTGCTGCGTTGCACCGCTGCTGTCGTACGCCTCGTCTCAACCCCGCTTGGCAGGCCGTTGTACGATCAACCCGAATGGCAACATTTCGTCAGGTGCCAAGTCATCGCAGCCTTCGAAATTTAGCTGCACGACGTCGTAACCGCGCGCAATCAACGTGAGAGCAGCTTTCTGAACGCCCATCGGGCTGATCGCTCTCGAGTGAAAGCTTGCACGTAACGTTGCAACCGGAACGATATGTACAGCTAGTCCTTTGGGCAGGAGGTGACGCATGCCGCCTTCCACGAAGGCCGCAAAATCCCAAGCGTCGTCCTCTGGAATAGATTCATGGATAGACCACGCGAAATCAAACCCGCCAGTTATAGCCTCGGTTGTAGCTTGCACTACTTCGCAGCCGCGACGGTTCAGCAATTCGGAGAGCGCATCATCCGGCTCACCAAGGCACAGCCCTCGCGATCCTGGTGCGGCGAGACCGAATATCTCGATGGCCCGAAAAGCAAATAGCGTTGGCCAAGCCTCTGCATGCACTTCCATGCCATGTTCTGCGGCTGAGCGAGAAAATTGGGGCTCCGTCAATTGCGCGCGCGTCATGGCTTGTGAGACGGGGGTCGAAAAGCTGGCGCATGTTGTGCCAACAAGGCGTGACAAGCGGTCGACCACAACGTCCGTACGGGCACTGCGGTCCGCAGTCAGCGGTAGGGAGGATTGAGGCAGGCTATCCTCAATCTCGCGGAGATAGATCAGCAGATCTCTGGCTTCAGCGTCGGTGGTATCGGATACATATCCATAAAGAGCGTAGCCGACCCCTTCTACCGCATGGGTTTCGATCGAAAGCTCTAGATGCTCGCCGGGGATGTTTGTCAGGTCTCGACGGGTCGAGTTGACCAGTAGGACGCCTCTCGAGTCCCCCGCACGATAGGATTGAAGCTGAATGCACAATTCGCCGTGGGAACTGCGCATATGCTCAAACCGAATACTGAAGATAATCCGGCCTGCGTGACAGGTTATATAATTAGTATGGAATACGTATTTCTGATCGAGGCTTGGTATGTCGCCGCCGAGCGGGCGTACTGCACTGCGTCGATCAGGATGATAGCCGAAAGGATCAATCTGAACGCCGTCTATGTCCATCGGCATCATCTCGACAATATAAGCATCTGGTCAACGGTAGGCGGAGCATCGAGAATTTCTGCCTTTGTAGTTGGAATAACGCCATATTTTATATCGATCAAGTCAATCCGGAAGCCATAATGAGTCAAGCTATCTACGAAGTCGCTGGGGTTGCTGTAGCGGCCCGGAGTGAATTCTAGCACGACCGTCAATGGTCGTTGATTCTTCAAAATGCCGGTCATTCCGGCCCAGACGCGTTCTTCAGCGCCTTCGACATCTATTTTGATAAAGTCGATTTTTTGAGCGTCTTCAAGCGCATCGAGCCTCATCGTTCTCACGACCGCTGAAGACGAATGGGCACGCGGCGTCGGGTCGTCGTTCATGTAAGCGTTCTTTGGCTCGCCGTCCGGCATGAACAGGGTGGTTTCCCCTTCCACGTCGGACAAGGCTGCGCGATGAATGGTGGTCCGCGCTGCGAAGCCGTTGAGATCTATGCTCTTCGTCAGTCGATCCGCAATAGCCGGATTTGGTTCGAATGCATCGAGATGGCCGGTGGGTCCGATCAGATCCGCCATCAGCAGAGAAAAATAGCCTAGATTTGCGCCGCAATCGACGACGCGCATTCCAGAATGAACCCTTTGAGCGAGCGCTTCGGTAACCCACATCTCCCAGTAACCACTAAGCAACATATGAGAAGAGAAGCCGATGTCACGGGTGTCTACGAACATGTTGTACCGGCCTAATACTCTGCTCAGTGAGGTATAGTCGCCGAGGTAGGCGTTTGAACACAGGGCCCGAATGACAGACTCATTCTGATAGCGGGGTTTCTTCAGAAGGTCGCCGAGGTTCAGAACGCCTTTGGGTGTCGCTGGCACATTGTGAAGGCGGCGATAGATGCCGGCAGCTATTTTTCTAAAGGCCATTTAATGTACTAGCCGTTTCTCTTTGATCGAATGGTTGTCGGAGATGTCGGGCCTATTGGCTTTTCCGCGTTACCCTTACGATTGGATAGGCCTCAAGAGGCTCTCGGAACATCATGGGGTCGTGATGAAGCGGGGCAGCCTTCGCTGTGGTCGTCGCCACTCCTATGGCCGAACGGTCTCTGCGATTCAACCGTGCAGATGGCCGCTACGCCGAGTGACCACGGCTTAACGTTGAACCGTCCATTGCCATGTTTCATGCCTCCGGCCATATCTGCCGACCTTCGGAGGCTGGATTTTGAACGATACGGACGAACAGCAGGGCGGTGATCGCGGATGGCGGCAGCGGATGAACACGCTGACGGCGCGTCGTGCCGAAGCGCCAAGGCCGCGCGTTCCTGCCGGGCAGAGGGTCTATGCGATCGGCGATGTGCATGGCCGGCTCGACCTGCTGCTGCCGTTGCTCACCCATATTCGCGACGACAGCGCCGCGCGCGCCGATGCGGACAGCCATGTCGTCCTGCTCGGCGATCTGGTCGACCGGGGCCCCTATTCCGCGGAAACGGTCGAATATGCGATCAGCGGACTGCCCTCCTTCGCCACCTTTCATATCCTCATGGGCAATCATGAGGAGGCGATGCTGCGAGCGCTCGATCCGCTCGAGGACCGCGCGACCAATCTCTGGCTGAAGTTCGGCGGCTACGAGACGCTCGCCAGCTATGGCATGCCTGTCGCACAGCTGGGGGAGGAGCTGCCGCCGGCAGAGACGCTGCGGCACTACATCCCCGAGCGGCACCGGCAGTTTCTGGACAGCCTGCCCGACGCGATCCGGTTCGGCGACTATGTGCTCGTTCATGCCGGCATCCGGCCGGGGATCGCTCTGGAGGACCAGAATCCCTCCGACATGCGCTGGATTCGGCAGGAGTTCCTGGCGAGCAAGGGCGATCATGGTGCTTTCATCGTGCACGGCCATTCGATCTCGACCGACCCCGACCTGCAGCCCAATCGTATGGGAATCGACACCGGCGCCTATCGCAGCGGTATCCTGACCGCGCTGGGCCTCGAAGGGGATCGCCGCTGGCTGATCCAGGCCAGCGTCATCGACGGTGAAGTTCAAACGAAATTAAGCAGCTTCGGCTAAGCCCGACTCGGAATGGAGCCGGGCGCGCAACGCCTCGGCTTCCCGGTTCGAGGAGATGCGCCGCATGCGGCGGGTACGTGGCAGGTCGGTTATGGCGATCGAGACGAGGAACGAGGCCGAGCCCCGGCGCGGCCAGTTTCTCCATGGCCTGTTCCCGAGCGCCGACACACATGATCAGCAGTCGATCGCCAACCGGGTGCGGATGACGATCGACGCCCTGCCGGTGCTGCTGCTGGCCAATGTCGTCGTCGCGGCGGGTCTCGCGTTCGTACGGCGTCCGGATGCCGGCAGCGCGGCCTTCTGGGCGCTGATCCTCCCGCTGTTTTTCGTTCTTCCGGCCGGCGCCGTGCTGGCATTGTTCGGCCGGCGCAGGCGTGCCGGCTCGGGGCGGGCCGAACACGGTGCGATCGGATCTCCGACGCGGATGCACGGCTTGATCACGCTGCTGGGGCTGTTGCAGGGACTCGGCTGGTCGTTGTGGATGCTCGGCCTTCCGGGGGACGCCGCCAACCCGCATTGGCCGGTCGCGATCGTCGCGCATGGCGCGCTGCTGATTATCACCACGCTGATCTTCGCCCCCGTGCCGACGGCCGCGCTCGCGCTGTGGCTGACCCTGTCGATCGCCAGCGTCGGGTTGTTCGGGCAATTTGCGGTGCTGGCAATGCTGCTGCCCTTGCTGGCGGTCGCGACAGTCGCGCTGGGCGGCATCTCGCAGCGCAGCTACCTCGCCTCGCGCCGCTGGCTGGTCAACGCCGCCGCCGCTCTCAAGGCCTCGCTGCTGCTGAGCGAGTTCGAGGAAAGCGGTCGTGGCTGGTTCTGGGAAACCGACGAACGCGGCCTGATCAGCTATATTTCGCCGCAGATCGCGGTGGCGTTGGGCGTACCGGTCGAACAGTTGCTCGGCACCCCCATGACCGGCCTCGTCCTGCACGAGACTGGAGAATCGCGGGGCGGCACGGGCGACGGGGAGCGGACGCTGGGTTTCCATTTGTCGACGCGTCTGGCATTTTCGGAGATCGCGGTCCGCGCGGCGAGTGGCCATGACGTGCGCTGGTGGTCGCTGTCGGGTCGGCCCGCCTTCGATGAATTCGGCACCTTTCTCGGCTTCCGGGGCAGCGGCACCGACCTGACCGAAATGCGCCGGTCGGAGGCCGAAGTGAAGCGGCTGGCCAGCTATGATTCGCTCACCGGGCTGCCCAACCGCATCCTGATGCGGCGAACGCTGGACGAATCGATGCGCGACATCGCCGGGCGGCCGAAGCGCGCGGCGCTGTTCATGCTCGATCTCGACCGGTTCAAGATGGTCAACGACACGCTCGGCCACCCGGTCGGCGACGGGTTGCTGCGTCAGGTCGCCGAACGCCTCCAGCGGATCGTCCATAATGATGGCCAGGTCGGGCGCCTCGGCGGCGACGAGTTCAATGTCGTTCTGCCGGGCATCGTCGACAAGAACCGGCTGGCCACGCTGGCCTCGGCGATCATCCAGGAAGTGTCGAAGCCCTATCTGATCGAAGGCTCGCACGTCACCATCGGCGCCTCGGTCGGGATCGCGATCGCGCCCGAGGACGGCGCCACCGCCGACGCGCTGGTGCGCAATGCCGATCTGGCGCTCTATGCGGCCAAGGCCGACGGCAAGGGCGTGCACCGCTTCTACGAGCCGGAAATGCATGCGAGCGCCAAGGACCGGCGCCTGCTGGAAATGGACCTGCGCAAGGTCATGAACGACAGCGGGCTCCACCTCGTCTATCAGCCCGTCGTCAACGCCGACAGTGAGGCGATCGTCTGTTTCGAGGCGCTGGTTCGCTGGAACCATCCGACGCGCGGCCCCATCTCCCCCGCCGAGTTCATTCCCGTTGCCGAGGAGATCGGTCTGATTCCGCAGATCGGCGAGTGGGTGTTGCGCACCGCGTGCATGGAAGCCGCCAACTGGCCCGATTCGGTCCGGATCGCGGTCAATATCTCGCCGATCCAGTTCGCCAACCCGTCGCTGCCGGGCATCGTGATGTCGGCGCTGGCGGCATCGCAGCTGCCGCCGCACCGGCTCGAACTGGAGATCACCGAGGGCGTCTTCCTCAACGACGATGCCGCGACCGACGCGATGTTCGCCCGGCTGAAGGCGATCGGGGTCCGTTTCGCACTGGACGACTTCGGTACGGGCTATTCGTCGCTCGGCTATCTGAAGAAGGCGCCGTTCAACAAGATCAAGATCGACCAGAGCTTCGTGCGCGGCGCGGCGGTGCCCGGTAATCGCAACGCGGCGATCATCCGCGCGATCGTCGCGCTGGCGGAAAGTCTGGAGATGGAGACCACCGCCGAGGGCGCCGAGACTCCGGACGAGCTTGCGTTGATCCGCTCGCTCGGCTGCAGCCATATCCAGGGCTATATCTTCGGCAAGCCGATGCTGTCGGACGAGGCGAGGGCGCGCGTTGCGGGCTCGATCAAGCTGGCGATGCCGGGATTGCTGGTGACGCGCGATCCCCGTGTCGCCGTGCTGCGATCGGCCACCATCCACGGGGCGTTCGGGCCGGCGCAGGGGCGGGTTCGCAACCTGTCGCGCTCGGGCGCGATGATCGAGAGCGCCACCGCCTTCCGGCCGGGGGATAAGGTCGACCTGGATTTCGGCGAGGGCCGGCGCGTTTCCGCTGTCGTCCGCTGGTCGGACGAGGAGCGCTTCGGGGTGGCATTCGACGAACCGATCGAGATCGAGCAATTCAATGCCCAGCGGCAGTTGCGCGTCACCGGTTGACCGGTCTCGATTTATCTCTTGCTATTGATATGCGTTCGCAATAATAGAGTGGCACGCCGCTGGTTATGCCCTTGGTCGGCGGCGCACATGCCCCGAACACTCCCTCCTCGGGACATGCGAATGGGCGGGGTCCGCCTCTCCTGACCCCGCCCATTCTCCCTTTTCTCGCAATGATGTGGATCCCCCGGTCGCCGGACATCGGGGGCCGGGCTCAGTGCATGAGGCCGGGGAAGAATCCTTCATGCGCCGCGCGCAGATCGGACAAAGTGATCCCGACGAGCGTGTCGCCGCCAGTCACCCCGATCCGGCGCGCACTCACACCGGCGGTCAGGGCTGCGGCGAGCAACGCGTCCGAATTGGCGGTGGTCACGACATAGCGCGCCTGATCCTCGCCGAAGGCGCGGACATGATCGAGTTCGTCGAGCTTCGCGCCGACATTGCCGGCCAGAGCCATCTCGGCGATCGCCACCAGCAGGCCGCCGTCCGACAGATCGTGCACGGCGCTCACCTTGCCGTCCGAGATCAGGTCGCGGACGAAATCGCCATTGCGCTTCTCGAGTTCGAGATCGACCGGCGGGGGCGGGCCTTCTTCACGCCCGGCAACGTAGCGCAGCCACAACGACTGGCCGAGATGGCTGCCATCTTCGCCGATCAGAACGATATGCTCGCCTTCGCCCTTGAAGGCGATCGTCGCCATCGTGTCGATGTCTGCGAGCAGACCGATGCCGCCGATCGCGGGAGTCGGCAGGATGGCGCTGCCGCTGCCGTCCTCGTTTTTGGTCTCGTTGTAGAGGCTGACATTGCCCGACACGATCGGGAAGTCGAGCGCGCTGCAGGCTTTGGCCATGCCCTCGATCGCGCCGACGAACTGACCCATGATTTCGGGCCGCTGCGGGTTGCCGAAGTTCATGCAGTCGGTCGTCGCGAGCGGCTTGGCGCCGACCGCGGTGATGTTGCGCCAGCATTCGGCAATCGCCTGGGCGCCACCCTGGACCGGGTCGGCGAAGACGTAGCGGGGGGTGCAGTCGGTGCTGATCGCGATGCCCTTGCGCGTGCCATGGACGCGGACGACGGCGGCGTCGCCGCCGGGGCGTTGGATGGTGTCTGCGCCCACCATGTGGTCATATTGCTCCCAGATCCAGCGCCGGCTGGCGAGATCGGGGGACGCCATCAGCGTCAGCAGATTTTCGGGCACGCTTCCCTTGGCCGCGACGGGACCGAGCGGCGCGCGGGCCGGGGTGGGGACCCAGGGCCGATCATAGAGCGGGGCCTCATCGGCGAGCGGGCCGAGCGGAATGTCGCAGACGATCTCGCTGTCGAAGCGCAGTACCATGCGGCCGGTCTCGGTCACGCGCCCGATGACGGCGAAATCGAGTTCCCATTTGCGGAAGATCGCCTCGGCCTCGGCTTCGCGGCCGGGCTTGAGCACCATCAGCATGCGTTCCTGCGACTCGGACAGCATCATCTCATAGGGCGTCATGCCGGTTTCGCGGCAGGGCACGGCATTCATGTCGAGTTCGATGCCGACGCCGCCCTTCGACGCCATCTCGACCGACGACGAAGTCAGCCCGGCCGCACCCATATCCTGGATCGCGACGATGACGTCAGTTGCCATGAGTTCGAGGCAGGCCTCGATCAGCAGCTTTTCGGTGAACGGATCGCCGACCTGCACGGTCGGGCGCTTCTCGTCGCTGTTTTCGTCGAATTCGGCCGAGGCCATGGTGGCGCCATGGATGCCGTCGCGGCCCGTCTTCGAGCCGACATAGACGATCGGATTGCCGTCGCCCGATGCGGCCGAATAGAAGATCTTGTCGGTATCGGCGACGCCGACGGTCATCGCGTTGACGAGGATATTGCCGTCATAGGCAGGGTGGAAATTGACCTCGCCACCGACGGTCGGCACGCCGACGCAATTGCCATAGCCGCCGATCCCGTGGACCACGCCCGAGATCAGGTGGCGCATCTTGGGATGATCGGGCCGACCGAAGCGCAGCGCGTTCATGTTGGCGACCGGCCGCGCGCCCATGGTGAACACGTCGCGCAGGATGCCGCCAACCCCGGTCGCTGCGCCCTGATAGGGTTCGATATAGCTCGGGTGGTTGTGGCTCTCCATCTTGAAGATGGCGGCCTGGCCATCGCCGATGTCGACCACGCCGGCATTCTCGCCGGGGCCGCAGATCACTTGCGGGCCGGTCGTCGGCAGCTTCTTCAGATGGATGCGGCTCGACTTGTAGCTGCAATGCTCGGACCACATCACCGAGAAGATGCCGAGCTCGGTCAGGTTCGGCTCCCGACCCATCGCATGCAGGATGCGCTCATATTCTTCGGGGGACAGGCCGTGCTCGGCGACGATGGCGGGCGTGATCTCGGTCATGCGCCGCCGATAGCGTTTGAATCGGCCTGCGCCTAGACCCGTCGACAGCGTCGAGGAACGATCCTCGTCGACGTCGTGGAATAAATGGTGGACGGAAGACGTAAGCCCGCCATGACCCCTTGGACCGCCACCGAGATCGAACAGAGCCTGCCCCGGTTGCGCAGCTATGCCCGGGCGCTGACCCGCGACCCGGTCAGCGCCGACGATCTGGTGCAGGAAGCCTTGCTGCGCGCCTATGAACGCGCCGCCACCTTCCGGCCTGGAAACTCGCTGCGCTCCTGGCTGCTCTCTATCGTCCACAATCTATTCGTCGACCAGAAGCGGCGCGAGGCGAGCGAGTTGCGCCGCAATGCCCGCGTCGCCGCGCTCGACTCCGGCATCGTCGTGCAGGGGAGCCAGGAGCATGTGGTGTGGCTCGCGGAGGTGGCGGCGCGATTCGATGCGCTGCCGGACGAACAGCGCGCCGTGGCCAGCCTGATCATCGTCCAGGGCGTCAGCTATCAGGAAGCCGCGGAAACGCTCAACGTGCCCGTAGGCACGGTCATGTCGCGACTCCACCGCGCGCGCGCCGCGCTGCGGGAGCCGCATCACGCCGGCAATGCCCGGCTGCACATCGTAGGAGGCAGGGATGCAGGAGCCTGAACCCGTTACCGACGACGAGATCGAGGCCTATCAGGATGGCGAACTCGATCTCGACCGGCGCTTGGCCGTCGAGGCTCATCTGGCGCGCAATGCCGAGGCTGCCAGGCGTTTCTTCGAGGACCTCAGGCTGCGCTCGTCGCTGCGTCAGATCGCATCGCAGGTCGAGGACGCGCCGCCTGCCATGCGCCGCACGGCGGCAATGCTCGCCGACCGGCTCAATGAGCGGCCAGTGCGGGGCTTCCGCCAATGGTTCGGGCCGCGCGGTCTGTCGGGTCTCGCCGTAGCCGCCGCGTTCGTCGCGGTCGTTTTCCTCCCGGCCCGCGACGTCGTCGCCAGCCCGCCCGACTATGTCGGCGATGCCGTCGAGGCCTATCGCACCGCGCTGCTTCGCGGGCGCATGGTTTCGCAGATCGAAGCGCCCAACATCGACGTCGCGGAAATCCGTCGGAGCACCAACATCTCGGTGCCCCGTCTCCCGGCCAAATGGGTCGTCACCGACGCGCAGATTTTTCCGACGAAGGAGGGGCCGGCGCTGCAGATCATGGTCAGGACCCCGAGCGAAGGCACGCTCTCGATCTTCGCCGTGCGTACGCCCAGCGATGCGCCGGCTGAGCCGGAGGCGGTGCGTCACGAGGGCGCCTCGGTCGCCTATTGGCGCGAGGGCGACATGTCTTACGCGGTCACCGGGGGCGAGGCTCCGGAAACGCTCGACACGATCGCCGAGAATCTCGCGGTCGAGAACCAGACCGAAGCCTGATCCTCGGAGAAAGTCGATCATGAAGATCCTTCCCGGCGAGTTTGCGCCGTGGTTCCAGGCGCCTGTGCCCGGCGGAATCAAGGAATTCCAGTTCTCGTCGCTCGGCGGGATGCATGTGCTGTTGCTGTTCGTGAAGAGCGCGGACTCGCCGCTGGCGCGACAGGCCCTCGCCGATCTCCACGCGCGCCGCGCAATGCTCGACGACCGCCGGCTGTGCTTTTTCGGGATCACCCGCGATCCGGCGGATGTCGGAGCGGGCAGGGCCGCGATCAGCCTGCCGGGGATACGCTGGTTCACCGATTTCGACGGGTCGATCGCGCAACGCTTCGGCGCGATCGACGCGATCGACGAGGCTCGCCCGATATGGATGGCGATGGACCCGTTGATGCGCATCATGGGTCGTTCGGACGTTGCCAATGGCGGCGCGCTTCTCGATCGGATGGCGGAGGTGGTGGGCCGGCCGCGCGTCGAGATTCCCGCGCCCGTGCTGATCCTGCCTGACGTTTTCGACCGGGCTTTCTGCCGTCGTCTGATCGATGCCTATGACCAGTCGGGCGGCGAGCCATCCGGCTTCATGCGCACCGTCGAGGGCAAGACAGTCGGCGTATTCGACGAGAAGATCAAACGCAGGCGCGATCATCATGTCGAGGACCCGGCCCTGCGCGAGCAGATACAACTGCGCCTGACCCGCTTCCTGATTCCGATGGTGAAGCGTGCGCTGCAGTTCGAGGTGACCCGCGTCGAGCGCTATATGGTCGCTTGTTATGACGGGGAGTCGGCGGGCTTCTTCCGCGCCCATCGCGACAATACGACGGCAGGCACGGCGCATCGCCGGTTCGCCTGCACGATCAACCTCAACGCGGAAGACTATGAAGGCGGCAATCTGCTCTTTCCGGAGTTCGGGACGCGGTCCTATCGGGCGCCGACCGGTGCGGCGTTGGTCTTTTCCTGCTCGCTGCTGCACGAGGCACAGCCCGTCACAAAAGGCCGGCGCTATGCCTTCCTGCCCTTCTTCTATGATGAGGCGGCCGCGCGTGAGCGTGAAGCCATGGCACGTTCGGGGCAGGTGGCAAGCGATCTCGCCAAATATCGCGTGCGGCAGTCGGGGCAGGGACGGAACTGAGCCGCCCCTACATGGTCATTCTGGGCACTGCGCTCCGGAGTCTGCCCAGGCCTTGAACAGCGCGCCGAACTTGGCCTGCGTGCCGGGCGCCGGCGTCCGCTTGCCACCGGGGTTCCAGCTCCAGCCGACCAGTTCGTCCTCGGCCATATGGTGGACGAGCTGCGCCATGTCCTTGCCGCCGTTGCGTGCCGGCTCCTTGTCGGCGGCGATGCCCGCGCCGGCGACGGCGAGGGCAAGCAGCGCCGACAGGCCGGCGATGCGTATGATCATGCACGCACCATCGGCAGCCGCGCTGGACGCTTGTGGCCAAGGGCAGCCATGGCGTTGGCGACGGCGGGGGCGAGCGGCGGGACGCCCGGCTCGCCGATGCCGGTCGGGGCTTCGCTCGACGGAACGATAGCGACCTCGATCTCGGGCATCTCGTTGATCCTCAGCGAACGATAGTCGTTGAAGTTGGACACGGTCGGGCGACCCGCTTCGAGCGGCACTTCGGCATAGAGGGCATGGCCCAGCGCGAAGCCGATCCCGCCTTCCAGCTGTGCGCGGATGATGTCGGGATTGACCGCGACGCCGCAGTCGACCGCGGCCCACACCTTGTGGACCCTGGGCTCGCCATTGTCGCCCATCGAAACTTCGGCGATCTGTGCGACATAGCTGTTGAAGCTCTCCACGACAGCGACACCTCGCGCTCGGCCGTTGCCGACCTTGGGACCCTTCCAGCCGGCAAGCTCGGCTACCGCCTTCAACGCGCCTGCGGCCCTTGGGTTGCCCGACATCATCGCGAGCCGGCCCGCGACCGGATCCTGGCCGGCGGCCGCGAGCAGCTGGTCCATGAAGCACTCCACCGCATAGGCGGTGTGCGTGTGCCCGACCGAACGCCACCAGAGCGTGCTGACCGGCGACTTCGCGACATGCACATCGCAGCGGAAATCGGCGATGTCGTAGAGCAGCTTGCTCGATCCCTCGCTCATGATCGCATCGACGCCGTTGCGGACGGCGAAGGCCTCGAAGGAGGAGCCGATCATGAAGGACTGACCCATCATCGTGTTCGACCAGGCAGTGATCTTGCCGTCCTTCACCGCCCCCTTCAGGCGATGGACGAACAGCGGACGGTAATAACCGCCGTGAATGTCGTCCTCGCGCGTCCAGACGAGCTTGACCGGCGTGCCCGCCGGCATCGCCTTGGCGACCTCGGCGAGTTCCGCCGCGAGATGGCCGTTGGGCGTCGCGCGTCGGCCGAAGCTGCCGCCGGCCAGAAGCGTCTCGATCTCGACCTTGTCCATCGGGATGCCGAGCACCTGGGCGATGGCGCCCTGGTCGATCGTCTGGGCCTGCGAGCCGAAGCGCGCCTTGGCCGTAGTGCCGTCGAAGATCATGAAGCCGTCGAGCGGTTCCATCGGCGCGTGGGCGAGATAGGGGAAGACATATTCCGCCTCGATCACCTCGCCGCCGGCAGCAAGCGCCTTGGCGGCGTCGCCCTTCTGGCCGTGCACTGTGCCGGGCTGGCGCGTCTGCCCGAGATAAGCGGCGATCATTTCCTCGCTGCCGCGGGTTTCCGCCTTGCTGTCGTCCCACTCGATTCGCAGCGCCTTGCGGCCTTTGGTCGCGGGCCACATTCCCTTCGCGTAGACGGCGACGCCCGTGGAGATCTGCTTGACCGCGACCACGCCCTTTACCTTCATCGCATCCGACGCGTCGAAGCTGCGGACGGTGCCGCCGAAGCGCGGGCTGCGCGCGACGAGCACGGTCAGCATGCCCGGCGCGGTCATGTCGATCGTGAACTTGGCGCGGCCTGTTGACTTGTCGGCGCTGTCCACGCGAACGCCGGGCTTGTCCTTGCCGATCAACGTGTAGGCCGACGCATCCTTATAGGCGACCTGCTTGGGCATCGGCAGCCTGGAGGCCGCTTCGGCGAAGGTGCCGAAGCCGGCGGAGCGTTTGCTCTTGCCGTGGGAAATGACGCCCTTCGAGACGCTGATCTCCGACGCGGGCACCTTCCAGGCGGTGGCTGCGGCCTGCACCAGCATGGCACGGGCCATCGCGCCCGCCTGGCGCATCTGGTCGAAGCTGTTGGCGATTGCCGACGAACCACCCGTCAGCTGCGCGCCGAGCATCAGATTCGCATAGATCTTCGCATCGGCCGGAGCGCTCTGCACGCGGACCTTTGACCAGTCGGCGTCGAGCTCTTCGGCCGCGATGGTCGCAAGGCCGGTATAGGGACCCTGACCGAATTCGATGTGCTTCGAAACGATCGTCACCATGTCGTCGGCGCCGATGCGGATGAAGGCGTTGGGCGTGATGGGCGGCGGGCCCTTGGCGGCCTGTGCCTTGAGCCCCCCGACCGGCAGGCAGACGCCTACGACCAGCGCGCCGGCGGCCTTGAGGGCGTCGCGTCGCGACAGCGTCATATCCTGTGCGCCCATGTCAGGCCTCCGTGAGGGATTTGGCGGCCGCATGGATCGCGGCGCGGATACGGACATAGGTGGCGCAGCGGCAGAGATTGCCGTTCATCGCCAGGTCGATGTCCTCGTCGGTCGGCTGCGGCTTCTCGCGCAGCAGCGCGACCGCGCTCATCACCTGGCCCGACTGGCAATAGCCGCATTGGGGGACGTCATGTGCGACCCAGGCGGTCTGCACGGCTTTCGCTTCGGGACCTTCGACCGCTTCGATCGTCCGGATCTCGCCGCTGACGCCCGAGATCGGCATCGAGCAGGACCGGATCGGCTGACCATCCATATGGACCGTGCAGGCGCCGCACATCGCCACGCCGCAGCCGAACTTGGTGCCCGTCAGGCCCAGATCGTCGCGCAGGACCCACAGGAGCGGCGTGTCATCGTCCACGTCGACGCTACGGCTTTCGCCGTTGACGGTAATGCTGAAGCTCATCGGAGGCACCCTCTGTTCGGCGCATGGTGCGCGCTCGCGGAGGGATGATACGTACCGTTCGGTTTCTGTAAACCCGGAAATGCGACCACATGGATGGAACCGGCATCCGCTGCTATCGTCTATGATCCATGGCCGACTGGATCGAAGCCTCCCCCCGCGGCATCTATGTGCGCCCCGCCGACGCCTGGATCGATCCGTCCGTTCCGGTCGATCGTGCCCTCATCACCCATGGCCATGCCGATCATGCCCGCGGCGGGCACCGCGCGGCCTGGGCTACGCCCGAGACGCTGGCGATCATGCGGCTGCGCTATGGCGCCGTTGACGGCAAGCCCGTCGCCTATGGCGAGTCGGTGCGCGTGGGTGGGGTGGAGGCCAGTTTCGTTCCCGCAGGCCATGTGCTGGGCTCCGCGCAGATAGTGCTCGAACATGCAGGCGAACGTGTCGTCGTGACGGGCGACTATAAGCGCCGAGGCGATCCCACCTGCGCGCCTTTTCAGCCGGTGCCCTGCGACATATTGATCACCGAGGCGACCTTCGGCCTGCCCGTCTTCCGCCACCCGCCGATCGGGCAGGAGATGGACCGGCTGCTGACGGCGCTCCACGCCGCACCCGATCGCTGCGTCGTCGTCGGCGCCTATGCGCTGGGCAAGGCGCAGCGCGTGATCGCCGAACTGCGGGCCCATGGTCATGGCGAGCCGATCTTCATCCATGGTGCACTGGAGAAGATGTGCGATCTCTATCGCGACTTCGGGGTCGATCTCGGCCCGCTCGTGCCCGCCACCGCCGCCAACAAGGATGCGATGCGCGGCAGCATCGTGCTGTGCCCGCCTTCGGCGCTCAACGACCGCTGGTCGCGCCGCCTGCCCGATCCGATCACCGCGATGGCCTCGGGCTGGATGCGCGTGCGTCAGCGGGCGCGGCAGAAGAATGTCGAACTGCCGCTGGTCATTTCCGACCATGCCGACTGGGACGAACTGACCGACACTGTCCGCGAAGTCGCGCCGCGCGAATTGTGGGTGACGCACGGGCGCGAGGAAGCGCTCGTCCACTGGTGTGCGCTCAACCAGATTCGTGCCCGGGCACTCGCGCTCGTCGGTTATGAAGACGAGGACGAGGGCTGATGCGCGCCTTCTCCCAGCTGCTCGACGGGCTGGTCTACACGCGCTCGCGCAACGCCAAGCTGGCGCTGATCGCCGACTATATGCGTAGCGCACCGGACCCCGATCGCGGCTGGGCGCTGGCGGCGCTGACGGGTGACCTGAACCTGGCGGCGGTCAAGGCGTCCGCGATCCAGGCGATCGTCGACGAGCGCGTCGACCCCACCCTGTTCCGCATGAGCCGCGACTATGTCGGCGATCTGGCCGAGACCGTCGCGCTGCTGTGGCCGAAGCGGCTCGACCAGCCGGCGGAGATCGATGACGGGTCGCTGACGTTGGGCGCGGTTGTCGACCGCCTGATGAGGCTCGGCCGGACGGAGGCTCCGGCGGCACTGGGCGAGATGCTCGATCATCTCGACTCGCCGGGGCGTTTTGCGCTGCTCAAGCTGGCGACGGGCGGCCTGCGCGTCG
>JAIYAJ010000249.1 GCA_027489105.1 Zymomonas sp. | reverse complement strand
TCATGGACCTGGTCGAGGGACGGATCTTCTGGGACGCTACGATCCCGGAGGTTTCGCGCGCGGAGCGGCCTGCCTATTTCGACGCGATGAACGCGACGATGGCCGCGCTCCACGATGTAGATTGTCGGGAGGTCGGGCTGGCCGATTACGGCAAGCCCGGCAATTATTTCGAGCGGCAGATCGGGCGCTGGTCGAAGCAATATGTCGAGGATGTCGACGCGGGCCGCGATCCCGACATGGATCGGCTGATCGAATGGCTGCCGGCGCACATCCCGGCGGGCGACGACACCGCGATCGTCCATGGCGACTTCCGCATCGACAATATGATCTTCCACCCTACCGAGCCGCGCGTCCTGGCGGTGCTCGACTGGGAATTGTCGACGCTGGGGCATCCGCTGGCGGATTTCTCCTACCATGCGATGATGTACCACATGCCGCCGCATATCGTGGCCGGGCTGGCGGGCGCCGACCTCGCGGCGCTCAACATTCCCAGCGAGGAGGATTATGTGGCCGCCTATTGCGCCCGCACCGGGCGCGACGGGATTGAAGACTATCGCTTCTATACCGCGTTCAACTTCTTCCGCCTCGCCGCAATCTTTCACGGCATCAAGGGACGGGTGATCCGGGGCACGGCGGCATCGGCCAAGGCGGCCGATCGGGCCCGCATGTTCCCCGAACTGGCGCGGCTCGCGCCCGCCCAGATCGACTGAGCGCGGCGATCAGTAATCGACCAGCTTCTTGTCCGGGTCATAAGGCTGGTCGGGCGCCTCGCGCACGACCGCCTGCCCGCACATCATGCGCTGTTGCCCCGCGTCATAGGCATAGCTGGGTGATCCGTGCAGGGCCCAGCCCTCGGACAGCGCTTTCGTGACCTTGTGGCAAAAGGCGGAGTCGTCGACGCCGGTGAGGAAGCGGTAGATCAGCATGACGCTCTGTTAAGCGAGGACAGCCGGCGGGGGAAGTGCGGGGCTATATCGACCGGCTCGCAACCATATGCGGCACGCCTGCTATTTCGAGGTCAGCGTCCAGATCCCGTCCCAGTCAGGCTGGGGCGGCGTCTTGAGAAAAGCACGGCAGCGCTCGACATACATGGTGGAGGGGCCGTCCTCAGGCATCGCCGCCAGCGCTTTCAGGAAAGCCTGCTCGGCGTCCGCCCATTCCATCGCGCGATAGGCTGCGAGCCCCTGCGCATAACATTCGAGCATCCGGCCCAGACCGCGATCGATCTCACCGGCGCGATAGCCCAGCGATTCATACACGCCGACGGGGAAGTCCTTGCCCTTGACCCGGATCAGATCGATCTCGCGGACCAGCTGCGGATCGGCGAGCCGCGCATGGGTGAATTCGGAGAAGAGGATCTTCGAGCCATAGGCCTTGTTCGCGCCCTCCAGCCGCGAGGCGAGGTTCACGCTGTCGCCTATGACGGTATATTCCATCCGCTTGATCGAACCGATATTGCCGACGATCACGTCGCCGGTGCTGATGCCCAGGCCGATGTCGATCGGCGGTTCGCCAGCATTGACGCGCTTCCGGTTGAGCGCGGCGAGCGCCACCAGCATCTGGTTGGCCGTGGCCAGAGCGTTGTCGGCATCATTGGCACCGGCGAAGGGGGCTCCGAACAGCGCCATGATCGCGTCGCCGATATATTTGTCGAGAATGCCCTTATTGGCGAAGATGACGTCTACCATCTCGGTGAAATAGCTGTTGAGCATCGTCACCGTGTCGCGCGCGCCGATCCGCTCGGCGATTGTCGTGAAGCCGCGCACGTCGGAGAAGAGGATCGAGACCGTCTGGTCCTTACCCGACAATTCGCTCTCGCCGGCCTCGAGCAGCTGGTCGGCGACCTCCTTCGACATGTAGCGCGCCATGGTCGAGCGGACGCGCTTCTCGGTGGTGATGTCCTCCATCACCAGCATCGATCCGATCACCGCATCATTGGCGTCGACCAGCGGGGCAGCGGTAAGGTTGATCGACGAGGCGCGCCCATCGGCGCCGACCAATTCGGCATCGACCGCCAGATAGGTTTCGCGGTCGCGATCGGTACGCTCCAGTCGCTCGGCGATCCATTCATTGGCGCCGGAGAAGGCGGTGCGGGCGGGAACGCCGATCAGTCCGTCGGGGGCGTCCATCAACTGCTGCGCCGCTTCGTTGCTGGTGACGATCCGACCCTCGTCGTCGAAGGTTATCACCGCGTTCGAGGTGCTCTTCAGAATGCTCTCATTGTAATTTTTCATGTAGAGCACGTCGTCGAACAGCCGGGCATTCTCCAGACAGACCGCGATCTGGGCGGAGAAGGCGCGCAGCCGCGCCTCGTCTTTCGCGGTGAAGGCGGCCGCATCGCGCTTGTTCAATATCTGCGTGACGCCGATCCGCCCACCATGTTTGTCGAAGATCGGCTGGCACAGGATCGAGCGGGTGACGAAACCGGTCGCCTTGTCGACATCGGGGTTGAAGCGCGAATCGGCATAGGGATCGGCGATGTTCTCGGCGATGCCGCTGCTGAACACCGCGCCCGCGATCCCCCGGTTCGCGGGGATGCGGATCTCGCGGATATGGTCGCCCTCGGCGAACAGCGAGAAGAGCTCGTCGGTCTTCTTGTCATAGACGAACAGGGTGGAGCGCTCGGCGTTGAGCAGTTCGGCGGTCGTTCGCATGATCCGCGCGATCAATATTTCGAGTTTCAGTTCGCCCGCGAGGTCGTTGCTGACCTCCAGGATCAGCTGCTCCTCGCGCAGCGCCTCTACCATGTGCTGGAAGCCGCGGAAGATGTCGGCATATTCGTCGGTCGAAACCACCTGCAGCCGGACCCGCTCCAGATCGCCGCGCTCGACCATGCGCATTTCGTCGATCAGCCGGCTGGCCGATCGGGAGACTTCGCGGGCGGTGAGCAGCGCCATCATCACGCCGCCGAGCATGCAGATGCACACCACGCCGACGATCCAGATGTAGAGCGGCATCATCATTTCGGCGGTCGGGTCGATGCCCTCCAGCACGAACATCCGCTGGACCTTGAAGATGATCGATGCGGCGAAGAAGACCAGCGGCAAGGCAGCGACGAAGATCGTCAGGTAGAGCAGCTTGCTCTTCAGGCGGATCGAGATCAGGCGGGCCTGATATTCCGGGGGCAGGCCGCCTTCCAGCACCTCGGACAGGCGCACGATGGTCGGTACGACCGCCCGGCTGACGCCGAAATATTCGAAAATGGCGTGGGTCGGCGAAGCGAAGAACAAGGTGGTCGCCGCGAACACGGTGACCTGCCATATCTCATAGCCGGCATCGACGATCAGATTGGCGGCGGGCAGGACGATGCAGACCATGACCGTGACAAGTGGGCCGTGGAGGAAGGTAACCCGCATGAAGGAATAGAAGGGGAGGTTGAGCGCGCGCACGACCGCTGCCGACGCCACGTCGCGTGGCGGCTCCCGGCCCTGATCGAGATATTCGAGCGCTGCCCCGATCGGTCGGTAATGGCGGACGATCAGATAGACGTCCGACAGATTGTAGATGGCGACGACGATCGGCATCATCGCGATCATGATCAGCCATTGATCGAGGCTGAATTCGAGGCCGAACAGCACCAGCGCCAGCGTGATCACGATCGCTGCCGCGCAGCCGCCCTGGTAGAGCCAGACCAGCCGCCAGAACAGCGTCCGCCCAGAAGGCTGCGCCGCCGCCGCACCCCGGGCAGTTTCGACGGGCTTCATCTCGGTCACGGAAAAGCTGCGGTCACGACGTTTGTCATTCGCTCGTCCGCCTCCCCACCGCTCGCCTGTGCACCCCTGCTTTCCCCTGCGGTTTGCCGCTCTGGCACGCTCCTTGTCCAGAAAAGTTTGGCGGGACTATTATCGATCCCCTGTCCATGGAGCGGCTTCCCGCAGCGGACGGTGATCTTCGGCACAGCCGGATCGGGTCTATGCCGCAAAATCGCCGCTCCGAAACCGGAAAAGCGACGTTAACCCTTGGGAAACCATGTTCTTTAGCAACTCGTCCAAGGTGCTGCCCTATAGCTCGTCACCATCATCACCGGCGCTTTCGTCCCCCCGACGCAACCGCCACGACGAGGACGCGAACGCCATGTCTCGAACGTCTCCGCTGGCTCATACGGTTACCGGTCTGCTGGCCGCCGCCACCGTTGCGGCAGGCCTGACCTCGGGTGGCGCTCACGCCATGGTCCCGGCCTATCGCCCGGTGATCAGCGTCGAACAGCCGATCCGGCCGATGGACAGCGAAGCGACCGGCGTTGGACGCCTCGTCTGCCTGTCGGCCGGATCGCGCGAGGTGCTGGTCGAAACCATCGGCTGGGTGGTCGGCGGGTCGGACACCGTGGTCACCGAGGGCAGCGTCGCGCTGGCCGGAGAAGCGGGCCTCGATCCGGCGAACTGCCTGTTCCAGCTCGACAATCCCGATGGCAGCGTGCGCGTCGCAGCGCGCATCCGGCATATCCACGCGCCCTGGTCCGACGGCAGCCAGCGCGACGACGAGGATGTCGACTATTCGGTTGTCAAGCTCGACCGGGTGATCGGCGTGCGGCCGGTGGCGCTGACGGCTTTCCATAGCCGCTAAGGCCGACGCTGCGAGGCTGACCCTCGCCTCTTCCCAAGCCTTCCTTCGCCTGTCAGGACGATTTCGCTGCCCGATTGGCAGTGACGATGGCGGAGACGGCGTCCGGTCATGACCAGCATTCCGCCCTTGGGCGAGCGCGCCTTCACGCGGATCACGGCCTCGGCACCGGGCGAGCCGATTTCGCGGTGCGTCGCGGAAGAGACGCCGGTCGCGATCGAATATGACGGGCTCGGCTATGCGGTGCTGATGGCGACCCCTGCGGATCTCGACGAGCTCGTGCTGGGCTTCAGTCTTGCAGAGCGGCTGATCGATCGACCCGATCAGATCGCCGAAATTTCAGCGCATGCTGTCGACCGGGGCATCATCCTGCGCGCATCGCTCGCCCCCGAATGCCGGCCGCGCGTGGCCGATCGTGTGCGCCACCGCCTGTCCGAATCCTCCTGCGGGCTGTGCGGGATCGAAAATCTCGAACAGGCGCTGCGCCCGCTGCCGCTCGTCGAAGCAGGCCCGCCCCCGGCCGATGCGGCCCTGTTCCGCGCGGTGGCTGCGCTGGCCGACAAGCAGCCGCTCAACCGCGCGACGGGGGCGATGCATGCGGCGGCCTCGTGCGGACCGGACGGGGAGATCCGTCTGGTGCGCGAGGATGTCGGCCGGCACAATGCGCTCGACAAGCTGATCGGCGCCATGGCGCGGGCAGGGCAGGGGTGGGATGGCGGCTTTGCCCTCGTCACCTCGCGCTGCTCGTTCGAACTGGTCGAGAAGGCTGCGCTGGCAGGCTGCCCCACTTTGGTGGCGATCTCCGCTCCGACCGCCCTTGCGGTCGACCGTGCACGGGAAGCGGGGCTGCGCCTCGTCGTCCTGGCGCGAGGGGACGCGATGCTGCTCGCATGACCAGACGCTTGCTGGGGGCGGTGCTCGCCGGAGGACGGTCGACGCGATTCGGATCGGACAAAGCGATCGCCCCCCTGCACGGGGTGGCGCTGATCGATCATGCGATCGAGGCGCTGCAACCCTGGGTCGAGCAGGTGGCGATCTGTGGCCGGGCGGGGCAGGGGAGCCTGTTCATTCCGGACCGCCCCGCCGCCGACATGGGTCCGCTCGGCGGCCTGTGCGCCGCGCTCCATCACGGCCGGACCCAAGGATTCGATGGAGTGATCAGCGTCGGTTGCGATACGCCGCGCCTGCCGGCCGGGCTGTTCGCGCGGTTGCTGCAATCGGACTGGCCTGCCTATCTGGCGACACTGCCCGTCATCGGCGCATGGCCGACAAGCCTCGCGCCCGACCTCGACGCATTCCTCGGCGAAGATCGCAAACATGCGGTGCGGGTCTGGGCGGACCGGGTCGGCGCCCAGCGTATCTCCTGGGACGGCATCGCCAACATCAACCGACCGTCCGATCTGGATGCGCTCCGGCCGGGCGAAGACTGAACCCGTCCATCTTTTGTTACTTGCGGGCGCGGCGCAATTGGCGAACCCTGCCACGAGCGGCACAGACCGCAGGCAGACAGAGGATGTGAAGCTTGGTGGAAGGTGGCATGCAGGATTGGCCCCTGCTGGTTTCGTCGATCATCGATCATGCCGAGCGCGAGCATGGCAGTCGCGAAGTCGTCAGCCGGCTGGTCGAAGGATCGATCCATCGCACCGATTATGCGTCGATCGCCGGGCGCGCACGGCAGGTGGCGTCCGCGCTCCAGCGTCTTGGTGTCGGCACCGGGGATCGCGTGGCGACGCTGGCCTGGAACACGCATCGCCATCTCGAACTCTGGTATGGCATCGCGGGGGTCGGGGCGATCTATCACACGATCAATCCGCGCCTGTCCGACGATCAGATCGCCTGGATCGTCGAGGATGCCGACGACCGGCTGCTGTTCGCCGACCTGAGCTTCGTGCCGCAGCTCGAAAGGCTGCGTGACCGCTGTCTGCGCGGCCGCACGCTGATCCTCATGACGGATCGCGCGCACATGCCTGAAACCAGCCTCGACGCGCTGTGCTACGAGGATCTCGTTGCCGGTGGCGATGCCGGCTTCCGCTGGGTCGACGTGCCGGAAACGGCGCCGGTCGGTCTCTGCTACACGTCGGGCACGACGGGCGCGCCCAAGGGGGTGATCTACACCCATCGGTCGAACGTCCTCCATTCGCTGACGGCGCATGGCGCCGATGTGCTCGGCTTCCGCGCGACCAGTTGCGTGCTTCCGGTCGTGCCGATGTTCCACGCCAATGCCTGGTCGATCGCCTTCTCCGCGCCGATGACAGGCGCCAAGCTGGTCATGCCGGGGCCGAGGCTGGACGGGGCCAGCCTGTGCGATCTGCTGGAGGAGGAGGCCGTGACCTGCACCGCAGGCGTGCCGACGGTGTGGATCGGGCTGATCGACGAATTGCGTCGTCGGGGAAGGAAGCCTTCCGCGCTGGAACGGGTCGTGGTCGGCGGCGCGGCCTGCCCGGCCTGGATGATCGAGGCGTTCGAGGCGGAGTTCGGAATCGAGCTGTTCCATGCCTGGGGCATGACCGAGATGAGTCCGATCGGGTCCTTCGGCACGACGAAGCCCGGCATGGAGGGGCTGAGCGTCGAGGAACGGCGCGCGATGAAGCTCAAGCAGGGCGCCGGCTTCTATGGTGTTGCGATGCGCACTGTCGACGAGGAGGGTCACGAGCTTCCCCGCGACGGCAAGACCGCCGGCCGGCTGATGGTGCGTGGCTGCGCGGTCGTCCGCGATTATTTCAAGCGGGCTGGGGGCGATGTGCTCGACCCCGATGGCTGGTTCGATACGGGCGATCTCGCGACGATCGACGGCTATGGCTATATGCAGATCACCGACCGCACCAAGGACGTGATCAAGTCGGGCGGCGAGTGGATCTCTTCGGTCGAACTCGAAAATCAGGCGTCAGGCCATGAGGATGTGGTCGAAGCTGCAGCGATCGGCATTGCCGACGCAAAATGGGGCGAACGCCCGTTGGTGGTGGCGGTGCGGAAGCCCGGCAGCACGGTCGACGCGGCAGGGCTGCGCGCCTTTCTGGAGAGCCGCGTGGCGAAGTGGTGGCTCCCCGAGCGGATCATCTTCGTCGAATCGCTGCCCCACACCGCGACGGGCAAGCTCGACAAGGTCGCGTTGCGGCGCCTGTTGGCCGAAGGAAAGCTCGATGCGGGGGATTGAAAGCCGCCCTTTGGGACATGATATGTTGTAACGAGCGGTCAGGCATGGCATGGCCCCTGCGGAGTATGCTCGTGAATCGCGCCAATCCCCGACGTGACCTGTTCGACCGCCTGGCCATCGGCCTGTCGGCGATCTGTTTCGTCCATTGCGCGGCCAGCGTGATCTTCGTGACGATGCTTGCTGCAGCTGGCGGCGCGCTGCTGCATCCGGCGATCCATGAGGCCGGTCTCGTCCTTGCCCTTGTCCTCGCGATCATCGGTCTCGGGCGCGGCTTCGCCCAGCATCGCCGCCGGGGGCCGATGCTGCTGGGCACGCTCGGCATCGCGCAGATGGCGGCGGCCCTGAGCGTCCCGCACGGACTCTGGGAAGCGGGTTTCACCATGGCCGGCGTCAGTTGCGTCGCCATCGCTCACCTCCTCAACCGCAGGGCCGCTGCCCGAGGCTTGTAGCGGCGGGCGGGGCGGCTTACATGCTCGCCCATGAGCGCAGCGCATCATCATGAGCATCACGAAGGCGAATCGCTGGCGGAAGCTGCCCAGCGGGCGTTCGAGCGGGCTGGCGAACAGTGGACGCCGATGCGTGCGCAGATATTCGCGGCGCTGAGCGGTTCGGCCAAGCCGGCATCTGCCTATGACCTCGCCGAATCCGTCTCCAAGGTGACGGGCCGCCGCGTCGCGGCCAACAGCGTCTATCGCATCCTCGACGTCTTCGTAGCCGCCAACCTCGCCCGGCGAGTCGAGAGCGCCAACGCCTATATCGCGAACACCCATCCCGACTGCGCGCATGACTGCATCTTCCTCGTCTGCGACAGTTGCGGGCAGGCCAGCCATGTCGACGACGACGGCTTGACCGGCGCAGTGCGGCAGGCGGCCGAGAAGGCGGGTTTCACGCGGCTTCGTCCGGTCATCGAGGTGCGAGGCAGCTGCGCGGCCTGTTCCGAGGGTGACGTCGCCTGAGGCGTTGCTTCCCAACTGTCCGTTCCTTTGGACACTATGGCTAGGCACCTCCGGATATTCGGTCTAAAGCAAAGCGGATGAACGATCGGCCCGTAACACCGCTTCTCGACACCGTCTCGTCGCCTTCCGACCTTCGCCGGCTCAAACATGCCGATCTGCGGCAAGTGGCCGACGAACTGCGCGAGGAAATGATCTCCACCGTTTCGGTGACCGGCGGCCATCTCGGCGCCGGACTCGGCGTGGTCGAACTGACCGTGGCGCTCCATTATGTGTTCGAGACGCCCAGGGATGTCCTGATCTGGGACGTCGGCCACCAGGCCTATCCGCACAAGATCCTGACCGGTCGTCGCGACCGGATACGCACCCTGCGCCAGGGCGGGGGCCTGTCCGGCTTCACCAAGCGCAGCGAGAGCGAATATGATCCGTTCGGGGCGGCGCACAGTTCGACCTCGATCTCCGCCGCGCTGGGCTTCGCCGTCGCGAACAAGCTGGCGGGCAAGCCGGGCCGCGCGATCGCGGTGATCGGCGACGGCGCCATGTCGGCCGGCATGGCCTATGAGGCGATGAACAATGCGCGGCAGGCCGGCAACCGCCTGATCGTCATCCTCAACGACAATGACATGTCGATCGCGCCCCCCGTCGGCGCGCTGTCGGCCTATCTCGCCAAGATCGTCTCGTCGCGTCCCTTCCTGTCGATGCGCGAGTTCGCCAAGCGGCTGGCGCAGCGCCTACCGCGCCCGATTCACGAGCTGGCGAAACGGTCCGAGGAATATGCCCGTGGCATGGCGACCGGCGGCACGCTGTTCGAGGAACTGGGCTTTTATTATGTGGGGCCGGTCGACGGCCATAATCTCGACCATCTGCTGCCGATCCTGGAGAATGTCCGCGACAGCGATCACGGCCCGATCCTGATCCATGTCGTGACCAAGAAGGGCAAGGGCTATGGCCCGGCCGAGGCGGCTGCCGACAAATATCATGGCGTGCAGAAGTTCGACGTTGTGTCGGGCGTGCAGGACAAGGCGCCTCCGGGGCCGCCCAGCTATACCGGCGTCTTTGCCGATGCGCTGGTCGCCGCTGGCGAGCGCGACGACAAGATCTGCGCAATCACGGCGGCGATGCCGTCGGGCACTGGCCTCGACAAATTCGCCAAGGCTTTCCCGGAGCGCCTCTTCGATGTCGGTATCGCCGAGCAACATGCGGTGACCTTCGCGGCGGGACTCGCCGCGCAGGGTTTCCGTCCGTTCTGCGCGATCTACTCGACCTTCCTGCAGCGCGCCTATGATCAGATCGTCCACGACGTGGCGATCCAGAATCTGCCGGTGCGCTTCGCGATCGACCGGGCGGGCCTCGTCGGTGCCGATGGTGCGACCCATGCCGGCAGCTTCGACATCACCTATCTGGCGACCCTGCCGAACATGGTGGTGATGGCGGCGGCCGACGAAGCTGAACTGATCCATATGGTCCACACGGCTGCGCTGCACGACAGCGGCCCGATCGCTCTGCGCTATCCGCGCGGCAACGGCACGGGCGTGGATATGCCTGTCGTTCCCGAGCGGCTGGAGATCGGCAAGGGCCGGATCGTCCGCGAGGGCAAGAAGGTCGCGATCCTGTCGCTCGGCACGCGCCTGGCCGATGCGATCACCGCCGCCGATCAGCTCGAAGCCCTCGGCCTGTCGACGACCGTCGCCGACCTGCGCTTCGCCAAGCCGCTCGACGAGGCGCTCGTCCAGCGGCTGCTGACCACCCATGAGGTGGCGATCACGATCGCGGAAGGCGCCGTCGGCGGCTTCGGCGCGCATGTCCTGACGTTGGCGTCGGACATGGGGCTGATCGATTCCGGCCTGAAGCTGCGCACTATGCGCCTGCCCGACATCTTCCAGGACCATGACAAGCCCGAGCGGCAATATGCCGAGGCGGGGCTGGATGCGGATTCGATCGTCGCGACCGTGCTGGCGGCGTTGCATCGCAACGCAAAAGGGCTGGAAGAGAGCGCCTGACTGGGGGGCGGGCGGTAAGTGTCGCCCGCTCGTCTTAGGCTTTGGGTCGAAGGCTTTTCAGAGCAGCGTCATATCCATTGCCGGCACCAAGCGAGCGCCGCTCTCCCTAAACCGGCGAACCAAGCGGATAATTAGTCGCGGCTATCGCAAGCGAGCATTGCGAACTGATAGCAAGGCTGCCCACCCTCCGCCTATCAATATTACGATAATTAAAATAGCGGGGACGCTGTTGGCAGGTTGGCCATTTAATCCTGCTATATAATAAACTCCAAACAGAACGAAAATAGCTACTAACCATGATGGGTATGCAGCCTTCAATCTCCCGTAAAATCTTAAATTCTTCGAAATATCATTGGTACACGCAGCAGTGACCGCGGCGCAGAACGCGGCAATCAGTAATCCTCTTAGAATTAGACTCAAAATTAAGATTAGCATCGCCCGCCCCAAGCCAACCACCGACAAAATGAACTGCAATTAGTAAAATTGGAATAAGTGACTGCAAGTGTACTGGCGCTTCTCGGCACCGAGATAGCACCTCGCGAAACCGCTTCACCCCAGCAGCCGATTTCCCAACAGGCAAGTGGGCGTTCCTCTCAGACTCGACACTTAATAAGGCCGATTGATGCTGCGAATGCGAACACGGTACCGATGTTGGCATTTACCGGGCAGATGGTTCGTACAGGGCAACCCAAGACAACTGTCAGTGGCGCATAGATCATGATGTCCCCACCGAGATCGAGCAAGCCTACCATCCCTTGGATATGGACGGGCCATTCATAAGCTCGCCGCCTAAATATCGTCCGGCAGAACGAAAGCCCCATCGGCCGGCGCCTCGGCGATCTTTTCGATCCGTCCGCGCGATACGGAAATGAGGATGTGGCGGTTGGCGAATTCGACCACGGCGAGGCGTCCGGTCGCGCCCATCGGGATCGCGTCGACGACCTTGAGGACCCTGTCCCTGTTGCCGATCGCCATGCCGGGCTGGAGCTTCCTCCACAGCCATAGCGAACCATAAGCGAGCCCGCCCACCAGGGGGACGAGCAGCAGCAAGCGCAACAGGTAATCCAGCATCATTGTCGGCGTTCGATTCCCGAGAGCCGCGCGTCGGCGGCGACAACATCGACGACCCTTATCCCGAACTTTCCGTTCACTGTCACTACCTCGCCCTTCGCGACGAGCGTGCCGTTGACCATGATGTCGAGCAGCTCGTTCGCCTGGCGGTCCAGCTCGACCACGCTGCCGGCATTCAGCTCCATCAGTTCGGCCAGCCGCAGCGACGTGCTGCCGACCTCGACCGACAGGCGCAGCGGGATATCCGACAGCAGGCGGAGGTTGGCGGGCATCGACAGCTCGGCGCTCCCGGGGACGACGGGAACATCGGACATATCGCTCATCTCAGGCTTTCCTTGTTGATGGTCTCGATCATCATCGCGGCGCGGCCATCCTGCTCACCGATCGTGCCTTCGGCGAAGCGCCGATTGCCGACCAGCAGGGGAACCGTCTGCGACAAAGTGATAGGGATGACGTCGCCCGCCTTCAGGGCGAGCAGCTGGGCAACGGTGATTTCGGGGCGTGCCAGAACCGACCGGACGGGCAGCGAGACGTTCTCGAGGGCGGAGAACAGCTTGTCCTGCCACTCGCTGTCTTCGGCGGCGGGGCCGGCCTGGGCCCGCGCGGCGATCTCATCCTCGATCGGCTGCAGCATCGACAGCGGATAGAGGATCTCGATGCGGGTCGACTTGGCCAGGCCGGGCTTGACCGTGAAGCTCTGCACCACCACCGCTTCGTCGGCGCGGACCATGTTGACGAAGGCGGCGTTGGTTTCGTGGGTCGAGAGCTCGAATTCGAGCGGATAGGTCTCGCCCCAGCTCTTGGTCAGCACGTCGGCGATGCCCGCGACGATCCGCTTCAGCAGGCGCTGCTCCGACGGGGTGAACTCGCCGGACTTCGCCGCAAGCCCGCTGCCGGTACCGCCGTAGAAGGCGTCGACCATGTTGGCGATGAAGCCGGGCTCCATCACCATCATCATCATGCCTTTGCCGGGGCGGATGCGGAACAGGCTCAGGCTCATATAATCGGCCTGGTTACGCTGCCATTCGTCGAAACGGCGGGTTTCGAGCGGATTGGCCTCGACGCGGCTGCGGGTCTGCGCGATCGGTTCGATCACGTCGCGCAGGCGCCGGGCGACACGCTCGTTCATCCGCTCGAGATGGACCAGATGGGCGGCCGGGCGATCCTTGCGCTGGCCAAGCTGATAGGGCTCGACGTCGCGCATCTGGCTCACTTTGGACCGCGGCGCGACCTCCTTCTGGTCGAAGGAAATATCGCCGAGCTCGTCCATCAGCGCGGCGACTTCGTCACCGGAGAGGCTGGATGCTGCGCGCGTCATCGAATCAGCGAAATCCCGAGTGTTCCAAACCGGAGAAATCCGGCAGATTCGTCATACGGGAGAGGTGGTTAACGAAATGATGATGCCGCCACTGCGGCTATCCGCCGGGCGCCTTGACGGCCCGGCGGCGGGACGGGCTTCAGCCCTCTTTTGCGGACTTCTGGACGAGCTTGTAGGCGTGCTCATACCATTTGCTGCCGGGATAATTGGCGCCCAGCACGGCGGCGGTGCGCTCGGCTTCCGCAGGCACGCCCAGTTCCAGATAGCTTTCGGTCAGCCGCATCAGCGCCTCGGGCGCGTGGCTGGTCGTGTCATATTGATCGACGACCGCACGGAAACGGATCACCGAGGCAAGCCAGTCGCCGCGACGCTGGTAGAAGCGGCCGATCTCCATTTCTTTGCCGGCGAGGTGATCCTTCACCAGGTCGACCTTCACCCGGGCATCGGCGGCGTAGCGCGAATCGGGGTAGCGGCGGATCAGTTCGTTGAGCGCGTCGAGCGCCTGCTGGGTCAGCTTCTGGTCGCGCGTAACGTCCTGGATCTGCTCATAATAGGCCATGGAGATCAGGTAGAGCGCGTAAGGCGCGTCGCGATTGCCGGGGTGGATCGAGATGAAGCGCTGGGCCGAGGCGATCGCCGGCGTGTATTGCTTGGCCAGATAATAGGAAAAGGCGCTCATCAGCTGGGCGCGGCGCGCCCAGACCGAATAGGGATGCTGGCGCTCGACTTCGTCGAACAGCGCGGCAGCGAGCTTGTACTGGTGCCGGTCCAGCCGTTCCTTCGCCGCGTTGTAGAGCGTGTCCACATCGCGGGCGACATATTTGGTGTCGCCCTTGTTCTTGCCGGTGGCGCAGCCGGCCAACGGAATGAGGGAAGCGGCGGCTGCCAGCAACGCGATCGGACGGAGGACTTTACGCAGCATAGGCTGGCTTCTTTAGGGGGCAATCGCAGCCGCCGCAATGGCCGCGACAAAGGAGGGCTGCAACGCCGCGCCGAGACGCTAAGAAGGGGCGATGCTTCGCGTTCTGACCCTGTCCAGCCTCTACCCCAGCGACGCGCGACCCGGCTTCGGCGGTTTCGTCGAACGCCAGACGCTGGCGCTCGCGTCGAGGAACGACGTAGAGGTGAGAGTGGTCGCGCCCTTTGCTTTGCCGCCTTTCGGTGCCGGGCGCTGGCTGTCGGCCTATCGCACGGTGGTCGACCTGCCCGAACGCGAACTGCGGAACGGGGTCGACGTCTATCGGCCGCGCTTCCCGACCGTTCCGGGCGTGGGCGGACGGATCAACCCGTGGAGCCTGGGCCGGACCGTCGCGCCGCTGCTCGCGCGGATCCGGCGCGATTTCGCATTCGATGTGATCGATGCCGAGTTCTTCTATCCGGATGGGCCGGCCGCGATCGCGCTGGGGAAGCGATTCGGGGTGCCCGTGTCGATCAAGGCGCGCGGCAGCGACATTCATTTCTGGGGGCGGCAGAAGGGCTGTCGCGACCAGATCGTTCGCGCGGGGCGGGCGGCGGACGGTATGCTCGCGGTCTCGGCTGCCCTGTGCGCCGACATGATCGCGCTCGGCCTTCCCGCCGACCGGATTCGCTTTCACCACACCGGGGTCGACCAGAGCCTGTTCGCACCGATGCCGCGCGGGGAGGCGAAGGCTGCCCTCGGCGTCGATGGACCGCTTGTGGTGAGCATCGGCAATCTGATCCCGCTCAAGGGGCATGATCTGGTGATCGAGGCCATGACGGCCTTGCCCGGCGTCACCCTGATGATTGCCGGCCAGGGACCCGATGGAGACAGGCTGGCGGACCGGATCGCCAGTGCTGGCCTGCAGGATCGGGTGCGGCTCTTGGGCGCCTTGCCCCATGCCGACTTGCCGGCGCTGCTGTCGGCAGCGGACGTCATGGCGCTTGCGTCGGCGTCGGAGGGGCTCGCAAATGTCTGGGTCGAGGCGCTGTCCTGCGGCACACCGGTCGTGATCACCGATGTCGGGGGCGCGCGCGATGTGGTGATGCGGCCCGAGGCCGGCCGGATCGTGGATCGTACGGCCGAGGCCTTTGCGGCTGGAATAGCGGAGGTGCTGGCCGCGAAGCCCGAGCCGGCCGTCGTTCGCTCGACCGTCGCGGACTTCACATGGGAAAGGAACAGCGCTGCGCTGTTCGATCATCTGTCGGGGCTGGTCGCGGCACGCCGCTGACCGGTCAGAGCGGCATCAGCGCCGCGACGATCCAGCGGTCCTCACCGCGCAGCACATTCCAGGCGCGTGCGGCAGTGCGGCTGTCCATCACCTCGACACCATAGCCACGCGCCTCGATCTCCGCGACTAAGGCCGGGCTTGGCCGGACGATCGTCGGGCCGGTGCCGAGCAACAGGAACTCGGGGGGCGGGGTGGTGTCGATCAGAGCTTCGACATGCGAAGCGCGCAGATCGGCGATGGCTGGCGGCGACCAGTCGAGGGCGTTGTCGGGCGTCAGCCACAACCCGCCGGGAACGATCCGGTCCTGAACGCGGAAGGCGGTACCGGAAAAGCCGCGTATCGTCGGCCCTCCCGGCGCTTCCTCGCGATCGAAGGTCACCATCGCCCGTGCCTTAGGGCCCGACGCGCTCGGCTTCGGGGCGTCCGGACTCCGGCTTGGCAATGCGCAGCGGCTGGAGGCCCAGGCTGATCAGCAGCGAGGAGGAGACGTAGATCGACGAATAGGTGCCGACGACGACGCCCAGCAACATCGCAGCCGCAAAGCCACGCAGCACATGGCCGCCGAACAGCAGCAGCGCGCCGAGCGCAAGGAACACGGTGACCGAGGTCATGACCGTGCGCGGCAGCGTCTCGTTGACCGACAGGTCGATCAGCGCCTTCATGTCCATCTGCCGGAACTTGCGCATATTTTCGCGGATGCGGTCGTCGATGACCATCTTGTCGTTGATCGAATAGCCCACGATCGTGAGCACCGCCGCGACGATGTTCAGGTCGAATTCGAGCTGAGTCACCGCGAAAAAGCCCAACGTCATCAGCACGTCGTGGACGATCGCGACGAAGGTCGACACGCCGAACTGCCACTCGTAGCGCAGCCAGGAAAAAACTGCGATGCCGAGCACCGCGAGCACGACGGCGAGCACGCCATTCTGAATCAGCTCGCCCGAAACCTTGCCCGAGACCGTGTCGGTGCGGGTGAAGGCGACCCCCGGAAACTGGCCCTTGAGCGAGGCCGAGACCTTGTTGACCACGGCGTTGGTCGCGCCCGCATCGCTGCTCTCCGGCACCGGCAGGCGGATCGAGATCGTGCCCGGGTCGCCGAACTGCTGGAGCGAGCTGGTGCCAACGCCGAGCGCGTCGATATTGCTGCGCACCGCGTCGAGCGAGGGCGGGGTCGAGAACTTCGCCTCGATCATCAGGCCGCCGACAAAGTCGACGCCCATGTTGAGCCCGCGCGTGGCGACCGCGCCGATGGCGGCGATGGTCAGCAGCGCGGTGAGGATGAAGGCGACGAAGCGGAGCCGGACAAATCCGATATTGGTATTGTCGGGAACCAGTTTCAGCAGACGCATGGCACTGTTTCCGATCAGATGTGGAGGGACGCGGGGCGCGTGCGACGCAGCCACAGCGCTACCAGCATGCGGGTGAAGACGACGGCGGTGAAGACCGAGGTGGCGATGCCGATCAGCAGCACGACCGCGAAGCCCTTTACCTGGCCCGAGCCGAGCAGGAACATGATGATGCCCGCGATCGCATGGGTCACATTGGCCTCGAAGATGGTGCGGCTGGCTTCCTTATAGCCATGCTCGACCGCCTGGGTGGGCGACCGGCCGCGCCGGAGTTCCTCGCGCACGCGCTCGTTGATCAACACATTGGCGTCGACCGCCGTACCGATGGTGAGCACGAAGCCGGCAATGCCGGGCAGGGTGAGCGTCGCGTTGAGCAGCGCCATCACGCCGAGGATCACGAAGATGTTTATGACCACGGCGAGGTCGGCATAGAAGCCGAAGCGGCCATAGCTGACGAACATGAAGATCACGACGGCGATGGCGGCGATCGCGCTGGCGATCGTGCCGGCGCGGATCGAATCGGCGCCGAGATCGGGACCGACGGTGCGTTCCTCGACCACCTTAAGCGCGACCGGCAGTTTGCCCGAGCGCAGCGCGATGGCGAGTTCGTTGGCGCTGTCGGTGGTGAAGCGGCCCGAAATCTGCGCCTGACCGCCCAGGATAGGCTCATTGATGTTCGGCGCCGACAGCACCTTGCCGTCGAGGATCATCGCGAAGGGCTTGTTCACATTCTCCTGCGTAACGCGCGCGAATTTGCGGCCGCCTTCGCTGTTGAAGGTGATCGACACGACCGGTTCGTTGGTCTGCTGATTATAGCTGAGCTGTGCATTGATCAGTTCGTCGCCGGTCAGCATCGCACGGCGTTTGACCGCGATCAGCGGGACACCCGAAGGGTTGTCGGGATAGGGGATGATTTCGCTGCCCACCGGTGCGCGCCCCTGGGCGACGTCCTGCGGATTGGCGGTGAGGTCGACCAGCTTGAATTCGAGCTTGGCGGTCTTGCCGAGCAGTGCCTTCAGAGCCGCGGGATCCTGGAGGCCGGGAACCTGGACGACGATGCGCTCGGCGCCCTGGCGGATGATCGTCGGTTCGCGGGTGCCCATCTCGTCGATGCGCTTGCGGACGACTTCGGTCGCGACCTGCATCGCGGCGTCGGTGGCCTGGGCGAGGCCGGCTTCGGTCGGGGTCAGCACCACGCGGGTCGAATCGACGACCTGGACGTTCCAGTCGCGCTGGCCGGTCATGCCCGAAGGCTGGGTCAGCGTCCGCAGCCGCTCGACCGCAGCATCGACGCGCGCTCCATCGCGAACGAAGAAGGAGAGGCGGCCTCCCGTCGTCGAAATGTCGCCGATCGCGATCGGCGGGTCGGCCCGGCGCATCTCGGTGCGGACCAGTTCTTCCATGCGGATCAGATTCTGTTTGGCGAGGTCGGTGGTGTCCGCCTCGAGCATCAGATGGCTGCCGCCCGAAAGGTCGAGACCCAGATTGACGCGCGGCATGCTGCCGATGCCCCAGCGCTGCGCCACCGATTCGGGAATGAAGGTCGGGATCGAGATCAATACGCCGATCGCGAGCGCGAGGCAGATCGACCAGATTTTCCAGCGCGGGAAATCGAGCATG
>JAIYAJ010000158.1 GCA_027489105.1 Zymomonas sp. | reverse complement strand
GTCTGGCTCTGCCTCGACAAGCAGTTCCGGCGGGCGAGCTGCCCCGCCCATCAGGGTGGCGCAAGGCCCGGTCAGATCATCCGGATACGCTGACCCCGATCATCCTTCTGGAATCAGCCTTCCGGCGTCTCGTCCGGGATGGCGTTCGATCCGACGACGCCCTTGAATCCCTGTGCGATCACATACCATTCGGACGAGTCCTTGCGGCTCGCCGGTGGCTTGGCATGTTTGACCGTGGTGAACAGCCGCTTGAGCTCGGCCACCAGGCTGTGGTCGGCGCCGCCCGCCAGGACCTTGGCGACATAGGTTCCGCCCGGCCGCAGCACTTCGCTGGCAAACTGGCAGCCGGCCTCGACCAGCGCCATCGTGCGCAGATGGTCGGTCTGCTGGTGCCCTACCGTATTCGCGGCCATGTCCGAAAGGACGATGTCGGCCGGCCCGCCCAGCGCCTCGGCGAGCAGGGCAGGGGCCTCCTCGGCCATGAAGTCCATCTGCAGGATGATCGCGCCGTCGATCGGATCGGTCGGCAGCAGATCGATCCCCACCACGACGGCCTGGGGGCAGACCTTGCGCACGACCTGCGTCCAGCCACCCGGTGCGATGCCGAGGTCGATTACCCGCTTGGCGCCGCGCAGGAAATGAAAGCGCTCGTCGAGCTCGGTCAGCTTATAGGCCGCGCGCGAGCGATAGCCCTCGGCCTTGGCCTTGCGGACATAGGGATCATTGAGCTGCCGTTCGAGCCAGCGCGTCGAGGCTGCCGTCCGGCCCTTGGCCGTCTTGACGCGCTGCTTGCCGCCGCTTCCGCCCCGGCTCACGAAGCGAGCCTCGCGCGGTCGCGCGCCATCAGCGAGCGCAATATGCCTTCGCGAATGCCGCGATCGGCGACTCCCAGCCGCTCGGCCGGCCAGATGTCCAATATGGCGTCGAGAATCGCGCAACCGGCAACGACGAGATCGGCGCGCTCATGCCCGATGCAGGGCAGTTCGGCGCGCTGCTCGACCGTCATGCCCGCCAGCCGCGCGCTGATGTCGCGCATCGCCGGAACCGGCACGACCAGTCCGTCGATCAGCCGCCGGTCGTAGCTCGGCAGGTCGAGATGGACGCTGGCGAGTGTCGTCACCGTCCCGCTGGTGCCGAGCAGGCGACCGGGCTTTCCAGCGCTTTCAAGCTTCGGGGCGAAGGCGGCGAAACTCTCATTCACGCGGGCGCGCATCCTTGCATAGCTGTCGAGCAGCGAATCCCGGTCGTCGCCGGCGTGGGGCACCGTTTCCGACAGCGAAACGACGCCCCAGGGGGCCGAGAACCAGTCGAGGATGCGGGGGGGCTCATGATCGGCATCGATCAGGATCAGTTCGGTCGAGCCGCCGCCTATGTCGAAGACCAGTGCGGTGCCCTCGCCGGGTTCGAGCAGTGCATGGCAACCGAGAACGGCCAGCCGCGCTTCCTGTTCGGGGGAGATGATCTCCAGCGCAATTCCCGTCTCGCGATAGACGCGCTGGACGAACTCGCGACCATTGCCCGCGCGGCGGCAGGCTTCGGTGGCGACCGAGCGGACCAGCGATACGCGCCGCCGGCGCAGCTTGTCCGCGCAGACCGACAATGCGCTGACCGCACGGTCCATCGCCGCCTCGGATAACATGCCGGTTGCGGCCAGTCCTTCACCCAAGCGCACGATCCGCGAAAAGGCATCGACGACGACGAAACCGTCGTCGGCCGGTCGCGCGATCAGCAGGCGGCAATTGTTGGTGCCCAGGTCGAGCGCGGCATAGCTGTTGCGGGGAGGCCCGTTCAGCGACGGAGTACGTGTCCTGCGCCCGCCATGTCCATGCGGTCGCGACACGTCTGGATTGGGGCCAGACGCCATAGTGTTCGATCTCTTTCATCACCATGCAACATTCTGATGCATGGCACTTGGCGCAGACGGTAATGGGAGATGACGCCCACGGCAAGACCGCGCCCGACATCAGTTGACAGCAGCCGACAGCCTCCTTATGTGCGCCGCTCTGTCCTTGATGCCCCGTCGTCTAAAGGTAAGACTACGGACTCTGACTCCGTCAATTGAGGTTCGAATCCTCACGGGGCATCCACTCTCCCACAGCGTTGCATCCAGGCCACAGCGGGCGCGCTCGTTGCGTCTGTGCGCTCATGGGGCTTGCCTCATGCCGGCAACGGCATAGTCTCGTCACTCGGAGAGGGTGCCTCCTGAACTGATGGGGGAGCCGACATGCCGAACAAGACGCCGGGTCGATTCGCACGCACGGGACGCCTGATCGCCAAGAGCAATTGCTTTGCTCTGCGGTGCGAGGATGGCGGGGAATATTGGCTGGAGATGGACCGCATTCCGCAGCATCTGCTCGACGAGCATGTGCGGATCGACGGGGTCATGTTCGGTGCCAGTCTGGTCGCGGTCGAGGGGATCGGCCCGGTCTGAGCGTCGAGGTCGGCCGTCTCCCCGGCGATTTTTTGCCTGCCCCTCGTGCATGGCATCACTGCCACTACGGTCAATTTCGGCAACGATGCATTTACGGATGTGATGTACCGATCGGTACTCTAATCCGCTAAAAGGGATCCGCTAAAGGGCTGCCAGGCACCAGGGGGTGCCATGCCAGGGGTCATCGACATGCGCCGTACCACCATCCAGAATCCTGTCGTCGGAAGCACAAGAGCGGCCTGTGCCGGGCGGGCGGTGCCGGTCGAGGCGCCGGCAATCCGGCAGGCTCTGTCCGCCACAGGGCGGGCCATATTCGCGCTGCTGCTTCTGTGGTTGGGACATGCGACGGCGCGGGCGACCGGGTCGCTTCCCCTCGCCATTGTGGCTATGGCTTTTGCCTTCCTCATCGCAGTTGCGCTGTGGAGCGCGGTGGCCGGAGTTGGTGCGCGGCGCTGATTCCAGTAGGAGGCTGCGGATATCTGGCGGCTGCCGGGCGTAGTGCGAGGTCCGCGACGGCGCCTGCGCCAGTTTCGGCACCGTCCTGTCGCCGGACCATAACGCGCTGCACCGCGATCATCTCCACCTCGAACAGGGGCAAAGCGTGGCGGCTGGAGCTTCTGCCGCTGAGCCGGTCCATGCGCAGGACCGCGCATGGACATTGAGCCCTGCGCATGGTCTGCTTGCCCGATGACGGAAGGTGAGCGAGCAGAGCCGGCGCACGGAACAGAGGTCGCGACTGCGCATGTCCCGTCGTCGTCACTTGCCGGGAAGCAGCTTCCCAGGGTGAACCAATTTTCGGGACCGCAGGGGGACAGGGATGCGCAGACGCAACAGCAGCAATGACCGGACCGTCCATGCGGTGATGGCACTGTTCCTGCTGCTGTCGGCGTCTTCGGTTACCGCCGCAGGGCGCGGGCATCAGGCGATGCTCACGCTCGACAGCCATCTCGACACGCCGGCCTCGCTCGATCTTCCCGGCTGGCGGATCGAGGACGCGCACGACGTCGACGTCGATTTCACCCAGGTCGACCTGCCCCGGATGCGCAAGGGCGGTCTCGATGGCGGCTTCTGGGCGGTCTATACGCCGCAGGGGCCGCTCGACGCTGCGGGCAAGGCCGCCGCGCGCGATTTCGCCTTCCGGCGACTGCTGTCGATCCGCGAAATGGTCGCCTCGCACCACAAGACGATGGATCTGGCCCTGACAGCCGGCGATGCCGAACGTATCGCCAAAACCGGCAAGCGCGTCGTCTTCATCAGCATGGAAAATGCCTATCCGCTGGCGGACGACCCGACCCTCGTGCGCAGCTTTCATGCGATGGGCTTGCGGATGCTGGGACTCGTGCACTTCGCCAACAACCAGTTCGCCGACAGTTCGACCGATCCCGGCGGGCCGCGCTGGGGCGGGCTGAGCCCCCTGGGCCGCGAGCTGGTGACGGAGGCCAACCGGCTCGGCCTGGTCGTCGATGCGTCGCATGCGTCGGATGCCGTGCTCGACCAGCTTCTGGCGCAATCGCGCGCGCCGATCATCCTGTCGCATTCGGGGTGCAAGGCGATCTACGATCATCCGCGCAATGTCGACGACGAGCGGCTGCGGCGGCTGGCGGCGGCGGGCGGGGTCATCCAGATCAACAGCTTCGAACATTATCTGAAGGCTCTGCCGCGGAACAAGGAGCGCGATGCGGCGCTGCGGGCCCTGTCCGACCGGATCGACCAGCCCGGCCTGTCGGTGGCCGAGTATCGCGCGCTGCTCGCCGAGCGTCGTGCGCTGGTCGCGCGCTATCCGGTCGAGCATGCGAGCTTCGACGACTTCATGGCGCATCTGCTGCACGCGCTGAAAGTCGTTGGCCCAGACCATGTCGGCATCGGCCTCGACCTCGATGGCGGGGGCGGGGTGACGGGCATGAGGGATGCCGGCTCGCTGTCGCGCATCACCACCGCGCTGCGGGCGGCAGGCTATGACGACGCGGCGATCGAAAAGATCTGGAGCGGCAACCTGTTGCGCGTGGTGGCGGCGGCACAGGCCGTTGCCGACCCTGCCGCCTCCTGATTTCATCTGGCGGTCGTTCAGCCTTTGCGGAGCAGGTCGGCCGGGATCTCCGCATAGGGCATGATCATCCGGCCGTCGGGTGCTGCGGTGAAGGTTGTCTGGGTCGGATAGGCGAAGTTGATGCCCTCGCGGGCGAATGTCTCCAGTATCTCGACGCAGATCGAGTGCCGGACCGCGTTGAACACCTCCACATCCTCATCGATCACGTCGAAGAGCAGCTCATAGTCGAGGCTCGATGCGCCGAAACTGATCATGCAGCAGTGGAGGAACACCGCCTTGTCGTGGCTCGTGACGATCGCCTCAACCATTTCCGGAAGGCGGCGGCAGGTTTCCGGGCTGGTTTGATAGGTCACGCCGAGCATGAGCGTCGCGCGGCGGCGCATCGTGTGGGCAAGGTTGCGCAGCTCCTTGTTGAGCAGATTGGTGTTCGAGATCACCACCTCTTCGCCGGTCGTGGCCCGCACCCGCGTCGTCTTCAGGCCGATCGACTCCACCGTGCCCACGGTCTGGTCCCAGCGGACCGTGTCGCCGCGCCGGAAGGGGCGATCGAAGATGATCGCAAGCGAGGCGAACAGGTCGGAGAAGATGCCCTGTGCGGCGAGGCCGATGGCGATGCCGCCGATGCCGAGGCTGGCGACGAGGCCGGTGATGTTGACCCCGATATTGTCGAGGATCAACAGGATCGCCACGATGAAGCAGACCGAGGTGACCAGCAACCGGATGATGCCGATCGCGGAGCCGAGCGTGGAGGAGCCCGACTCCTCGTCGCCCGCGCGATATTCGACGATCCCGATGATCAGTTCGCGGACCCAGATCGCCGCCTGCAGCGCGGCTGCCACGGTGAACAGGAAGCCGATCGTCGTCGATATGACGGCGGGCGGGTTCGCATAGCCGCTGACCAGGCGCGCGGCGAGGGTGACGATGAAGAACAAATTGGTGCGCGCGATCGCCCGGCCGATGATCCTGGGCCAATGGCCGACATGTTCGCGCCGGCACAGGCGCGTGCCGAGCATCCGCAGGCCGTAGAGCACCGCGATGATCACCGCCCCGATCGAGCAGGCGATGACGATGCTCATATAATGGGTCGCGATCCAGCCGACTGTCTGGTCGTAGAATATCTCGGCGTCGCTCAGCGACTTGGCGAGAGAGGGGTCTCCGCCTGCGACGCTGGCGTTCGAAGCTGTCTTGGTCGGTACGGGCATTGGGCTTTCCGATTGATGTCTATTTGCTGGGAGCACTTCCCCAACGCGCCTGCGTCCGGCGTCGTTCCGGCTTCGTTTCGGAAACCGCCTGCTCGGCGGCGAGTGCCGCGGCGGCGGCTGCGGCTTCCCGCTCGGCCTGTGCCTGCGCTTCGGCCTCCACCTCGCGGCGGCGCCGGCGGAACGGGTTCCAGACCTTCTTCTTTACATGCGTCTGGACATAGCGGTCGAACGATATCTCCACCGCGATCAGGAAGTAGATATAGGGCTGGAAGGCGATCCCGACGAAAGAACATCCCAGCATGAAGATCAGGTGGCCGTGCTGGAGCGCGCTGGCGAGCGGCGCCACCCAGGCATTTTCGCCTTCTTCCTTCTTGTAGGTTCGTCGGATCGCTTCCATCCGGAAAACGCCGATCAGGTGAACCGCCAGGAACATCAAGAGCCCTGGATAGCCCTGCTCGCCGAGCATCTCGAAATAGGCGTTGTGGAAGGCGCGGCCGGCATCATAGCCGATCACCTTGACCGTCGTTCCGTCGGCAGTCTTGTAGCTCATGTCGATTTCGAGCTTGTTGCCGATATAGGAGTTGAAGCCGCCGCCCAGCGGGTGGCTTGCCGCATAGTCGATCGTCCATTTCCACACGGCCAGACGCGTCGAGGCGGAAGCATCGCCCTTGTAGCCCTGGATCGTGTCCATCCGCTGCGTATAGCTTTTCGGCAGGAAAGGTATGCCGCCGATGACGATGCCCGCCATCACCGCGAGATAGAGCATCCGGCGCTTCGCCGCGCGCAGTTCGAGCAGCGCCATGAGCGCGATGCAGAGCAGGCCGGTGCGGGTCTGCGTGCCGATCGGGATCAGCAGGCAGGCGAAGGCCAGCGCATACCAGTAGAGCCGCGTCAGCAGCATCGGTTTCACGATGTAGGAATATTTCGCCATGTAGAGGATCAGCGGGATCGAGCAGATCGCGAAGGCGGAGATGGTGCTGCCCTCGTACATGCCACTGTTGTTGGCGACCATCAGGTTGAGCACGCCATAGCCGCCGCCGCCTGCCAGCGTCTTGGCGCCGCCGACCACCGCGATCGAAGACAGGCACAGCAGCATGAACAGCAGCACCCCCTCGATCCGGGCGCGCGTGTAGAGTGTCATCGGCATGAAGATCGAGAAGACCAGCGCCTTCCACACCCAGTCCCATTTCTCTTTGGCCGCATCGGGAAAAGCCGCGGTCAGTGTCGTGAAGCCGCAGAGCAGGAGCAGCAGGATCAGGATGATCTGGCGAGGAGAAGGGCGGGCCTGTGTCTTGTCGTCGTTGATCGCCCAGCCGAGAAAGGCTGCGATGAAGACGATCAGCGAGACGGGGATCGAACTGAGCAGATAATAGGAAAGCCGCTGCGGCGAAACGATGTCGACATAGATATAGGCGAGCACGAACAGAAAGGGACGCCGCAGTCCTGCGAGCAGCAGCGCGACCAGAAAGCTAATCAGGAACAGATCACGCACGGTCTGATCCCGGCCTCTGCTGGCCCATCTCCACGCCGGCACGGCGTTTCATCGGCTTTTTAGGAAGCACCGGCTTGAAATGGCGACCCGACTGGACGGGCTCTTCGTTGAGAAAGGGGTGCACCAGCAGCTTCCACCCGACGATGCCGAGCAGGAAGTGGGCGAGCAGCAGTGAAAGCGTGTCGATCATGACGGGGCCGCCCGATTCCGGTTGACATGCGCGGCGTCTTGAGGCGCGTTTCGCCGCACATGAAGATACTCCACGTCCTAGATCATAGCCTGCCGATCCACAGCGGCTATACTTTTCGTACACGCGCGATTCTCAAGGCGCAGCAGGCGATGGGCTGGGAGGTCAGGGCTGTGACCGGACCGCGCTACAATGCACCGTCTCCCGACCCGGCGGTGGAGGAGGGGCTGATCTTCCACCGGAGCGGCTCGGCGCCGGATGGCCCGACGCCGATCGGTGAGTGGCGCGAAGTGGCGGCGCTGCGCCGCCGCGTATTGGAGGTGGCGACGGAGTGGAAGCCTGACCTGATTCATGCCCATTCTCCAGCGCTGGTCGGTCTTGCGGCTTCGTTCGCCGCACGCAGGCTGGGTCTGCCGTTTCTCTATGAGATCCGCGCCTTCTGGGAGGATGCGGCGGTCGGTAACGGGACGGGGCGCGAGGGTAGCCTGAAATATCGGGCGGTCCGCGCGCTGGAGAGCCATGTGGTGTCGCGCGCGGATGCGGTCGCGGTGATCTGCGAGGGGCTGCGGGCCGATCTGGTCGCGCGGGGCGTTGCGCCCGGCAAGATCATGGTATCGCCGAACGGGGTCGATCTGGAACTCTTCGGCGCCCCCCCGCCGCCCGATCGCGCGCTGGCCGCGCAATTGGCGTTGGGGGAGGCCGAGGTGATCGGCTTCATCGGTTCCTTCTACGATTATGAAGGGCTCGACGATCTGGTCGCGGCGATGCCGGCGCTGGTCGAGCGCTGCCCGCGTGCCGCCCTGCTGCTGGTGGGCGGCGGTCCGATGGAGGCCGCGATCCGGCGACAGGCGGAGATGTCCCCGGTCGCCGATCGTATCCACTTCGTCGGCCGTGTGCCGCACCAGGAGGTCGAGCGCTATTACAGCCTGATCGATGTGCTCGCCTATCCGCGCAAGTCGATGCGGCTGACCGATCTGGTGACTCCGCTCAAGCCGCTCGAGGCCATGGCGCAACGCCGTCTCGTCGCGGCATCCGACGTCGGCGGGCATCGCGAACTTATCGAGCAAGGCGTGACCGGCCTGCTGTTCCCGCCCGACGATCCGCCGGCGCTGGCTGCCGCGCTTGCAGGCCTGTTGCAGGATCGCTCGCTGTGGGAAGAACGCCGTGACGTGGCCCGGGCCTTTGTCGAGCGCGAGCGGAACTGGGCGGTCAACGTCGCGCGCTATCGCCCTGTCTATGAGCGCCTGACAACGGTGGGCGGAGCGAAGACATGATCGTCGAAAACGCAAATATGCGGCAGGAAAGTAACGGAATCCCAATTTTGCCTTATTAATGGGTGATAGAGTTAATATGGGCGTTCCGATGGTACAGAGCAAAGCGCGGCGGCGATCGAGCCTTATCTGGGGCAGCTTGCTGGCCATATTGCTGGGCGTGGCGGCAGCATTTTTCGTGCTGGCCATGCCGATCAGCCTGCTCGAAACGATCACGACGACGACACGCCTGTCCAAGCTGATGGTTCAGGCGGAGCCGCCCATCTCTCCCAATGACCGCACCCTCCTGGCGGTGCTGGCCGGCATATTGGTCTCGGCGGTCGGGTGGGTGATGCTCGACTGGTTGCTGTTCGGCAAAGCCGGCCTGAGCGTGATCATGCCGGGTCGCGAGGATGATTTCGAGGACGAGGACGACGATGCCTTTCGGCCGACCGACCCACTCGATCTGATCGGCCACAGCGGTAGCCCGCTGGCTCGGCAGAACGACTGGGCGCCGGGCAACATAGCGAGCGATCCGCGTCGTCCGCTGTCGGCTCGCACCGATATCGGCGATCCCCCCCCCGGCGGTGCCCCGTTCCTGCCCGGTGTCGGCGACGCTTTTCCGCCTGCTGGCCAGATCCTGCCGGGTGCGGGCGTTTCTGCTCCGCCCCTGCCGCCCGTGTTGGGCGCATCGCCGCTGCCACCCCTCCAGCCGCCTTCGGCGCCGAGCTGGGCCGCAGATCCATTGCCGGCAGGGCGGGGCTCCTGGCCTCCGCTCGACGAGACGGTGCTGCCCGAGACGCTGATCGCCCCGGCTGCCCCGGTAGCGCCTTCGATTCCGACGCCCCCTGCGGCCCGGGCCGCCCCGGAAGTGCCGCCTGGCATGCCGAGCTGGCTGCCCGCGCCGGGCCCGAGAGTCGACGAGGGTCTGTCGTCGGCCGATCCGGCGATCGAGGACGGCATCCTCAGCCCGCCGGGGTTGCCGGTTTCTGCAACTGCCGAGACATCCGAGCCGGCGTCCGATCCTCTGGCCGGACGTCTTGCCCCGGTGGCGGTGCCCGACATCCTTGCGGCCTTCTCGCCGGCATCTCCCGTCGCGCCCGAAATGCCGCCGGTCAAGACTGCCGCTCCGCAGGTCGAACCTCCGTTCGAGCTGAATGTTACGGCGCCTGAAATTGCTCAGCCGGTGGAACAGCCCCGGCCGGTTTCGACGATCGCGCCTTCGCTGTCACCGCAGGTGGCGACGAGACCCGCAAGCGCCCCGCCGCCTCCCGAATGGCCCGCCTCGATCGCCTCGTCGCTGGCAACACCGGTGGCATCGAACCGCCCCGCACCTGCGCGTGGTGCCAGTGCCGGTCTTGATCGTGCGCGTCTGGAGGATTTGCTCGAGCGGCTTGAGCGCAGTCTTGAAGGCCGCCGAGCCGCAGCCGCCCGCGCGCCCGCGCAGCCAATCCCGATGGTCGCGCCAGCGCCCGCTCCGCAGCCGGCACCCACGCCGCAGCCATCGGTACCTATACCGCCGGCCTTTGCGGCGCCGGTCGCGCCGGTGGTCCCTGACCCGGCAGGGGCGCCCATCGCGCCCATGTTCGGGACTGTGCCTGACCCGCGCTTCCCGGCCGATCCGGCGCCGTCTCCGCTGATCGCGCCGATCGTCTTCTCCGCGCCCGAGCCACCGATGCCCGTCGCGGCGAACCCGGCCCCGGCCGCGCGTGCGCAGGCGAGCGGAAACGCGCCCGCCAATGATGCGCTGCTCGAGCAGCCTTTGCATATGACGCTCGAACAATTGAGGCAGATGATCAGGCGCTGAGTGCGCTTCCGGCATCCAGCGTCAGTGCACGCAGCCGAAACATTGCCGGGTCGGCCGTCAGGTCGACCTTCTCCATCGATAGTTCGACCAGCAGATGGCCCGGCAGATCGAGGTCGGCCATGATCGCCGCCTCACGGAGCGTGCGAACCGCCTGATCGACATCCGGCCCGTCGATCGCGACATCCAGCAGGTGGCGCTCTCCGTCGAACAGCAGGCTGCGCCAGGGGTGGCTGTCCGATCGCGTCGCATGGAGCCGGGCATAGGGCCGGCAGCGTGATCGAAGTGCCGCGAGCAGCGCCTTGCCAGGGTCGCTCATCGGACCTGCTCTTTCGCCTCGGCCTGCCAGCGAGCGATATGCGCTCTGACCCTCTCGGCCGTCGCTGTTCGCGGTTCCCGGCCCCGACGAAGCGCTGCGACGAAGGCCGGGTCGCCCAGTGCCTCGCGGCCGAAGCGCGATGGCTTGGTCCCCGATTGCCGCAGGTGCCGCTCGACGTCTCTCAGCAGATACATTGTAGCGCGCCAAAAACTCGCGCCAAAAATTAGCGGGCCTCGCGAGGCAATTTCTGGCGGATCGAGGGGGGATTTTTGTCGCGCCGTATGAGCGCGGGTGGGGTGGGTTAGGTCGGGCTATCCCGGCCAAGCATGGGGGGCTTGCGACCCGTACCACGCCTGTCTCCACCCCGGCTCGCTGGGGTATCTGGTGGGCCGGTTTACGGCGGGCCCAGCGCCGTGCGTCCTGTGTTCGCCGGTTAGCTCCATGCCAGAGGGCGCGACCCCCCAGTACCACGGCTGGTGAGGGACGCCCCGCACCTCTGCTCAATGCGCCACTTGGGGCGAAGCTGATTACGCTCCCGAGGCGATGCGACGGGTGGCGCGGATGCGGCCCCAGATCGCGACGGCGGCCAGGCCGGCCGACAGGATGGCGTTGACGTAAGTCGCGCCGTCCGGCCCCAGGTCCACGCCGAACGCAGTCAGGATGCTGACGATCGCCGATCCGGCTGCTGCGTTGACGGTGACCGACTGCGAGAGCGGCTTGGTGGCATCCATCGGAAGAGCTCCTGAAACTGGTTTGCAGAGCCGCTGAAGCGGCGATGCACCTGTCTCGCAGCCGCCACGAATGTCCGCGACCGTCCGCCCTCGGACTCATACCCACTCCTCGACGCGGAAGGCCCAGCGTGAGGACCGGGGGTCGCGGCGCTCGTAATAATCGAGCCTGTCGAACGTGCACCAATGCACCGATTCGGCCGTTGCCGGCGTTCCGCTGCCGATGTCCTCTACCAGGACGAATGGTGCTGTCTCGCCGACTTCGAGGCAGAAGGCGTAGAGCTCCTCGCGTTCCTCGTCTGTAAGGTCGCCGAAGGTCCATTGAAAGGCTGATTTGCGGACGCCGGGATCAATGCCAAAGCCGCCGCTCGGCAGCCGTTCCTTGATCCCGGTATCGATCGGCGCCCGCCCGCCACCCCATTCCTGACCCCACGCAGGACGGAAGCAGGTCCCCGCCCGCAATATGCCGGCAGTGACGTTCGGGCCGCCCCCAGCTTGATTCAGCGCAACCCGAATATAGCGGGCTGATACTGCCGCACTCGCCCGAACGAACAAGTGCATGAGCCCAGCCTTGGACCGGGGCACAGGCGCGGCCGTCGCAGGCAGCAATGTGTTGCCCAGGCCCGTGGAGGCAGACGCGCTATAGGTCACCGACCAGGTCGCGCCCGCAGCCCCGTTGAACGACCCCAGATAGACGAAGTCGATCGACTTGACGGAGCCGAGGTCCAACACAGCGGAGACTGGCCCGCTGGTGCCGGCAATCCACGCCTCCTTGGGATCATCGGTCAGCAGGTTCACGCCCCCGCTACCGATCGACACCGACACACCCGTCGCCGCGATCGAGCGGCCGATGACGATCGGCGCGCTCACGCCCTCCTCCGCAGCACCGTGAGCGCAGTATGGCCGGCCACCTGAGTCTCGTCGGCGGCTATGACGAAACAAGCCACTCCGGCGTCATAACCAAGGCGATCGGCCTGCAGCGTGACGACGCGGCCGATTAGGTTGCGGTGACGGCCTGGCACGACATGGACATCGACGTCCTTTGCGGCGCCGAGGAATGCCAGCTGCCGTGCGGACTCTGCCTCACCGTCCGCCTTGCTCGCGAACGGCGAGATCGTCTCGCTCTCAATCGACTGGGTCGGCCAACGTGTGCCGATCACAGCGTCGGCAGCCGTCGCGAACAGCGCCTCCGACTGCAGCCAGTCGGCGAAGTTTGGCTCGACCGCCATGGCTTAAGCCTCGATCACCGCTGCGCCGAGCTGGGCTTGCAGCGCATCGCGGGCCTCGGTCATCTGCAAGATCTGCGCTTGCAGCGCCTCCACCAAGCTGTTGAGCGTGGCGATGTTCACCTGTGCCGCTGCCAGCTGCGCTGCCTGCGCCTCCATCTGCGCCTTGGACGCTGTCGCATCGGCCGCCGCCGCGTCGCGCTCCTGCTCGGCCTGCGCCCGCGCCTGATCGGCCGCCAGCTTGGCCGCCACCGCAGCATTGCGTTCGTTCGTCATGTCGACGAAGGCCGGGGAAAGCACGTCCGCGACGCTGGCGAGATCGAGCGGCTCCGCGTCGCCATAGATCTCGGGGATCGGCACGCCAGCGCCCGTGGTGATGGTGATCCGCTTTTGATGCGCCGACCAAGGCGCGTTGGGCGACGGCTTGACGATGAGGACTTCGCGGACGTGTGTCGTTTGTTCGATGGGCATGATTACGCTCCTATTCTCCAAGTGCCAGTGTCGGCGACGACGTTGATCTTGTTGCTGCCACCGCCGGCCACGACGGCGCGGAAGGTGGTCGAGTTGGCGTCCGAGACACGGGCAATCGCGCCGTCTCCGACCGCCGATGCGCTGGGCAGCGTCGCCACCGTGAAAGAGCCAGGCCGCAAGGTGCCCGTCGCCTGAACGCTGGATAGAGCAAGCGTACCACTCGAATTGAGCCGCGCCTTTTCGGCGAACCCTACCCCAAGCACGAGATCACCGCTCTGCGCATTGATGCCGAAATCAGCGGCGCCTGCGCCGGAAACCGCATAGGGGCCGTTGCCGATATAGCCTACATCCGCGCCGTTGCGACGCCACAGGGTCCCCACATTGTTGGTGCCGGTTCCGATAATCTGGAAGTTATAGCCAGCCCCGGTGAACGAAGCGCTGGCCGCTCCCAACAGGAACGCCTGCGCCGAATTGATCGACAGGCCGAGGACGTTGGCGGACGAAAGATAGAGTCCGTTGGTCGGGATGCTGCTGCCCGTAGGAACGAACGCCGTGGCCTGCGCCCGGTCGGTGCTTTCCATGACACCGCCCACGCGGAACGCGATGCCCGGCGCCGATGCAGCTCCGACAGTGACACTCTGGCTGTTGATATTGAAGCGGGTCGTGCCCGCGAGCGAGACGCCGAAGGTCCCCGTGGAGCCTAGCCCGCCAATGCGCCACTCTTCGCCCGTGCCATTGCTCGCGCGCAGGCCGCCATAGGCCACGAGCGGCCCGATCAGGTTGACATAGGTCGTTCCGCTGGCGTCGCTCTGCAGCGTGACGTTCACGTCCCCCGTCGACTTGCGGACGTGGATCTCAGAGGTTGGCGCGCCGCCCGTGTCACCGATGCCGAGGCGGCCGTTAGTCCAGATGAGGCTGGCACTTCCCGTTAGGACGCCCGAGCCATTGACCTGAACCTGTCCGTTGGACCCGCCGGCAGCCCTGTCGGCGATGGCGGCCGATGCCGCCGCCGCCGTTGCGCTGGATGCGGCCGCTGTTGCAGATCCTCCGGCGGCCGTTGCGCTGGCGGCGGCCTCGCCGGCCTTTGTGGTGGCGATCGTCGCCTTGTCGGTCGCGGTGGCGGCGGCTGCTACAGCCGTAGCGCGATCGGCGGCCGTTGCGTCGGCGTCGGCGGCGGTCGCTGCACGATCAAGGCCGGTCTGAACGCGATCGGCCGCCGCAGCCGTCGCGGAGCCGCTGGCGGACGCGGCGGAGCCCGCCGCAGCCGTCGCACTTTCCGCCGCAGCATCGGCACTCGCCTCGGCCTCGGCCGCAAAGGCCGGCGCCGCCCCGGATGCGAGGGCCGCAACCCGGCGCAGGCAGGGCACATAGGCCGTGGCGCCGCTACCGTTGAGTAGCGGATAATAGCCAAGCGGCCCATGCGTCGGGTCGGTCGCGGGCTTGCCGTCCGCGTCGAAGCTGTCCGGATCGTCGAGCGTTCCCGACAGATAGGTGAACTGCCCGGTGAGAAGCTGATCGGTCGGGACCTTGAGCCCCGTATAGGCCTCGATCAGCGCCGCGAGCTGCGTGTTGAAGTCGGTCGCCATGGAACCCCCTAAGACTGCGCCGGATAGCCGGCGGTAATGTCGATCGCCGCGAGAGCCGCTTCGTCCTCCGCCGCGTCGATAAGCGCCCTGATCGCGGCCCCGGCCGCGTGGCAGGCCTCGATATGCGCATCCACGGCCGCGCCGATCGCCAGCATGGCGTCGGCATCCACGGCAGCGGAGGATTGATCGGCAAGCGTCCAGGTGCGCGACCAAGGTTTCCCCGCCAGCTTGGCGCGGAGCGCCGACAGCGCGGCGGCCGAGATCAGGGCCGGGCTGTTCTTCTGCGGCATCACCTTGGTATCGACGCGGCCGATTCCCGGAACGTCGCACCCGCCATGCGTCATCGAATAGCGAACGTTCTTCGCCGCTTCCCAGCGGGCCGCCTTATGCTCCGCGAGACACGGCACCGCAGGGACGAAGGACGCCCCATCGGCCGAGATTGCCCCCGGCTGTGGAGTGTCCCAGGGCACCGCCACCTCACCCGGCTGCATCATAAGTGGAATATCGGCCGGGTCGGTCGATCCCCGAAAGCGCGGATTGATCTCGCCCGGCTGTCCGATCGCGTACATCATCGGCGCCTCATCGATAGGTGATCAGGCAGATCACGCCGCTGCCTGCGTTGAGATAGATGCCGCTGTCCCCGCCAAGCCATTGCGGCTCGACGTAGTAAGTGCCGGCCGACAGCGAGAACTTGGCCATGAAACTGAAATTCGTCTCATAGGACCCGGCGCCGCCGGAGGGTCCGACCCGGCTATCAATCGGGGAGTGGCTCGCATTGTAGAGAATGAGCCGGCTCTGATATTGCGGGATCGTCGACGTGTAGTTTTGGAAGCCGGTGTAGAGGACGATGACCTCGGCCGCATAAGCGAGCGTGATCATCGCCTCCGCGTCGATCCCAACGAAGCCACCGCTGCCCGTCAGGTTCGACCCGCGCAGGGCTGCCACTGTCTTTGTCACGCTGTTGCTGATCAGGTTCGGCGTGCTCACCGAGCCTGTCGCGCTCAGATTGCCGAATATCTGGACGTTGCCGCCACTGACCGACAGGACCTTGGTCCATCCCGAACCGCTCGACGGGTTGGAGATATGAACCTCGTTTGCCCCGAACGCGACATTGCTCGTGACGCTGCCGCCGCTCGTCTCCACCCGCGCTGAAATGAAGGCCGTGGCCCCGCTCGACGTGTTGGCGACAACCGACCAGAAGGCGCCCGTCCGCCCCTGCAGCGTGGCAATCGCACTGCTTTGGGTGGTGACGGTCGTGTTGAGGCCGCCGATCGTCGCAGTCAGCGCGCTATAGTTGCTCGCCACCGTCGAATTGAGCGACGATACCGAACTGTTGAGGCTCGTAATGCTCGACGTGTGCGAGCCGAGCGTGCTGTTGACGCTCGACAGGGCCGAGGCCCGCGTACTGCTCTCATTGGCGATAGCCGTGTTGAGGCTCGAAACCGAGGCGTTCGTGCTGTTCGTCAGGCCGGTGATGCTGGCCTGCACCGACGTGATTGCCGTGGCGCGTACGCCGGCTTCGTCCGCAATGGCATCCTGCACAGTCGCGATCGAGGCCGCCGTTTCGCCGTCCAGCGTCTCGATCGAGGCGTTCAACGTCTCGATCGCCGTCGTGCGCGCCGCCGTCTCGTTCGAGATCGCGGTGGCGAGCGCCGAATAGTTGGACGTGATGAGCCCGTCCTGCGCCTCGAAGGTCGCGCCGATCTCTTCGAGCCGTTCGCCGAACGTCTCGGTCGGGCTCACCTTCACCGTGCCCAGATTGAGGATATAGGCCGAGCCGTCCTCGCTCCGGGCGCCGATCAGGTTGAGATCGGTGACGATCGCCGTCTGCCCTTCGACGCGCTCGGTAACCTCGCGGCGGTGCGCCGTGCGGATGCCTTCGCCGTCGATGAAGCCCAGCGCCTGCGCCCGCGCTTCCCGTGTCTCGGCAAGCTGCATGGCGGACAGGAAGCCTGCGAGCAGCTTCGACATATTCTCGCGCTCGGCCTGGAGTATCTCCATCGTCGCGAGCGCCTCGGCGATCACCTCCTCCGCCAGCTTGTCCGCGACATAGGTACCCTCGGGCGCGCCGCGCGTTGCGCCAGGCTCGTCGGGCTGCAGCGAGTCGACCGAACGGCCGTCCGAATAGACCACGTCCTGGGCGAGGATGGTGGCGGCGATCTCGCCGGCCGCGTGGATCCGCTCATTCCTGCGATAGCCGACGCGCCGTGACCTGGTCGGCGGGTGCGTCACGGTCCGGGTGACTTTCACTGATCGCAGCGTAGCGGCCGGGGCCTGGTCGAAGGACCACTGGCCGATGGTAATCGTTCCGTCCGCGCCCAAATACCAGTTGAGCGAAGCGCCCAACAGCAGGCGGTCAAGTGCACCGGCCAAGGTCTCGGCATCGTTGCCGAGGTGCAGCCCCGCCTCGGCCGGGCGCGCGACCTCCATCGCTACGACGTTGGAGACCGACACGCCGCCAATGCCGGCGAGCCGCCCAGCGATCGCCGCGACCTTATCGACATAACCGCTGCCGATCTCGCCCCGGATATCGGCCGTCAACAATACGCCCTGGGTCCACCACTTCAGGCAGGCGATCGACGGCGCGACGACGGCGCCACCCTGCGGCACGACCGCAGCGATCAGCGCCGCGAGCGTGCCCGCGATCGTCCCCTGCCAGGGCAGGACGACAATCGAACTCGCCGAACGGCCGATATCCTTGACGTTGACGATCGCACTGAGCGGAAAGGCCGGATCCCCGACCTCATAGATGTTATAGGCGGCGAGCAGGCTGGAGCATTCGACGTTCCAGCACATCCCGATGGAACGCCGTTTAAGGCGCCCTTCAACGCCGCTGTCACCCTCTATGCCGCCCGATCCGGCGAACCTCGCCGACACGGCCGGCACGTCGAGCTTCTTGCTGTTGTCGACCACCGCCAGCTTCAGCTTGCCGTCCTCGATGCCGGCGTTCGCCACCGTACCGGTAAACTCGGTCGACCAGCTGGGCGAAGCCGCCGCGTCGTCGCCCGTCTTGATCGTGATCGGGCAGCCATTCCAGAACAGGGCGGACAGGCTGGTCAGCGTCGCGATGTCACGCGCCGCGAAAACCACGTCGCCGTTCTGCGCCATGGTCGCGCCCGACCATCCATCTTCAGTAAAGCCGAGCTCGCCCTTAAACTTCGGAAACTCGACGATGCCCGCACGCCAGTCGGCAAAGCCCAGATGGTCATAAGCGCGCGAACCGCCGCCAGCCAACCGCACCGGCTGGGCTGCGCCGGTCGATACGACCCACGGACTGGCTTCGACGAGTGTGACCCAGGCCACGGTCAAGCGCCCCTGTACGCGAAGGCCGCGCTGCTCGCGATCGCGCCGATCCCGCCCATCGCCTTCAGCTGCTCGACCATCTCCCGCGTAATGCCGAGGAGCTCGGCCAGCTTGTCGTTCGTCTCGTCGACGCCCGTCGCCGTATCCTTCGCCGCCTGCAGGGCTGCCTGCGCATCCTGCTGGGCCTTCTGCGCGCGCTCGGTCTCGAGCTTTATCAGCGCCTCGAGCTCGGCTTGGGTGGTCGCGCGATCGGCGCTATATTCTTCCCCGGCCGTGCCGAAGAACTGGCGATCGAGCGACAGCAGCTGGCGCCGAAGATCCGCATAGGTGCTGGACGCCCCGTCCTTGCCCATCTCGGCATCCGTCCGCGCCTGGTCGATCTTCTTGAGCAGCGCCTGGCGCCGGTCGGCCGCCGTACCTTCGGAAAGGTCGCCGGTCGCCAGATCGTCGAGCAGGCTCTTCAGCGGCTCGATGCGGTCGCTCAACACCTTGTTGAGCATGTCCGCCCGTTCCTTGGCGTTGATCTCCTCCAGCTTGACCAGGTCGAAGCCATATTGCTTCGCGATGCGCACGCGCTCGGCCGCCTGCTTTTCGAAGGTTCGGAACTCGCTCTCCATCGCGGCACCGATCCCGCCCAGGAGCTCCTCCACCTGCTGTACCTTCAGCGCTTCCCGAACCGCCTTGTCGACGTCGCTCGATGATTTCAGGGCACGGCTGACAGCGGGGGAAAGCCCTTTGACCGCGCCGTCCGCGATCGCATCCGCCAGCGCCGCCATCGCGGCTTCCTGTTCGTCGGCGTACGACGTGACGCCGCCGCCCTTGGTCCGACCCGAGCCGGTCGGATCCACGACGAACTTGTTCTTTCGCTGACCGACCGAAACGGAGAAATTGCCGAGCGAGCCGCCCAGCTGGTCGATGATCGACTGCAGGGCGTCGGTCACCCCGTTGCCCAGCTTTGTGGCGTTGGCAATGCGCGAGGCGCTATTGCCGCTCGTTCCGGTGATTCCGGCTTCGCCATTGACGTTGCCAAGCGTGGCGACGCCCTTCTTCGTCTTGCTGAGCAGACCGCCCGCCAGCGAACCGATCACGCTGCCGGCAATCGCGCCTAGCGGCCCGGCTGCGCTGCCGAGCGCAGAGCCAAGCTGGCCCCCGATCGCCTTACCGATCGCGGGGCCGACAAGCTTGCCCGCTTCCTTGCCAAGGACCCCGCCGATCGCGCCGCCCAGCTTGCTGCTGCCATTGCCTCCGCCGAGCAGTCCGCCGATCTGAACGCCCACGCCCGCCGCCGCGCCGATCTGTCCGAGCGTGTCGCCCAGATCCTGAAATAGCTTGCCGAATTCGCCATCGGCTTTGAAAATGTCCTTGAAGGTGGCTTTCAGTTCGCTGCGGAACGAACCAAAGCCCATGTCGAACGTCTTGCCGCCGAAGACCTTCTCGCCCAGGTCCGCCAGGCCACTGCCGACCCCGAATGTGCCCAGCATCTTGCCGAAAGCGTTCCGGACGATCGGCAAGGTCTGGGCGAGCGACTTCTCGAC
>JAIYAJ010000601.1 GCA_027489105.1 Zymomonas sp. | reverse complement strand
CGGTTGAGGCGCACCCGGTAGGCGACGTCCACATCCTGGCCGGTGGCGTTGAGCGCGCTCAGCTGCTCGCCCGTCGAGCGCAGGTAGAACGTCCGCGTGATCTGGGTGACCGGCACGTCTGTGTCGCTGGCGAAGATCCGAGCGAGCTTGCGCGCCTCCTTGTCGTCGGCGGCGCGGAACTCCACCACGTTCTTACCGATCAGCTTGCCGCCCTTGAGGTCGCCCAGCTTCAGCAGCGTCTGCACCACCTGGCTGCCGTGGCGCATCAGAGGGAAGTAGGTACCCTCGAGCTTGCGGAACGCCGGCAGGCGGGAGAGCCCGTCGAAGATGGTCTTGCCCAGCACCTTGCCGTCGTCGTCGGTCAGCGTGCCGGCCATCGTGCGCTTCACGAAATCATCGACCTGCGCGGGGGTGATCTTGTCGCCGAGCGAGGACATGAGCGTGCGCAGTTCCGCCTCGATGATGCGGTTCTGCGTGTCGCGGTAGTACTTGGTCTGACGGGCCCAGAGCGCGCGGGCCTCAGGCGACAGGGCCTCGAACCGGCGCTGCAGCTGCACCAGGTTCGCCTTGGCCTGCCAGCCGCGCACCGCGTCCTTGCCCAGATGGAGGTTGGCCATCAGGAGCTCGTCTTTGGTGACGCCGGCGCGGTCGATCAGGTTGACGTTGAGCGTGGTCACGTCGACGCCCAGCTGCGCCTTCGCCTCGGCCATGGCCGGGTCCTTGCGGCGCAGCTCGATCTCTTCCGCCGCGAGCTTCTGGCCTTCGTCGGCGATCGCGCGCGACTTCGGCTGGATCCGCTGCACAGCGTCGATCAGCCGACGCAGCTGGTCCTTACCCTCATAGGTAAACAGCCCGGCAGCGCGCTGGCCCAGGTACTCGAGATGCGCGAAGCGGTAGCCGAACTGCTTGAACCAGCCGCCGGTGGCCTCGGTGCGTGCGGCGCCGGTGGGCGCCGAGAACATGGGCAGCGTGCTGGTGTTGGCACGCCACGGCCCCGCGGTGCGGGTGCCCAGCAGCTGCTCGGTTACGAGAACCGCGCCCTCGAACAGGCTGTCGGGCACGACGTTGAAGCCGAGCATGCGCTTCACCATGGCGATGAAGCCGCGCCACAGCGTGAAGCCCTTGGGTTGGTCGCCGCGCAGCTGGGCCAGCACCTCTGCCGGCGCCTGCGCGCGCATCAGGCGCTCCTGGAAGGCGCGGTTGGAGAACGCCTCCGAGATGAACTCATCCTCGTTGGTCAGGCCATAGGGGCGCTGGTAGGGCTCACCCGTGAACTCGGACAGCTTGCGCAGGTCAGCGTCGAGCGCGTCCATGAGCGCCCTGATCTGGGCCCTGTGCTTCGGGTTGGTGTAGATGGCACGGTTGGTCGCGGCGTGTAGCGCCTCGTGGATGAAGATGTCGAACGCGGCCGTCTGCGTCTGCAGGCGGGTATCCAGCAGCACAATCTCGCCGGTGGCCGGCGCGTAGTAGCCACCCGGGACCGACGACACCCGACCGCTCTCCATCGCCTGCACCGCCGCCGGGTCGCGCGACATCTCCTCATAGGTGACAACGCGGATGGGCACACTGCCAGCCAGGCGCCTGAGCGTCGGACCCAACAACCGGAGGATCTGTTGTCGGCGGGGGTCGAGATCAGCCAGGCTCAGGCTCGCGTCCGCGTAGCCGGCGATCGTCTGCGGCGCCGTGGCGTACTGCGGGATGACGTCGACGGGCGGGGTAGCCGTGTCGACCACGTCCCAGCCGGTGGCCGGCAGGACACTGTCGCCCACACCCTGCGTGCTGGCGGGCTTCGTCTGCGGGACGCGCAGCCACTCCTTGAACTCGGCCATGGTCATGACCGTGACGTCCTGCACGCGCTCCTGCGCGCGCCCATCGGAGAAGCCCTTGCTGTACGCCTCGACCGCGTCGGCCACGGTCTTGAAGCCGAGCATGGCCTTGTGCTCGTCGAACTTGCCGGTCCCCGCGTCCTTCTGGTCGATGAGCACCACGACATCGGACGAGCGGTCGGAGCCCAGATACACATCGATCTGGTCACCGTCGGCACCGCGCGTGCGCTTCACATAGCCGTAGTCGGCGGGCATCTTGACCGCCCAGCGCGTGCCGTCCGGCGCGGTGCCAGAGCGCTCCTGGCCCTTGGCCGTCTCGATGGTGACCGGCAGCCCCTGCACGTCGAGATGCTGCTTGCGGTAGTTGCCCGCCTCCTTCTGCGCGTCCGTCGGCGCAGCCGGCTTCGTGGTCGTGGGCTTTACCTCAGGGGTAACCTTGGCGCGCGAAACCTCCTTGGCGGCTTCCGCCTTGGGCTTGATCGAGCGCTTGCGCGACACCTCGACCGCGGCGACGCGCTTGGGCGCCTGGAACGCGCGGTAGGCCGGGCCGTCATCCTCGTCGGGCGCCGGCGCGACGCGCGCCACCGGCTGGGCCAGACCGACCTCAACCAGGTACTCCTCGGCTTCTGCCTCATCCTGCGGGTTCTCGTCCGCAGCGACTTCCTCGACAGCGTTCGGGTTTACCTCGTCGGTAACGTTCGCCTCGTCCTCGCCGGCGCGGGCTGCGTCACGCTGGGTGCGCTGAACCTCGACCTCGCGAGCCTGCTCATCGGACAGGGTGTTCTCGTCGGCGCCGGCGCGGGCGGCAGCGCGGCCGTCCTCGACGCTGATCAGCTCAGCCGCGGCTTCCGGGTTGCCGCCACGCACAAGCGCGTCCGTGCCCAGGATCTCGTCGACCGTGTTGGAGTGGTTGAGCGCAGACAGGCGGCCGGCGGCGATCGCCTTCGCCATGCGGTTGTAGTAGCGCAGCGCGCCGATGTGGGGCGCCTCGTTGGGCGTGCCCTTGGTCGGGATCTTGATGCCCGCATCCGTGGCGGCTTTCACGATCTGCTCGAAGCGGGCCTGCACCGCCTTGCGGCGGGCGCCCTCGCCGATCTTCTTGTTAGTCTCGGCGGCGGCCGGCTCGAAGCGCGAGATGACGTCGCGTGCCTTGATCTCGGTGTCGCTATCACCGCCCGCATCCGCCCGCTCGAACGACTCCCGCCGCGCCTTGTCGCGCTGGCGCAGCTCGGCGACGTACTGCTGACGCAGCTGCTCGAGCTCGGTGTCGTAGCGCTTCTTGCGCGGGTCGCGCTTGGGCAGCTTCTCGCGCTCGGCAAGGCGGTCGTTGGCATCGCGCACAGCCTGAGGGGCCGCCTCGCCCATGGCCTTGGCCGTGCGAGCGACGTACTTCATCCAGGCCGGGGCGCCGTAGCCCTCGACCGCGTCGGCGTCAGCCTCGCCACCGACCTTATTCTGGATCGCCGCGCCGCGACGGAGCGTCGGCTGCTTGACCGGGGCAGGCGCCTGCGGTTCCGGCGGGGGGGATGCCGGTTCCACAGGCGCCGCCTCGGGGGCCAAGCGCGCCGCTGGAGCCTGAGGAGTTTGGCTCAGTTCCAGCGACTTTCCCGCCTCCGGCGCCGCCAACGTGGGCTGTGCTGGCACTACCGGGGGCTGGACCTCGTTCGCTGCGGCCGGGGGGATCTGGTCCCGCACCTGGCGCAGCTGTGTCTTCACCTCGTCGATCTGAGGCGTGATGGTGTCGGGCTGCAGAGCGGCCTGCTCCGCGGAGGACACGCCTTCCGGGCCCAGGGTCTCGATGCCCGCGCGCACGTTGGCGAGCTCGCCGCGCACCTCTTCGATCAGCGCGTTGGTATCGAGCTCGGCGGGGGCGGCCGGCGCAGCGGTCTGCGTGGCGGCTGTGATCGCCACCTGCTGGTCGGGGTCGACAGCCGGAGAGGTAGCCACCGGGGCTTCCTCCTCGATGTCGACGTCCTCCTCGAGCTCCGGGTTGACAGCGATGTCAGCGGGCGGGGGAGTTTCACCAGGCTTGGCGCCAGGCTGGGTGGGGTCCGCCGGCGGGGGCGGCTGCTCGCGTTCACCGCGCCCCAGCACACCACCGACAGCGCCACCGAGCACACCGCCCACGGCGGCGCCTTCGAGCGCCTTGTCGAGCACTTCGAGCCAGTTGATCTCGCTGGCGCGGTTGGTGTCGACCTTACCCTGCTGGGTAAGAGCGCTCTCGGCGCCGCTCTGAATAAACTCCTGCGCGGCCTCGCCGGTGGCGCCGCGCAGCGCGCTCCGGGCGATACCCCTGCTGCCACCTCCTGCCATCAGGCCAGCGACGAAGCCTTCGAGGCCGAACGCCGACGTGCCGGCAGCGATGGCGGCGACAATCAAGGGCTTGGAGCCGTTCGCGAAGTCGACCAGCTCGCGCTTGGCTTCGTCCTCGCTCATGCCCCGGGCGCGCAGCTCGGCGTAGAGCTCGCTCTGACTCTGGAGCTGGGCGTCGGGTGACTTGAGGATGCCGGACTGGATCTCCTCAAACAAACTTCCGCCTGAAATGGCGGCGTCGACGCTACCGCCAGCCACCGTACCGACAGCCGCACCCGCTGCGCCGCGCAGGCCCGCGGCGATGATGCCACCAGGCAGCACGGACGCAACGAGGCTGGGTATGCTGGAGCCGGTCTTCAGCGCGAGCGAGCGCACCGCCCCGCTGACACCCTGATCCCAGATCGTGTCGCCCTCGATGAAGCCAGCCTGAAGCTCACGCTGGCCGCGCTTCGACATGGAGCCCGACCAGGCTTCTGCGCCCTCATTGCCGAACTCGCGCAGGCTCGTGGCGACGGAACCTTCCTCGGCACCGCCCTGCAGGTACTCGCCTGCACCGCCCAGCGCGCTCGCCACGCCGTAAGCGCCGGCGACCGTCGCGCGGCCCAGGTCACCCAGGAAGCCCGGCTCGTCATTACCCTGCTCGGTAAGGGGCGCGTCGGGCTTCAGCCAGTCGACCTGCGGCGGGCCGGACGACTCAAACAGGATGTCATCATAAGCCATCAGTTCACCGGAATAGCGCGGCGGCGGGCCTCGAACTCACGCTGCCGCTCGATCTCTGCGGCGCGGTTGGTGCGGAACGTCTCGGCTTCGGCGCGCGCCTTCTCGCGGGACTGGCGGGACTTCTCGGCCGGCGACACGCGGCCGGCGCCCTGCTCCCGCTGCACGCTGCGATCGAACGCGGCTTCCTCATCATAGCCAGGTGCGGACGTGGTGGGCGCTGCGCCAGGCGCCGGCTTATCAGCGCGCCGGTTATTCACGCGCCGGTCGGCCTCGGCCTTGGCTTCGGGCCCGGCGGCCTTCGGCTTGGGGTCAGACGCAGCGTAAGCCGAGCCCATGCGGCGGCTCTCGAGGATCGCGTCTGCAAGCGAGGGAGTGTTCTTGACAGAGGTGGTCTTCTCACCACGAGCGTCCATGATCGCGCGCACCGAGCGCCCATCCAGGTAGATGCCGCGCTCCTTTGACCCCTTGGGGCGAACGCTTCCGTCGCCCAGCACCTGCACGCCGTTCTTGAACATGTCGCCAACGACGCGGCCAGCTTCCGTGTCCGACAGGTCGTTGCCGGCGAGCGCCGTGCGCGCAACGCTGGTGAGCGTGCCCTTCACGGAAGCAGGCATATTCACGACATCCTTGCCGATCGCGCTGGTAGCGAGACCCGCGACGAAGTCCTCGTCCGAGCTGTTGGACCGGCGCGCGACAGAGTCCTTGGCCAGGCTGCGGGTCTGCTCGCGGAACTTGGCATCGACGACGTTCAGCGACTGCTCGAGGCCTTCTGCCCCTGCCACCTGCTGACGCGTCTGGTCGGCGCGGCGGTCGGCGGCGTCGGCCGGGCCCCGCCCCTGCGCGTCCATGGGGATCGCGACCTGCGGCACCTGGGTGTCGATCTCCGAGCGCTTGGCGTCGGCCTGCTCTTTCGTACCCTTGATCGCACCGACAGCGCGGTCCGCGTCCCGCTGCAGGCTGCGCTCCTCGGCGGTCTGGTTCGCCGGGCGCTGCGGGCGCTGGGCAGCCGGAGCGCGGGTGGTCCCGCGCGCACCGCCCTGGGCCAGCTCGCCGAACTTCTGGAACCACACCGTGCCGTTCTGCATGCCGGTGGCGAACTTGAGCAGCTGGTCGACGCCGTAACGCCCCTGCTGCGTCAGCTGGCCATCCTGGTCGAACAGCTCCATCTTGAACTGGCCGCCCTTCTCGGGCGTGACCTTGAGGCGCTGACCGTCCGGCACGCCCTCATTGTAGGCCTGCTCGCCCACCTTGGCGGCGCCTTCGAGGTTGCCGGCGCGGATCATACGCTCGACCGCGACACCGCCCGTCGACAGCACGCGCCGCGAATGCAGCATCATGGCGCCGGCCATCTGCGCCGCGCCGCGCATGTCGCCGCGGGCCTCGTACATCTTGTAGACGCCATACATGCGCGCGAGCGACCTTACCTCGGGGGTAAGCTTGCCCTCGGGGTCGATCGTCTTGTCGATCGTCCTGATCTCCTGGACCGTCGGCGCGCCTTCGTTGGAGGCGAACGCCTGCAGAGCCTGCTGGCGCTGGGGGTCCGTGCCCGGGAGCGCGGCGCGCTGCTGGTCGAAGCCGAACGTCCGCTCGAGCCATTTGAAGCCGGCCTGCACTGCCTGGCCGACACCATCGGGGTTCACCAGGTACTGCGGGTCGTAGCCGTTCATCGCCGCGACGCCGCCGGCGCCGGAGCCGCCGCTGTTGGAGTTGGACACGTCCTCCATCGGAGCGGCAGGCGCCTGAGGCGCCACAGGTACAGCCTCTCGCGGCGCCGGGGTGCTCCTCGGCATGCGATCGGCGGGCGGCGGCGCTGAAGGCGCCTGCTCCATGGGCAACGCCTCCGCCGGAGGGGGCGGGTCTTCCTCCACCAGGCCGCCTTCGGCGTAAGCCTTGCCGTAGTTACTATTTAGATTTCCTAAAGCGTTACCATTCCTTACCGCCGCCTCACCGCGGTCATAAATATCGTCGTCAATCGCTTTACGCCAATTCACGCCGCGCAATACATTCAGTTCACCAGTCGCTATTGGCAAAGCTCTATACGCTTCTTTTTCTGCGTCCGAAGCGTTAATTGATGGGGGGCGGATAGAGTATGTACCAGACGGATCAGTCCGAAGGCCGCCGAAGTACTCTGCGCGCTCGGCGTCCGTCGCGTTTGCGCCTGAAGCACCAGCTTCGTAACTGTAAGTGGTGGACATTTTAGGTGTCCACGCCCCAACCCCACCGCCCCAATCTGGCGCGCCAACCCCACCGCCCCAATCTGGCGCGCCAACCCCACCGCCCCAATCTGGCGCGCCGGACCCGTTCCGGTTAGCCTGCATAGCGTGCCAGACCTGGTTGTTAATCTCTTTGAACTCAAAAGACGGGGTGGCTGGTTTTTTGGCGCGTTCCGCCTTGAGCTGCCGAAAGCGATCGCCAGACCGCGTGCCGGACGAGGCAGGCGCAGCAGCGGGTACGGACGACACCGGCAGAGCAGCGGCGCGGGGCGACGGCGCTGGGCGCGGGTTCCTCTGGGCGTATTCAAGGAACACTGACCCACGCGGATCAGGGCTCTTGCTCGACCAGCCGGACGGCACAGCGCCGCCATCGGCGAACGAGTACTCGTCCTCCATACCCATGCCGTAGTCACCATCGGCCCGGTCTTCAGCGTCCCACTGCGCACCCAGATCGTCCTCGGCGCGGTACTCGTCGGGGCCAGCGATCTCGTTCGTCGGGATGGCGCTTGCGTCGCCCGACGGGCCGGTCTGAGCGCGGGGCAAAGTGCCCCTCGAGATCATTGACGCTTCGAACTCCCGACGCCCCTTATTGATGCCGCCGTTGTGCGCGCTAAGGCCGCGCACCGACTGCGCCAGCGCGTCCATGTCACCCATGCGCGCGGCCTTGACCACGCTGCCCGGAAGGGATCCGTAGTTGTACGTCACCGACGCCAGAGCGCCCTTGGCTTCCTGCGGCAGCTGCGCCCAGACGTCAGGCCCAATGGCCTTCTCGATCTTAGGGATGAACTCGCTGTTCAGCCGACGCTGCAGGTCGCGCTCGCCATCATCGCGGGTGATCCGCATGTCAGGCGTAACTTTGACGACGCTGCCGTCTTCTTTCGTTATGGTGTCTGAGCCGTAGCCGACACGATACGCGTTGACGTCCCAATAGGGCTTGTCGCGGAAACCCTCCTTGGAGCGCAGCAGCGCCGTGCCCGGGGCCTCGCCGTCAGCATCCCTGTAGCTCGTGAAGCCGGCAGCGCGCTCGCCCTCATCGCCAGCCTTCTTGACGGCCTGCTCTTCCTCGTAGCGGGCGCGCTCCGAGGCCGACATCTCCTTCGGCGCATTGCGACGGGCTTCGCGCAACTCGATCTCGCGATCGCGCTGCATGAGCTTCCACATCTGCATGAAGGTCTTGGCGAAGTTGTCGACTTCTTTGCCAATGCCGCGACGAGCCATTATGCGGCCTTTCGTGTGGTGTACGGCGCACGGTTAACGGACTGCTCTGCGCGCGTAGCAGATAGGACAGTCCAGCTGTGGAAGTTTCGGCCAATGAGGTTAGGGCGCGGAGCCATTTCTTACCCTACCGGTAAAGCTGTGTTGATGACCGGGGCCTGGCGCGGAGCGGGCTTGTATTCAGGCTTTGCGGTAGCACCTTCTTTGGCTTTGCGGCTGCTTTCGATGAGCCGCTGCATGTACTCTTCGCCTTTCCAACTCACCACGTCCTTCGGCACGATGAACTCGCCGGCGTTGAGGCGGGCGGGCACATCGTCAACCTGGCGCCCACCCGACGGCGACATGGACGGGTCGACCGGGATGCCGGAGTGCTGGGGCGCCTCGTCGGGGATCGCGCCGCCATCGGCGAAGTGGCCACGGCGCACGGCGCCCTCGGTCGCAGCGCCGTAGTCGACCGTCTTGTAGCCGTCGTCTTCGCTCACCGCCTCGGGGATGGCGCGCTCGACTTCCTGCGCGATCAGACCGATCTGCGGGCGCGGGTCGCCCTTGTAGTTGTAGCGGTAGATCTTCTGGCCGTCGTAGGTCTCGCCGACCGGCTCTATGTTCTCCTTGGCCTTCTCGTCGGACAGGAAGCCCGCCGGCAAGCCCTTCATCAGGACGCCGCCAGCGAGGCCGGCAAGCGAGCCCAGACCGCTCGACTGGCTGCTCTCAGCCTTGTAGGCGTCGACCTGGTTCGAGTACATCTGGTTCGTACCCTGCCACCACTGCCCAATGGCCTGGTTGGACAGTCCCTGCCACTGCGGCGCCGTACCCATGGACTGCGCGCCGGTGGAGGTGGTGGCGATGCCGGAGTTGACCGCCTGGTTGCCGCTCTGCAGGGCGGTGCCGTAGGTCTGCGCGATCTGGCCGGGATAGCCACGACCGACGTTGATGGCCTCAGACCGCAGTGCGCGGCCGACGGCTTCTGTCTGGCGTCGAGCTTGGTTACCGGCGGACGCACGAGCAGCGGCTTCCTGCGTGCGGGTGACAACGTCGAGCGCACCGGCGCGCGTCTGCGACGGGTCGATGCCGTAGCTCTCGAGCTGGTCTTGGGCGGCGGTACGGGCGAGCTCGAACTGCTGAGAGACGTCCGCCTGCGCCTGGCCGGCGTCGAACTCCATCCGCTCGGGGTTGGCGTAGTCGCTCGCCTCGGCGGCCAGCTCATCTTCGAGCGGCTGGAAGATGCCCTCATAGCGCTCGCGATCGCGGCCTGCGGCTTCGTCTTGGGTATCCAGCCGGTCCAGCGCGGTCTCGATAACGAGATCGGTGACCTCGCGATCCATGAAGTATTGGTCTTTGGCCCAGGCGAGCTGCTCGCGAGCGACACGGGCAGAGACCTCGGCGGCATCGCGCGAAGCATTGGCAAGGGGGCCGTAATCGGGGGGCGCGGGAGCGCTAGACTTTCCGCCCATTCTGCACCTCCTTCAAGGTCACCTCAGCCAGCGGCAGTGCTCGCGGTACATGCCCAGAACAATCAAATCGCCGTCATTGTAAACGTCGGCAATTCGCGCCTCTTCCTTAAACCCCATCTTCTTGTCGATTTCAAGCGCACGATTGTTCGTCGCTGGAACGAGCGCGATAACCTTCTTCACACATAACTGATTGAACGGATAATCAAACGCCATCCAAAGCATATCTTTGTTTGCCCAAAACGGGGCAAACCCAGCCATGTGAATATTGATGCTGCCGCCGCAGTTGAAGCTGTTGTAGATGACCCCGCCCAGGAGCTCGTCGCCCTTCAGCCGGGAGATGACCTGATCGGCGTTGGGGTTGAACAGGACGCCGGCGGCGCGGGCGATGCGCGCACCATGCGCGACATCGTTGATGCGGAACTTGTAGGTCATTCCAGGGCCTGCACGCGCTTCGCCAGTTTCTCGATCAGCTCCTTGAGCTCGGCGATGCGCTCGTCGACGCCGTATTCGCGCGCCGGCCCGCGCTGGCCCGTCAGGAGCTCGACGTTCTCTTTCAGCTGCCCCAGCACCTCGACGACGCTCGCCATGGTGGGGGTGGGGTCCGAGACCCCGCGATACCGGTTAGACACTGCGCAGCTCCGTGACCGTGCTGGCCATGTGGACCGAGTGCACCGTCGTGCCCGCCTCCACCTCTAGCTGCCAGATGGTGGCCTTGAACCCCGACGGCAGGCGAAGCTCGGCGCCGTTGCCGGGCACCGGCTGGTCGTAGATCAGGTTGCGATCAGCCCAGACCCGGATCTGGGGCGTGCCCGCGCCCGTGTCGTAGAACACCTGCGCGACCGCCATGTTGCCCGGCTTGGGGATGTGCACCTCTTTCGAGCGCCAGCGAAGGGTGCTGGCAGTGCCGGCGGCCGGCTGCCACTCGTAGAGCGAGCCGTTGTCGATCAGCCACGGGCGGCCGGACCACGCGTCAACGCCGATGTCCTTGGCGTCGGTGAACATGCTGAGATCGACGATGCCGTTCAGTCCCGTGCTCTGAATGACCGGCGCCATCGTGAACCCGTCGCGCGATCCGTCGGTGCCGCGCAGCGCGATGTACTGGCCGCGGGTGTAGCAGGCGCGCAGGGTCAGAGGCTTGTAGTCGGTCAGCCACTGGTCGCGGTCGATTACCTCTTCGGTAACCACCTTGATGCCCGAGGGCCCGAACAGCACAAGCCCGTTGTCGGAGGCGAAGTAGACCCCCTCGACGCCCGACACGATGCTGCCGCGCGACAGGCACGGGGCGGCCGTGGTCGTCTGCGTGAGTGTCATGGTGCTGGACTTGACGCCGGTCACCGCCGCGGGCGCGCCGGAGGTGCAGACCACACAGGTGTTGCCGAACACGCCAAGCCCGACCACGTCGTGCTGCACGGTGATGGCGAGCGCCGACGGCCAGGCGTGTGGGCGGAAGTTGTCGCTGAAGTAGAGCGTGTTGGCCTTCCAGCCGACGAAGATGCCGTTCGGCATAGCGGCGACGCCATCCATGGCGGGCGGCACGCCCCAGGCGGTGCTCTCGAGCTGCGCGCCAGCGGACACAACGGAGTCGGTACGCGTGTCGGCATACGACGACGTCGGCACCGGGAGCTCGGCCACCTGGAAGAACACCGTGGAGCCGGACGCGGCCGTGATGGTGCGGTAGAGCCGGACCTTGGTAATCGGCACTTGGTCGGCGGCGGACACAGGGTTCTGGATCGCGGTGACGGTCCAGGTTCCGTCCGAGTTGCCGACGCCCTCGCTGGGCGGGCTGGGCGCGCTCTCCTCGCCGTACTGAGAGACCCACGTCACCACATAGGAGCGCGTCACCGCCGGGCCCGTACCGCCAGTGGCGGAAACCGAAGGAGCGGCTGTCGGGGTGGGCACACCCACCTTGTAGCCGTTGTTGCCGGCCAGCAGCTGCGCGCGGGTGGCGTAGCGCAGGCCCGTGGAGGGGGAGCACCAGTAGTACCGGTCGAACCCGTCATTGACGATCGGGGACCGAAGCACATCGGTGTCTGCATCGGGGAACTCGACCCAGGTCGCCGTATCGAGCTCACTGGGCGCGAGCGGGCTGGCCGAGGCCGTGTACGGCAGCTTGAACACGAACCGCGTCGAGGAATTCAGCGCCTTGATGAGGCGGGGCCGCGTGACCGGCACGAGCGCGCCGCTGTCGGTGTCCACGTTCACAGCTTCGCTGGCCGCCTGCTCAGGAAGCAGGCGGACATTGCGAATGGGCAGCATGCCCACGAACGTGTTGAGCCGGATCGCGACCATGATTACCCCGCGGGTAAGCTTAGGCGTTCAGCAGCTCGTCGAGCGGGTCGGCACCCGTCGGTCCCTCAGTGGGCTGCTCGGGCTCCGGCTCGGACACGGTCGGCGCGGGCGGCGGGACGTCGACGCGCTCGAGCTTCACGCCACGGCGCGCCCTCGGCTTCATCTCGACGACCTCGATGCCCTCCTCGGGCTCGGGGAGCTTCGTGGCCTGGGCCTGGGCCTCGTCGATGCGCCGCTGGGCTTCGAGGACGCGCTGCCGGCCAAGCTCCATCTCGGCGATGGTCTGGGCGGTCAGGCGCGGGGCGCCTTCGGTTTCGCTCATGGTTGACTCCGTTATGGTGGGGTTGGGTGTGGTATCGCTGAGTATATCCAGCGGGGCCCACAGTATAACAGCCGCTAGTCTTTCTTGACAATGGCGGGAAGTGTATTCTCCAACCAGCGCTTTGCCCAGCGAATAGCAACATCGCACAGCGACATACCGATCAAACCCAAAGCAAACCCTGTCGAGCCTTCGAGATTGAGCGGCGGGACCGCGGGTGTCGTGCCGAGCCAGTTGTGGACCCAGGCCACCAGGGCGTGCATAAACGGCGTACACACAGGGGTGCCGTACCCAGCCACCATGGCGCCGACGACCGCGCTAGTCAGCCGCTGCGGCCACGAAAACTCTCTGCCAACCAACCCACGCGCAATGCCGCCGGCGACGCCAGCGACGACATGGTGCGATTTCAAACCGATCACGGAATGTAACCAGTCGGGGGTGGGAGGCTGGATGTCGGCCATTAGGCGCGCTTCTTGTTCCAGAACGCCCACCAGAGCACGCCACCGAGCGAGATCAGCGAGCCGGTCACGGTCGCGGCCATCTCTTCGGTGAGTACGCCCTTCGACACGAGCATGCCGCCGGCGAACTGCAGGGTGATGCGAAGGAACTGCTGTGCGGTATCCCAGGTCATGGAAGCCTCCGTTACTTGTCAGAGATGATCTTGCCGACACCGATCGCGACGGCGCCCCAATCTTCGGGGCTGCCGCGCATGGTGCAGGCGGTGAAGAGCGAGACGGCGAGGAGGACGGCGATCAGGCGCATAGCGGTCTCCTAGATGAGCTTGCCAAGGGGGTCCTTGCGGACGTCGAACGAGGGGCACGCCTTGGCGGCGTACTGGTTGTGCCCGGTCACCTTCTTGATCGTCGGGTAACGGGCGATGAGCGCGTTCACATGCGCGAGCAGAGCTTCGCGCTGCGCGGGCGTGCGGGTGTCCTTGGGAGTCTTCCCGTCAGCCGCGACACCGCCGACGTACACGACGCCGAGCGTGCCGGTGTTGTGGCGAGCGACATGGGAACCGACCTGGCTCTCGGGCCGCCCTGGAGCGACCGTGCCATCGAGCAGCACCACCCAGTGGTAGCCGATGTCCTTCCAGCCCTGGCCGACATGCCAGCCGCGGATGTCGTCAACGCTGTGCGCGCGCCCCTCGGGCGTCGCTGTGCAGTGGATGATGATCTCGTCGATCCGGCGGGTGGCCGGCTTCTGCGCGAAGGCCGGGCTTACCTTCGGGGTAACGGGCTCGGTGGGCTCAGCGATCGCGGCCTGCAGTGCGCGCAGCGTCTGGGGCCCGACCTTGCCGTCAGCGGACAGCCCGTGCGCTTCCTGGAACGCCTTGACGGCGCGCTCGGTGTTCTTGCCCCACAAGCCGTCGGCCAGGCCGGGCTTGTAGCCCAGCTTCAGGAGCGTGTTCTGGATCTCGAGGGTATCCATGGATCACCTCAGAAGGTTGCGGCTTCGCGAAAGGCGGCATCCATCTGCGCATCGGTGAGGCCGAGCGCGCGCCCGACCTGCACGACGAGCGGGTTCGTGCGTTCGTAGGATGAGGCGTCCTGCCACTCGACCCACGCTTCCTCGCGCGCCTGGTCGGGCTGGATCGCCGCGATCACCGTCTCGACCTGGAGCGTGGTCACGCCGTTGCGCACCAGCCACAGCCGCAGCTGGCGGCGCGTGATGGGCACGATGGGCGCGGCCGGCGGGGCGTAGGGCGCGATCACGCCGCCAGCTGCGATCCACTCGGCCAGGGCGCGACGGATCTCGGTATCCGCGGGGAGTTCGGCGTCGGTGGTCCACACCGTGCCGTCCTGCATGGTGATCCCGACGTCGGTGCCGGTCGTGGTGTAGCGAGCGGATTGAACCTGCATCACATCCTCGCATTCGCTGTGATGACATCGTTGATGATGTAGCAGTCACCAGCTCCCGATGAGATCAGCGCGTAGCGAGCGAAGTTAGGAGTGGCGCTAGACATGGTCACGCTCGCCGCAAGATTTGCGGAAGAACCGCCGGTTATCCTCCCAACACCCGGAGCGACCCTCATAGTCACAGGCCAATACAGAGGCGTTTCGAGCGTCTGGCCCGCGCCGGTCGACGGGAAACGGGCGGTTGCACTGGTCTGCACGTAGTACCGCTGACAACGAGCGAGCTCGCTCCCGTATTCAGGCAGCTCCCAGCTGGGCGCGACGCCCGTGCCCGCGGTGTCGACATAAAGCCCGCAGTCGAACAGGTCGAAGGTCGCGCCAGCGCTCGCCATGAACTGGGTCTGCGCAGATGTGGTCGCGGTCGCGTTCGCCGCCCACCCTTCAGCGCCGTGAAAAGTCGTGCCACACGCCAGAACAACCGCGACGGCGACACCAATGCCCGTATCAGTAGCCCAACTACCAGCTGTCGGCCCTGGGATGACAAAGGAGCGCACAAGATCCGTGTTGATCTCGCCAGCCGCGATCGAGATCAGCCCAACCCAACGGTAATTGTTGGAAGCGTTGTAGACTTTGACACCGAACGTGCCTGCAATTGAGCTCCTGACACCCACCCGCAGGATGACCTGCTTGGCCCCCGCGGCGCCCCAACCGAAATCAGCGACTTGGGTGCCCTCGATATACTGCACGATGGTGTAGAGGTCGCCGGCGGCATAAGAGCCGTCTGTCACCTGGGGGGTGAGGCGAAGACGGTGCGTGGAACCGCCCGGGGTACGAACAGCCGTCTGCGTGGCGCGCAACGTGCCGCCGGGGGTGGCGCTCAAAGCCATGAGCCACTGGTCGACAGAATAAGAAGCGCCGTTCGCGCAGTCGACAGCAGCGCCACTGTTGGCCTGGTCGATCGCCATGCCCGGGTTCACGAGGCGGTTGCGCGCGCCGGACACCGAGTCACCGGAGGGGGCGAACTGGGCGTAAGCCCGCCCCGTCAGCGCTGCCCCCGACGAGATGCAGGTGACCGGGATCTTGCGGTACGCACCGCTCACCACCACGGTGCCGGTAACCGCGAACACCGCGGTCGCCGACGGGTCGGACGCCAGGGTCAGCGTCAGGCGACCCTTGCTCGAGGTGTTGGTGCTGTCGTCGAGCGACGCCAGCCACGAAGCCATGGCGTACCCGCCGGCGTCCGTCTCGCTGATGTAGATGAACGCCGCCGAGGCAGTGGTGGCGTTGTTGAGGCGGAACTTGCCCGTGCCCGGGTCAGCGTCGGTCGTAGCGCTGTCAAACGTCCACGAAGGGCCACCCAGCGGGCCGGCAGCGCCGGTCGCACCGGCGGCCCCCGCGGCGCCAGTTGCGCCAGTTGCGCCAGTCGCGCCGGTCGCACCGGCGGGACCTGTCGCACCGGCGGGGCCCTTGATGTTCACGACCAGGCCGTAGGCGCCGGCCACCTTCTGGTAGACGTCGCCGTTCGAGCGGTTGAGGTAGAAGTCCCCGTTCACGCCGAGCGAGTTCGACGGCGCGCCCGCACCTTCGCGCCAGACAGAGCCGGGGGCGCCGTCGGTGCCCTTGAGGCCGTCGAGGATTACGCCGGGGGTAACGTTGCCCATGGGGTCACGCGAATGCTGGGAACGCCCACGCGCTGGCGTTTGGCGTGTTCTCGACCCCTGCCTGGGTCCGAGCGATCGCCATGCCATTGCGGAAGCGTCGTGAGTGGTAGAGCGCCATGCGCTCCGACGAATAGGGCTTGGCCGCCTGACTCATCATCCGCCAGAGGACGCCGTCGAGCAGCCAGTTGAACCATTTCTGGTAGAGCTCGTCGCTCAGCCAGAGCTCGGGGTTGCCGATGCCATAGAGTGGCGCCACCGACACCTGGGTCACCAGCGGCTCGGTCGCGTCCTCGGCGGTCGGTGTAGTGGTCAACGTCATGAAGCCGGCGTCGTAGACTGCGCTGCGCACGGAAAGTGTCTTGTGCGCGACCTGCAGCGCCATGACGATCTCGGCGTCGGCGGGGCGGATGTCGTACACGTTCACGCCCGCGGTAAGCGTGGTCTCGATCTCACGGCGGTTGGCGTCCGTGGTCCGGCAGAACTCGTCGATGACGTTAAAGAGCTCGAGCTTGATCAGGCCGTCGAGCGCGCCCGGGAGCCGGATCCTGAGGTTGTCGAGGAGGCGGGTGTAGTTGCTCATCGCCACCTCACGCCGAGATCGAGAGCAGCTGGGCGATGAACTTGTTCATCAGCACCGTGGCGCGCTGGTCCTGCGACGGCTCGTCGTCCCGCAGCTGAGCGCGGCCGGCGACGTAGTAGACGAAGCTCGGCCGATACATGGGATCGACCTCGAACGCGTCGGTGCCGGCGCTGTAGCTGGGGAGCGAGGAAAAGCCGTCGAGGAACAGTTCGGGGCGAAGCCGACGGGCCTCGAGCACAGCGATGTTCAGAGCCTCGATCAGCTCGTTGTCGGCATAGCGGTAGGGTACGACGGTGTCCTGCAGCAGGACCCGGCATTCCGTGATCACTTTCTGAACAGTGTCGAGAGTGGCCATTACCGCCCCTCCCCGCTTACCTTCAGGGTAAGGCCCTTGGGGCGGCCCATCTGCTTCTCGGACGAGCGCTCGAAGCCGCACAGCCGGCAGCCGGAGCCGGCATGTAGCGCCTTGCGGACAGTCACAGTCTGCTCGCGGTCGTGCTTCTCACAGCGCACGGTGGCCGTGTCCTTCATGGCGTGGCCGGTGATCTCGACGCACCTCCAGTTCGGGTTCGCCTCGATCGCGGCACGGATGCTGTCGACCGTGTGCACCGGGCTGGCCGCGTGCCTGGCCCGCATGGTCTCGCTGGCGCGCTTGCGCTGCTCAGGGTCGGACCAACGGGCTTCACGAGCCGCCTCGCCCTTGTCGACGCCGCGCTGCAGTTCTGACACGAGCTGGCGCTTCTCGGGGGTCCAGGCTTCGCGGAGGCCCTTGATACGCGCTGCCTTGCGAGCCGGGTCCGCCCAAGATGCTTTCACAGCCGCCGACAGCCGGCTGACGGTTTCAGGTCTGCGCCCGATCTCCCGCGCTGCGGCGCGCTGTTCGGGGCTGGTGGTCAGCCCGACGTTGCTCTCGGCGATGAGACGTTTGTTGTAGGCGGGCTTCAGCACGTTGATCCAGTGCTGCTCTCGCTCGACAAGCTGGTGGTCTTCGCAGACTTCAAGGGTCGCGGTTTCGAACGCCGCGTCGCCGTATTTGTTGAACGACGCCTGCAAATGCTTCGACGGGTGCACGCCGCTGCGAAGCTGGTAGCGATGCTTCGCCAGCCTCTTCGCGATGTCGACTGCAGACCCGACGTACATCTTCCCGCTGACCTCGTTTCGGATGACGTAGATGCCGCTTGGCATTGTGTAGCTCCTAGGGTTCGTATCAGATTATAGTTCCGATAGTACCCTAGGAGTCTTTGGTGTCAACCGCTCACTAAGCTATTGAAATTGCTCAGGGAGTGATAATGGCCTGGGTCAAAGCCGTGCCGTCGACGACTTTGTAACCGTAAATTTGCAGGCCGCGCATGAGAGTACCGAACGTGGTTTCGGTCCGCAGGGTCTCCATCTTCGTCATCTGAGACGCGAAGGTGAGGCCGTGCGCGTGGCCGGCGTAGACCGCCCACTCACCCGCCGCCAGACCGCCGGCGACGCCGGTGGGCAGGAGGTTGGAGGTGTAGATCGTGAAGCGGTCGATCATGCCGAGCTTGCCGTTGCGTGACATCGTGGTGCCGTCGCCCGACAGCGAGGCGTCGCGCAGCTCCGAGCGCTTGATGAGCGACGCCACCCAGGCCGGGATCACGACCCAGCGGCCGGTCTCGGGGATGTTGCGCTCGTCCAGCACCTGGCCCATGCGGGTCAGCAGGTCGACGAT
>JAIYAJ010000588.1 GCA_027489105.1 Zymomonas sp. | reverse complement strand
TCCGCTCGGCAGCTTCGGCATGAATTCGGGCGTCCATGATGCCTTCAACCTGTTCGAGAAGATCGAGCCGGTGCTGAGGGGCAAGGCGGAGCTCGACACCAATCTCGCACTCTATGATCGTCAGCGGCGCGAAGTGACGCACAGCTTCACCCAGATGCAGACCAAGGAAAACATGGCCTTCATCAAGAGCGGCCAGGACGAAGCCCATGAAGCGCGCCGTCTCAAGATGCTGGGTATCAAGCAGAATGACGAAACCCGCCGTAACTATCTGATGCGGCAAGCGATGTTCGACAGCCTCGCCCAGGCGGCTGCGATCAACTGAGCAACACCGGGCGCAGCAGCGGAGGGGCTTGCTGCGCCCGTTTCACCGGAGAACACCCAAAAATGGTCGACGTTCAGGGATACCGTGCCTGTCTCGGCGTGATCGCCCCTTCCACCAACACCACCGTCCAGCCCGACATGGAGCGGATGCGCCCCGCCGGCGTGACGAACCATTTCTCCCGAATCTTCGTGGAGGATCCCGTCGCGCTGTCGAACGAGGACTTCATTGCCGGCACCACCGCGATCGCCGAGAACACCATGGACGCCGTACGCTCGGTCATGACCTTGCGGCCCGAATATCTCGTTCTCGGCATGTCCGCGATCACCTTTTACGGTGGCGTCGAGGGCGGCCGGAAGTTCAAGGCCGAGGTCGAGACTCTGGCGGGAGTCGGTGCATCGACCGGCTCGGAATCGATCGCTGCGGCGCTCCATGCCTATGGCAATGTGAAGAGGGTCAGCTTCGTCTCGCCCTATTATCCGGTCGCCAATGCCGAAGTGCGCCGCTTCCTCGGAGAGTCGGGCTTTTCGGTGGTCCGCGACGTTCCGTTGCTGTGCAAGCGCTGGACCGACATCGCCAAGGTCACCCCGCAACGGTTGCGTGAGGTGATCGATCATCTCGATGGCCCCGACGTCGATGCGATCGTCCAGGTCGGAACCAATTTGTCGATGGTGAGCCTCGCCGCAGAATATGAAGCGAAGCTCGACAAGCCCGTAATCGCGATCAACAGCGCGACCTACTGGCACGCGCTGCGGACGCTGGGCATCACCGACCGGATCGAGGGCCTGGGACGGCTGTTCGCGGAGTTCTAGAGCGGGCTCCAGTGTCCGGCCCCGACAGATTCGATTTGCTGACGGTGATGACCCACATATCGGGTGGAGCGCCAAAGCGGAGCGGGAGCAGGCTGGTCCCTAGCCCCGCTCCGACCACCAGTGTCTTGCCGCCTTCGACGACCACACCGCACGCATATCTGTCGCCATAGGCGGACATGGTGGACAGGGCGCCCATGACGGGCAGTCTGATCTGACCGCAATGGGTATGTCCCGCAAGCATGAGTTCCACGCCGTCCGGAAGGGTGGGGAAGGGGTCCGGGCTGTGGCTGAGCAGGATCGGCGCCCCGCCAAGCTTGGTCATGGCGCCCAGCGTCGCGTCGAGATCGTCATGATGCGTGAAGGCATCATCCAGGCCTCCGATAGCCAAAGGGCCTGCACGAACGGCGCTATTGTCCAGCACGGTGACGCCGATCCTCGCCAAAGCCACCCGCGCGATTGCGGCGTCGCGCCAGTGATCGTGATTGCCCAGCACGGCAAATGTCCCGAAGCGACTTCTCAGTTTTCGAAGCGGAGCGACCGCCTCAGCCAGCGAATAGCGTCGCGTGGAAACGCTCTTGTCGCTGACCAGATCTCCCGCGATCAGCACGGCATCGGGCCGCAGGGCGTTCGCCTGCTCTACGATCCGAGCGAGGCGGGACGGAGGCATGTCTGGCCCGGCCACATGAATGTCGGAGATCAGCAGCAGGCGGAGCCGCTCGTCAGGGCTGTCGGCCGGCAACAGGGCGACCTCGGTATGGCGGACGATGGGATCGGCCAGCGCGTTCCAGTAGGAACGGCCGACGAGCAGGCCGAGAACAAGGGTGGCTGCGAACAGAATGCTCGCTACCCTCTTCCAGAGGGATCGCCACCTTTGCGTCGGCATTTCTGACCTCGCCGGACCGGTGTTATCATTCTTGGGAAGGGAATGGTGGACGCACTAGGGCTCGAACCTAGGACCCGCTGATTAAGAGTCAGCTGCCGAACGCTTTCTACCAATTTTTCGCGCTTCCTCTAGCTCAAAAATGGTTAGAAAATTTGGGCTCTTGCCTTCTTCACATTCTTCACGTTTCTTTGCGCTGCTTCTTCCGTGGGTACACGGTGGGTATTTTGAGGTTGAGATGGTATCAGCGAAGCTTACAAAAAGAGCTGTGGATGCCTTGGTCGCGTCCGGAAAGACCCATTTTATTCGGGATGACGAGTGATCTGATCCCGGGAAACTCTAACCCGGGGTGGTCCAGAGAATGTTGTCGGATAAACAAGGAGCGAGACTCTACCTCTGACTGGTAACAATCACGGGAGCACGTCAGCAGCAGTTGGGCCGCAACTGTTGGCGAAAGGGATATTACCAAACCTTTCCTTGCGAACCACGCGGCGTTTTATCCCGACGAGGTTGCTCCGAGCCGGTGGCTAGATAGCTGATGGTGGCGCGGCTGCCGGTAGAAGGGCCGAAACCTCGCGAATCATCTGGTCAATGGAAGCTTGAATATCGCCCTGAATATTAACCCGGTAATGGTAGAATTCCGCTCCCGTCGCCATGCGGCCGAGGCGTTCCAGCCGCTGGCTTTCCCCTGCATTTGCGGGCGTGAATAAAATACCGAAGGGAGCTTTTGCAGCAGTCGCGTGGCTGATGATTTGATAGCGATCGGCTTCCTTTAGTTTCGGCTTATATTTAACTTCGCCAATACCCAAGACTTCACGTTTCGAGCGACGAAAGATGATGTCTGACTTTGTCGGATAGACCTTGCTATCCTCGAACAACCGCCCTTGATGCTTGTTACCATCCAGCACGCTAATGCCATGCTCCCGAAAGCCGGAAACGAAAGCCTGCCGGACAAATCGCTCAAAAATATCATCGAGATTGAAGAGGAATGACGGGAGTTCCTTGCCGCCTGGTTCAAAGGTGAAAGATATGCCGCCGCCCGTCAGCAAGAGATGGTAGATGCGCAGCATTCCCCCATACTGGGGTCGGAGTCTCCGCGAAACAGCCGCCTCGAGGTCGAAGTTCAGCGTAGTGGGCTCACGAGCTTCGACCCGCTGAAGGGTTTCGAGAGCGTAACGGATAAGGCGACGCTCATCATTCCATGTATCGCCAATGGGAAGTAGGCGGGCAAAACGGAGGCACGCCGCTTTGATGACCTGATTGACCGGGCTATCGAGTCCGAATTCGAACACGCTCGATACCGCGTTGACGGGATTACCACGCGAAATGAATTGGTTGATCGTGCGGCCGAACTCAACGCGCGGCTTGTAATAGCCCGATTGTTGGCGCGGATAGTATGTCCGCTCAAAACCCGCTGCAACTGCTTGTCGCAGGTAGTGACAGAAGCTCCGCACGAGCATCTGGATGGGCGCCGGGTTGGCGCTGGTTTGATAACGGCGGATGGTCGGCAGGATATTCCGATAATTCTCTCCGCCAATTTCGAGCATCAACCAGAGGTTTTGAATAGGAAACTTGGGGACGATATTGAGCGTAATCGAAGATGTGAGCGGTAAGTAGCCGATCAATCCCAATGCCATAAGGCGGGCACCATCCGAAACATCAGTCACCTCGATGGCACCTAGGTCGCGGGTTTCGGGAAGGATAAGTGAACGACCCTGTGGATCAACGAGGTCGCGGCGCGGAAAGAAACGCTGCCCGCGCTCCTGAATTTCAATAATGCGTTCGACGACTGTCAATAGAGGGCCTCCCGTTACCCTTCCCCGGTATCCTCACCGGATGCTTCAGCCTCTTCGTCGATCCTCAGGAGTTGTTCGATGTCACCTTGAAGCGCCTCGTAGCGCTGCCGTTCATGGAATAGCGAGCGCTGCAAACCGAGCTGAACCCGACCCGTCCAGACCTCTGCCAAGTCCTCAATCGTGCGGACCTTGAGAAAGCTGGTGTGACCAAAACCAGCAGGAAGGGCATCGTTGAGGATGTCGAACAGGTGCAAAGTGCGCTTCAAAACGCGATCCTCAACACCGGCGTCCTTGAGGTGTGCTTCAAGGAACGTCTTGTCCGGTTCCATCATAATGACAATGAAGCGCCGCAGCAGGGCGTCATCGAGATCTGTAACGGAGCGGTCAAATGGATTGGCGGTTGCCAGAACGACGAGATTGCGCGGCAGTTTCATTGACTTGCCAGAGATGGCGAGCGTAAATTCCTTTTCTCGATAATCGAGTTCCAGATATGTCAACAGTTCCCCAAAAATTCGCGCAACATCGCCACGGTTGAGTTCGTCAATCACGACGACGAAAAGCTGGTCGCCAGCCTTACCAGCCCTTTCCGCGAACTTGAGGAAGTGACGATCTTCCAGAACGTAGGTCACGCCCTTACTGTCGTCGCCAGATTGGGTCTGGGCGGGGCGAAAACCTTCAACGAAATCATCATAGCCAAATGCAGGATGGAACTGCAAAAAGAGAACGCGAGCGTCGTCGCCATCTGCAAGCGTCGCCGCAATTTGATGGGCGATATGCGTCTTTCCGGTTCCCGGAGGACCTGCGAGCAAAAAGGAGCGGCTGTTATCCTTGGCGATCGCATTTCGGATCGTCGCGAGCACAGGGTCGTCTGGACTTAAGAAAGATGCGAGATCGGCTGCTTGGGGTTGCGTGAGCGGAGTTGCTAGTTCGGGAAGGAGCCCTGGGGCTAGCTCAGTCTGAAAATCGTCATTTGTTGGGCGTTCGTTGATAGTCGCTGGCCAAGGCCGATTTGGCGTGAGCCTGAAGCGTCCAATATACGGTGCTTGAAATTGCGTGAGTTGCAGCTTCTCAGTGACGAGGTAGTCAAACAAGCTCTGCCACGACGAGATTTCTTCCGGGAATCCCTCGAACGCAAAGAGCCAAATGAGAAAGTCTTCAAACTCGAACGACGCTGGGATTTTCTGTTCAAATGCCGCTTGGAAATTATCGGTAAGGCGAACAGTGGCTTTCTCGCCTTCCAATTCTCCGCGCTGGCGCATTTCCCGATAGCCACGGCTGGAGAACAAATTACCCCACATCTTGGTGTCTTGGCGAATGATAAAGTCGCCTGGATGGTCCCGCTTAACCCCTTTCAGCCGGGGTCGCATAAGATTATTTCCGCTAGCGAAAGCAGGAAGCCCGATCAATGAGCCATTGAAATAATGATCGAGGAATTGGTCGGTGCCTTTCGCCTTGGACATATCGACCAAGGCGTTGGTCCCGACATCGTTCGCTGCGAATACAAAGGCAGGAATCAGCCAGTTCGCACTGATTTCCTCAAGTGCCGTGATAGCGGCCTTGACCGTCTGAAGATCGAAATATTGCACAAACGAATCTTATTTTGTCCCTGGCTTGCGGAAGTTCATACGGTTTCCTTCCCAACTGCGCCAGAGCGGAGACGGCTGGTTGAATCGCTTTTCAACGACCGACCAATCGGCGGCCTTGTAGCCTTCGGCTTCGATGGCCCCCTGAACGTAATCGATATAGCCATCGCTCATATCGATGCCGACAACATTACGATGGTTCTGGATTGCCGTCATTATGGTAGTGCCGCTGCCGACGAAGGGATCGAGAACGTGACCATTCGGCGGGCTTCCAACCTCGATGCAGCGTCGCACCAGCTCTGAAGGGAAAGCCGCGTTGTGCTTGGCGCGGCGATTGCGCTCGATAGGTATGTTCCAAACATCCTCTTCCACCAGCTTCGAACGGTCAAAGCTGTAAAATCGGCTTTTCGAGAACATGAAAACGAATTCGTATTGGCGATATGGACGATCACGTGCGGTTGGTTCGACGAAGGCGTTGACACGGTTCCATATGATCGAACTACGGAGGGTCCAGCCTCGGGCCTGCATGGCAAAAGCAACTTTCCACGGAATCCCGATCATGCTCTTTTTGGGAATGTCCCACCCGCTTACATCAACGGGGCGAACCTTCTGCCTCAGAAAATTCCGGGACGCACATTTCGGATCACTGCCATGCGGTTGGCCATTGCCAGAATAATAAGTGTCGCCAATGTTGAGGAAGAACACACCTTCAGGATGAAGGGTTCGCCGCACCTCGTCAAAGACGGACATCAGAGCGTCAATATAAGCGTCAACCGATTCTTCGTGGCCGAGTTGCCCTTCATATCCATAGTCCCGGACCCAAAAATACGGGGGCGAGGTGACGGCGACGTTGAACATATCACTAGGGAGAGACGCCAGTTTCTCTGCTGAATTTCCGTGCATCAAAGCTGCGTAATGCCCGCACCCACTATCGTATCCATGCAGGCCGTTGGCAGGCTGGATCTTAGATTTTGAGCGGGAACGTGAGGCACTTTCCGATGATGCGGACATATTCCGAACCCTTATATTAGCGAATGCGACATTGATCGGAACATATCATGAACAGATGGGGATCGCAAGATAATGGAGCGCAAGCGGCATGTGGCATCGCTTACCAGTAGCGGATCAATGCAAGAGGAGCCACAGGCAAGTGGCACCCATCGAGCGGCAACGAAAATCAACTCGCTGAAGCCCGCGTTCGCATAAGCGGCGCAGTTGTTGGCACAGGCGGGGCTCTTCCAGCCTGACGCTGCCAGCCCCCTGCGCCATCGGGCGTGGGGTGCTGCTATGACGGGTTTGCCCGTGCTAGCGCGTTCGCTGCTCCGCTAGCATAGTGTTAGCGCAGAAATGCTAGCGGCCTGCGCTGACCTCGCCGGACCGGTGATATCATTCTTGGGAAGGGAATGGTGGACGCACTAGGGCTCGAACCTAGGACCCGCTGATTAAGAGTCAGCTGCTCTACCAACTGAGCTATGCGTCCACTTTCCGGCGGCGGGGGATGGTTGGTCCCGCTGTGGAGGCGCGCCTTTAGCACCCGCTCCTTTGAAATGTAAACCGCCAAATTCCACTTTCTGCCAATTTTTTTCGCTGCGGCGCGGCGGTGCCGGAAATGTCGAATAATTCCGATTGCGATCAGCCTCTTAGCGATCGACCGAGCGGCTATTGGCCCGGGCGGACGCTGCGGTCGATCGCCATCAGCATGCCGATGCAGATCAGCACGGTCATCATCGCCGATCCGCCGAAGGAAACGAGGGGCAGGGGGATGCCAACCACCGGGGCCAGGCCCATCACCATCATCAGGTTGATCGCGAAATAGAAGAAGATGGTGGTGGTCAGTCCTGCCGCCGCCAGCCGCGCAAAGCGCCCCTTGGCCCGCCCGGCAACGCGCATCCCCCAGCGGATCACCATCATATAGCCGAAGATCAGGAACAGCCCGCCGACCAGTCCCCATTCCTCGGCCATGGTAGCGAAGACGAAGTCGGTGTGACGCTCGGGCAGATAGTCGAGGTGGCTCTGCGTTCCTTCGAGGAAGCCCTTGCCGGAAATGCCGCCCGAGCCGATCGCGATCTTCGACTGGATGATGTGGTAGCCGGTGCCGAGCGGGTCGGCTTCGGGATTGAGGAAGATGTTGATCCGGTCGCGCTGATAGCCATGCATCATCGACAGGGCGATCGGGAAGGCCGCTGCGAGAACCGCCCCGGCGCCGACGAACAGCCGCAGCGGCAGGCCCGACAGGAAGGCAACGGTGATGCCGCCGCCGCAGATCATCAACGCGGTGCCCAGATCGGGCTGGGTCATCACGAGAAAGGCCGGGATGCCGATCAGCAGCGCCGGCGGCCAGACGGCACTGAAGCGGCGTATCTCCCCGGCAGGCAGCATGTCGTAGAAGCGCGCCACCGTCAGCACGATCACCGGCTTCATCAGTTCGGACGGCTGCAGCCGGATGAAGCCGAGATCGAGCCAGCGCCGGCTGCCGCCCCCGACGAAGCCGAACAGTTCGACCAGCAGCAGCATCGCGACGAGGCCCAGATAGGCCGGCATCGTCATCGCCTTGAGCCGATGCTCGCCCAGGCGTGAAATGAGGATCGCCAGAGCGAGAAAGGCCATCAGGCGCGTGCCCTGCGACAGCGCCCAGGGCCGCATGCTGCCGCCCGCCGCCGAATAGAGGACGACGAGCCCGAAGCCCCCGATCGCGGCGACCAGTGCCAGCAGACCCCAGGGGACGTCGCGCAGCGGCGCGGGGACGATCGACTCCCGGCTCATTCGGGATCGCTCCCGTCTTCGCCGGTCGGCGGCGGGGGCGGATCGGCCTGAGCGCCGGTCTGTGCGCCGGCCGCTGCTCTGGTGCTATCGGCCGAGGGTTCTCCGCGCCGCGCCCAGGCATAGGCCTTGCGTTCCATTCGCTGCTCGATGGTGCCGCCCCAGCCTTGTTCGAGCAGGGCGAGCCGGTTTTCCGCGAGCTTGCGGTCGTAGAGATAGGTGATCATGTCGCGCGCGATCGGGGCACCCGATGCGCCATGCATGCCATGTTCGATCACCACCGACACGGCATAGCGCGGATCATGGACCGGCGCGAAGGCCACGAACAGGCCATGGTCACGATATTTCCAGGGTACGCCATGCGTTCCGAAATTGCCGGCCCGGCGCATCGCCATGGTGATCCGCCGCACCTGTGCGGTGCCCGTCTTTCCGGCCATCAGCAGGTCATCGATGTTCAGCCGGCCGGAAAAGCCGGTACCATAAGGCCCGTTGATGACGCCGCTCATAGCCTCCCGCACGATGTCGAGATGGCCGGGAGCGATGCCCAGCGATGCGCCCTGCGGCCCATGGCGCTTGTTGAGGATCAGCCGGGGCGCAAGCGCGGTGCCCGACGCGATGCGCGCCGCCATGATCGCCAGCTGCAGCGGGTTTGACAGCATATAGCCCTGGCCGATCGTGGCGTTGAGCGTGTCGGCCGTGGTCCAGCGGGCGCCCTTGTAGCGCTGCGCCTTCCACGCGGTGTCGGGCACCGTCCCGTAACGTTGCGACGGCATCGGCAGGTCGAACCGCTCGCCGAGCCCCAGCTTGCGCGCCATGGCCGCGATCCGGTCGATCCCGATCAGCCGCGCCATGGTGTAGAAATAGACGTCGCAGCTCGACGCGATCGCCCGGTGCATGTCGACCGGGCCATGGCCGCCATGGCGCCAGCAGTGGAAGTAACTGTTCCCGAGGCGATAGCGGCCGGTGCAGTTGACGCTTTGATGCGGATCGACCCCGGCCTCGAGCAAGGCGAGCGCGACCATCGGCTTCACCGTCGAGCCCGGCGGATAGAGCCCCTGCATCACCTTGTTGGTCAGCGGCAGATGATCGTCGTTCGACAGCAGATCCCATTCGAAATGGCTGATCCCGTCGGAGAAACTGTTCGGGTCGTACGCCGGCATCGACGCCATGGCGAGGATGCCGCCGGTCTTCACGTCGATCATCACCGCCGAAGCGCTCTCGGGGCCGAGGCGCGAGGCGGTGTAGCGTTGCAGCCCGGCGTCGATGGTGAGTTGCATCGCATTGCCGGGGACTTCGGGGCTGGTGGTCAGCTCGCGCACCACCTTGCCATGCGCGGTGACCTCGCTGCGCATCGCGCCGGGCTTGCCGCGCAGCCAGAGGTCCATAGTCTTTTCAAGACCTTCCTTACCGATCTTGAATCCCGGCGTGATCAGCAGAGGGTCGCGCGACTTGTCATAGTCGGCGGCCGATGCGGTGCCGACATAGCCGGTGACATGCGCCATGGCAGCGCCGGCAGGATAATAGCGGCCATAGCCGCTCGCGGGCTTCACGCCGGGCAGATTGGGCTGGCGCACGCTGACCGCCGCGAAGCGCTCATAATCGATATTCTCGGCGACCGGCACCGGCTGATAGCCGCGCGCCTTGGCGAGGTCGGTGCGGATGCGTTCGAGGTCGTCGGCGCTGAGGGCCAGAAGATCGCGCAGTTGCGCCAGCACCGCCTCGCCATTTTTCAGCTGGTTGGGGATGATATCGACGCGAAATGTGGTGCGGTTGATCGCGATCGGCCGGCCGCCCCGGTCGATGATCCATCCACGCCGGGGCGGCACCAGCGTCAGCTGGATGCGGTTGCTCTCGGACAGAGAGGTGTAGCGCTCATTCTGCGCGATCGAGAGCCACGCCATGCGCCCGGCGAGCACGGTACCCACCGCCACCTGTGCACCGCCCAGGAAGATGGCGCGGCGCGAGAAGGTGAAGGCGAGGCTCTGCTCGGTGATGAGGCGCGTGCGCTTCATCGTTTCAGGCGCCAGCGATCGAGCAGGGCGGTCAAGCGGAGGACCGCAGGGAAGCACAATATCGCGCCGACCGTCTGCGGTATGAGGACGAGCAGGCTGGTGGCGCTGTCGCTCGGCTGTGAGAACAGCCAGGAACCGGCACCGATGGCGGCGATCGCCACCGAAGCGATAGCCCATTCGATGCGACCGTCACGCCACAGCACGAGTTGGTCGACCCATTCGAGTATCAGGAAGGCCACGGTCCAGAGGATTACCGCCGTCCCCAGATAATGGCCACAGAGGAGATCGTCGGCGAGCCCGAGCGGCAACGCCATCCAGGCGGGCCAGAGTTCGGGCCGCAGCAACCGCCAGGCCAGAAGGATCATCAGGCCGAAGGGCGGCACGATCGGCTCTGTCGCGATAACCGGGAGCGCGCCCATTGCCGAGCCGATCAGGGTGGAGCCGATCGGCACCCATCGCACCCGAAGCGGCAGCCGCTCGGTGAAGCCGTCGTGCAGCCGTCCGATCATGGCCGGGGCGGCGCGGGGCGGTCCGCGATCGGAGCCTGATAGACCGGATAGACCGCCGCGAAATCGGCCCGGGCCGGATCGGCGAGAGGCCGCGCGATCGCCCGGTCGCCCCGGATCTGCACGATGACCGCGACCGGGACATTGGGGAAGAACACCCCGCCTGTGCCCGAGGTAACCGCGAGGTCGCCGCGCCGGAACGGCCGGCCGCCGGAGATCAGGCCGCGTATCTCCATCGTCCCGTCGCCCTGTCCGGTGGCTATGGCAGGATTGCCGGTGCGCACGATGCGGACTGGGACCGCCGTCTCGCCATCGGTCAGCAGCAGCACGTGCGAGGCGAACAATCCGCCCTCATATATGCGGCCGACCAGCCCCTCGGGCGAACGCACCGTCATGCCGGATTTGACCCCGGCGGCGAGACCCGCGCTGAGGGTGGCGAAGCGGCGCTGGCCGGTCGGGGTCGAGCCGACGAGACGCGCCGACAATATCGGACGCGGCAGATTTTCCTGCAGGCGGACCAGCGCCTTGAGTCGGGCATTTTCCGCAGCAACGGCCTTGGCTGCGATCAACGCTCGACGTTGCGCCGCAAGCTGCTCGCGCAATGCCGCATTCTGGCTGCCGGCCATGATGTAATCGGACAGCGCATCCGCGCCGCCGCGCATCGCGTCGACGCCGCTTCGGCCGATGCCCGATGCCAGCGATCCCGCGTCGATCGCGATGCCCCGCAGCGTACCGAAGGCACGCGGATCGAGCCGTGACAGCAGCAGCAGCCCGGCACCGAGGACGATCCCCGCAACCGCGATGACATAGCCCGCGAACAGGCCATATTGGACCCGGCGGGAAAATCCTCGACGCCTGTGTCGGGGCGCCGCCATCGACGGTTACCCGCGGCTCAGGCGGTCTGCAGAACGCCGCGGAAGACCGAGTCCTCCAGCGCGCGCCCGGTGCCCAGTGCGACGCAGGTGAGCGGGTCTTCGGCGATCGAGACGGGCAGGCCGGTGGCCTCGCGCAGCACCTCGTCGATCCCCTGCAGCAGCGCGCCGCCGCCGGTCAGGACGATGCCCTGATCGACGATGTCCGCCGCCAGTTCGGGGGCGGTGTTTTCCAGCGCGATGCGGACGCCCTCGACGATCGCGGAAACCGGCTCGGTCAGCGCCTCGGCGATCTGCGCCTGGGGGAGGGTGATTGCCTTGGGCACGCCGTTGACGAGGTCGCGAC
>JAIYAJ010000483.1 GCA_027489105.1 Zymomonas sp. | reverse complement strand
TCGGCCTGACGCCACGCGCGCCAGAGGACCGCGTTGCCCGCCAGCGAGGCGATCAGCGCAAGGATGAGCCAGATCGAGGTCATGGCGTGTTCGCCCATGCCATGATGCGCAGGAAGGCCAGCGCCAGAAGCGCAAGCCCTCCGATGATCACAGGGACGGCATGCCAACCCCATGCGCGGACGGCCCAGAAGCCGCCCACGGCAGCAAGCGCCAGGACGATGACGCAGATCGCCCAGAACAGCGAGGTCACTTGATCTCGACCTTGCGGTTCCAGATCGCCCACCAGGCGATGCCGCCAAGCGACAGGATCGCGCCGATGCCGGACGCCGCCATGTCGGCGGTGATGATGCCGCGCGACACAAGCAGGCCCGCGCCGAATTGCAGCAGGATGCGGATGAATTGCTGAATGGTGTTCCAGTCCATGGGAGTATCCTTTTGAGGTTGAGGAAGGTTGCCCGGCAGAACCGGCCGGGCGCGGGATTCAGCGGGCGGGCTTCGTGAGAGCCTTCACGGCCCACATGGCGGCGCTCTCAATTTCGGTCATCGCCACGGCTGCGCATCGAGCGCCGGGATGATCGCGGTTGGCGGCAATGCCACCCAAGGCATCAATCATCGCGGCGGCTTGCGCCTTGATGGCGTCAACAGCTCCGCTCGAAGATGGGTTGAATGCGACACCGACGCGGTACTCGCCCTCGGTCGCGGGCAGTGCGTCCTTTTTGACCTCCGACACAAGAAGGTCGAGCCCGCTGTGAACGTAGAAGTCCCGCTTCTCGTTCGCAGGAACAATCTCGACCGAACCAGACGAGCCTTCCTTGGCTATCTTCACGACCTTCACAGGCCAGCCAGCGTGTGCATCAACAGTGATTTTCGTAGTCATTTTCTGTTCTCCAGATGTTGCCGGGAGTCCGCCCGGCGCGGAACTGTCAGGCCTCGTTCGTCGAGAGCGCGCCGGAGCGCTTGAGGAACACGGGGCGCACATTGGCGGGCGGGCCGACGCGGTACTCGCGGCGTACGCCGATGCAGCGGCTCTTGGCGATCCAGATGACCGACACCGCATCGCCCTGGTTGCCGCCGAGCACCGCGTAGGAGGTCTTGTCTTCGCCGACATAGACGCCGACATGCCCGCCGCCGGGCCGCACGAACACGAGCACATCGCCAAGCATGGCGCGCGGCGAAGGATCGCCCCATGTCGCCCACGCCCGCGCCCACAGAGGGCTTTCCGGAAGGCTCTTGCCCGCGCGCTTGGCGACGACCGCCATGAACAGGCCGCACCACGGCACGCTGTCGGCGCTGTAGACCTTGGCGACCTTCGGGCCGACCTCGCGCGCCCAGTTCATGATGGCAGGCGTGTTGCGCGGGCCTGAGGTCTCCCTGACGCCGTGAAGCGCCAGCGCCTCGGTGAGAATGCGAGGGCCGGGTTCTTCGCCCAGCCACGCCCATGCCTTTGGAAGATCAGCCATGCGTCATCGCGCCCGCGTCACCACGAGCGCGCTCCTGTGGGGGTTGGGGAGGTGATTCAGCGGGTCGCGGAAATCGCGTGGGCGTCGGCGAAAAGAGCCGGAATATCGATCTTCAGTGCCGTCCCGAGGGCGATCACTTCCGGGTCGGTCGGGCTGATGATCGTGACATTGTTCCACAGGATCGTGACGCGCGGGTCAGCCTTCACCGCCTGTTCGACCGCAGCGAGCTTGCCGAGGTCATGCAGCGCCAGCTTGAGCCACGCGATGTGGACGCCCGGAGCGGGCACGTCGGGCACAAAAGGTAGTGGCTCGGGCGGAAGGGAAGCCCCTCCCTCGACCAGTCCCGCTTCTTCCGGTGTCATCTCGCCAAGGGTGACGTGGCAAGGGAAGCCGTTGCGCTCCACCACGTAGCTGCCGTCCCCGCGTGCGTGCAGAAGTCTCGCGCCCATCATTCAATCCTCCATGCAAATCCGACCCATTGGCCTGTGAAGGCCCCGCCGACGATGGTTCCACCGGCAAAAATCCCCGCCAAACTGGCGGTGTAAGTCCCGGATGAGGTGAAAGCCGTAAGCTGATAAACCCACGTCCCACCTGCCGGAAGGACGGCGTTGGCGTTTGTCCCCGGCGCAAGTGCCACCCAACGCCCGCTGGCCGGGCGCGAGGGCACCTCCCAGACCGCGACGAACAGGCGGTACCACCCTCCCCATGTTCCATTCTGGCGCGAGCGTCGCCACATCTCGTGGCCGCTCGTCGCACTCCCCACCATGGAGGTGGCGATCTGTGTGACCCAGTCGTTGGTGTGAGCCATGACCTCGAGTTGCCAATAGTTGCCTCCGCCTGCCCCATCCGGCGTGTTTGTCGCGCCGTCTGTGCCGCGCAGTGTGCGATAGAAACCGGGCTGAAGCGCAGTATTCAGGTCCGAGATGGAACCCTCTAAAAAAGAGTTGGCATGACCACGCAAGCCGAGCCGCAGGGACGAATCAGCCAGGGCCCCGGCTGGCATGTATTGCGGGTCAGGCCCACTGAGCCGCGCCGTGACAGGCAACGCGGACCAATCCGTAGCGCTTGGACCTGAGCGGACCACAAACGTACCATCCGCTTGCGCGACAAGCCTGTGCCTTCGCCCACCGAACTCGAAGTTGATATCGTCTTCGGGGTTCGTGGTTTCGAGGCGGCGTGCGAGGGCGCGAAGGTTTTCCGAAATCAGCGCCACATTGTTGTCGCCGGGCGGCAGAATTTCATAGGCCAGTGCTGATCCTGTTGCCCCAGCGAAAGGCAGCATCAGCGTGATCTGGGTGGGGCTGTCGATTGATCGGATCATCGCGAGCAGACTGCGCGAAGGCACCACAAGCCAAGAACCTCGCCCGACTGCGGCGCGCGTATCGGAGCCATCCGGCGCGCGCCATGCGTTGCCATTGCCCGAAGCAGTGACAACTGCGCTGCCGTTGGTCAAGGTCACTGTGCCCGCCGCAATCGAGGGCAGGTCCATGTTGAAATCAGCCATTGCCGGTTTTCCTAACGCTTCAGGATGCGGAGGGTGTGGAGCCTGGAGCCAGTTGTGTTTATGCCGCCAGTGACGGACCCAGTGTTGATGAAGCGATGCTGGACTTCGTATGTATGTGAGCCGGACGCAGGCAGGTCTTCGAACGCCCTCTGGGCGACAGGATCATATCCGGGAACCGCTATCAGTTGCTCGAAACCAATCTGTGTGCGCACACCTGATGTCACTCGATTGACACGGAAATGCACAGTGTTTGGGCTTGAGTTCGTGCTTGCAACGGTGGCGGTGAAATCGACCACAATCGAAACCTTGTCACCCGCAGCCACGGTGACGGCGATATCGAGCCCGGAATTCGTCCACACATTGTTGGCGCCTACGGAATTTGAGCTGGACGACGCAGAGAACTGCTCTGTGATGGCATTACCCGCCAGCGCCCCGGTTGTGACGATTCCTGCCGCGAACGTGACGTTGCTGTTGAACAGGACAGGAGGCCCGAACACAAAACGGCTACCATTCCAAGTCAGCAAATTCCCTTGAACCCCGGAGTTCCAGCCGGGGTCGCTGATGAAGAACTGGTTTGCGACGATCTCGACAAAGCCGGTTGCCGCGTTTGCGCCGATCCTGAGCCCGGCAGAACGCGGTGTGCCGCCAGTTGTCTGCCTGGCCAGAAACTCTATCAGTGACGCAGTGCCGCCGGCCCCGGCCACTGCACCCATGTTGATCAGCGCCGCTGCAACGTCGCCGTTGAAGACGGCATCAACGCTCGTCTTCAGAGCCGCCGCAGCGTTGGCCGCGTTTGTCGCTGCCGTCTGCGCCGTGGCAGCATTGGCCACTCCGGTATTCGCCGTGCCTTGGGCCGCCGTCACATTCGTCTGCAAGGTCGAGATGGAACCTGCTTGATTGGTCTGGGTCTGCTGAAGCGTCGTTATTGAAGCCGAGTTAGAGCTTCCGGTGGCGACCGCACTGTCAGCCGTCGATTTGGCCAGCGTGGCGAGGGCGGTCGTCGATGTCAGATTTGTCTCGACAGTTGCCAGCGTGCCAGCCTGGGTGGTCTGTGTCCCTTCGACTGTTGTGATCCGCGAACCCAGCGTGCCGATGCTGCTTTCGGCGGTGGTGATCCGCTGTGTTGCCGCAATGTCGGCAGCAGCCCGGGTGTTCTCCTCCGTGGTCAGCCGGGCTGCCGTCGCCACCAAAGCATTCGAGTTCGAGGCGACAGTGGACTCCGCTATCGACAGTCGCTGCGTTGCCGCTCCTACATCCGACGCCAGAACGGCAACGGTGTCATTGATCGTGGCAACACTGTCGCCACTGCGAACTGCAATCGAAAGTGTGGTCCGTTCGGCCTTGACCGTGCTGACGTCCTGCAAGAGTTGCTGAAAGTCGATTTTCTGGCGCGTGATGAGCGGGGGGAACACGCCGTTGATGCGCTGCCATGTATCGGCGGCCATCTGCCCGATGTTAACAGTCCCAGGCGTGATAGTCCCTCCATCCAGAACAGGGGCTACAGTGGCAAAGGTCGCAATGGCCCATTCGCTGGGGATGCCCGTCGCGCCGACCGCACGGGCACGCATCGTGACAGGCACGTCACTCTGACGGACCCGATAGACGCCGCTGGCCTGCGGTCCGTTGTGAACCGGCTCCCATGTCTTCGCGTCATAGGCCAACTCGACCTGGTAGGCCACGGCCCCGAGAGCGGGCGCGACACTCCAAGCCGCCGCAATACCCGTCTCAAACAGAATGCACCTGGCGGCAAATCCAGACATGACCGGCACAATCGGCACAGTGAATCCGGGATTGACGGGCTGAGGCGGCGTGTAGGCTTCGTTGATGAAGTCCCACACGCGCGCGTCGTCTCGCACCACTTCGATGTCCGTGACATCCGGTGATGATGGCACGCTCGACTTGGCGACATAGGTGCGCTGTTGCTCGATCAGCGTGCCGATCTTGATCGTGGTTCCGAACTGATCATCTCGCGCGATGACCTGCCCCAATGTGCGCCCGCTGGTCGATTGCGCCGTCGCAAGGTCGCTCGGTTCAAGCTCGACACCCCGGCCTGCGGCACCACGGCATCTGATCAGCGCCCATTCCGTGCCGTTCCGGTCACGGAGGGAGGCATAAAGGGTGTACGCACCGCCAATCTGTAGGCCGTGATCGACATCGAGCGTCAAAACGTTGCCGGCGACCCCGCTGACGGCCGCCACAAGAGCTTTGTCGAGCCACCATATGTCGCAAGACACGCGGTCCCCGGGCAGGACGAGGCGACCGTCCCATTCCGCCTTGAACGAGCGCGTGGCAGCGCGGAACACTGACACGGCCGCCGCCCATTTCGCCCAGCGTGCGGCTTGTTCGGAGTCGGTGATACCTTCGGGCCGAACGCGCTTCGGCGTCTGCGTTTCCGCCCCGACGCTGGCCCTGACTTCCCGTGGCGTGCGCGGGTCGCCATCAAGGTTGAACTCGACGATAATGTCGCCCGAGCCGCTTTCACCGGCCATCGTGTAGACGGCCTGAGACGAGTCCTCGACCATCTGGCGACGCGTGAACACGTGGCGCGGCGGCGTACCGAATGGCGGCGGCTCATCCCGAACGAACGAGAAGGTGCCCCCCACAAGAATCGGGTCGGACCTGATCGCGCCAAGTACGAGATTTGAAGCCTCCCACCAGGACGACACATCCGGCATCTGGCCGTTGAATTGGTTCAGCGTCGTGACGCGCCCATTGACCTCGAGAATCTTTGCAAGATCAAGTACTGCATCGGTCTTGCGCAATCCCCAGGAGGCGCGCACCATGTGGGCGTAAGCCCATGTCGCGCGCTGTTCGGCCATTTCGACCCAGGCCGTGCCATTCCAGACTGGCAGAATCGATGTGCTATCGACCCAGATATCGCTGAACGCGGTAATGGACAGGCCTTTGGCGGCCTTGATCCTCATCACGATCTCGGTCGTTTCTGCGCGCACGCGCGCGTCTGGCACGTGCGCCCGTAGCCCGTCCCAACTTGCATCCGTGGTTGTGCGCTCAGCCTCGTCGTACTGGTTTTGTGCGCGGACCTCGTACCGCCCCGGGGCGACATCGACATAGCGCGTGACGCGCCATGGCTTTTGGGTGTTGAGGAACCCGGTTTCCACGAGAACCGTCTGGACCGCGCCGATGACTGCACCGGCGTTGTTGATCGGCCTGATTTCGTACCTGATTCCGGCCGGCTGCGTCCTCGGCTCGCCCTTCGAGTTTGTGCGGCTGATCCCGCTTGGCCATTGCATGTCAAGCTGGATGCGGCTGATCGTTGTATTGGAGGGGTTCGACGTGAACCATGGCGTCCATGTCGGGTTGCCAGACGGGCGTGGCAGATTTATCCCCGCGACGGACCCCGATGAGATAACGTCTCCGGGCAGGATTGCTGAAGGCTGTTCGTACAGGAACTCAATAGCTGACAGCGCCCGCCCGCCCGCGTCGTTGCCGTCAAACGGGGCTTGAATGCCGCCGGCCTGCGTCCAAAACGTCGCTTCGCCGACGCGGATGCTGTTGATCTGGTGTCTTCCGAGCGCCAGCGTCATGCGCTTGGTCAGAAGCATGTCGTCGCCCGTGTATTCGATCACGTCGCGTTGGCTGAGTGGCGGTTGTGTCCATGCGCGCCCGAAAATCACCGGCTTGCGTTCGCCAGGGCGAGGCACGTTGCCACCGCCGGTGATCGAGTTGACCTCGCGACGATCACGATTGCTTTTGGAGCGCTGCGCGGCACCCATCAGCAGCGACGCGCCGATAGCGAAGGCACCCTGCACCACCGCCGCGCCGATGGCGCTGGTGCCGAGAAGCCCTGCCGCGCCAAACAGAAACCCGCCCGCCCATGGCGCGACGACAAGCAGCGCCAGCGCCGCGACGCCCATGAGGATGCCGCCTGCACCCTTCCCGCCACCGCCACCGCCACCGCGTGGAATGCGCGTGAAGATTACAGTGTCGTTCGGGCCGACCAGGCAGTGGCGATATCTCGACGGGGCCTTGACCGTCAGGTCGCTGCGCATCATCGGATCGCCAGCACGCACCACGTGGCAAAGCCAACGGCCTACCTTGGCGTCTTGCTGCTTGGCGATGGTCGCCAGCCGACGCCGGGCGCGTGTCAGCGCCAGCGCGGGCCTAAGCGGCTCGCCCATCAAAGATTGAAAGTGGATGGTTGTCATGGGCTCGGCAGATGGTAGGAAAGCCGCCAGCGACGGGCGGCGGAAAGCTCCAGCGGGCTGTCGAACTGCACGCCTGCCTTGTCGATGGTGTGCAGCACGCCGAAACCGTCCAGATAGATGCCAGCATGGAACAGGACGCCGCGATCCATCAGAACGATTGCGCCGTGAACGGGGTCAGGTCGGGCGACCCACAACGCATAATCTGGATGGCTATACAACGATGTGAGACGCGACCTCCTGTCTTCCAGCGCGCCGGGCGGAACCTCCGGCACGTCCCGGTCAAACAATTCCTTCTGCGCCATCCGCACGAACCACCAGCAGTTGCGAACCGGAAGATCGTAGGGATGTCCTTGCCACTTCCTGACAAACTCGGCGGGCGTATTCATGTGGTGAACAGACCCGGATAGCTGGCGAGGTCGAAGAAGGCGTTTGGCCCTGATGGGAAGTTCATCGTGCGCCCGTCCTCGCGGTAGAGCGTGCCTTCCGCCGTGTCGGCCGTGAGCGTAACCGACTTGAGGATCAGTCCGCTGAGCGTATCCTCGAGCACAGGTGTTAGCGCAGGCGGGTCCAGAAGATAGGTACGGATGACGACGGTGATCGGCTGGTTTGTGCCCTGCGCCGCCTCAAGCGGGTCAAACAGAAGGCCCGATACATTGTCGATCCTGATCTTGGGTTCGGTCGGGCCATCCTCGTCGTGGCCGCCGAACGTCACGGAGAACGCGCATGCCACGAAGGCGCCGGTCTGCCCGCCGCCACCTAACGGCAGCGTCATGTCGTCATCAACATTGGCGACCACGCGGATCGGCTGCGCGATCTGCGGGTGTGTCATCTCGACAGAAACCAATGTGATCTCGCCACCACCCGAAGCATAGTGCTCGGCCAGCGCGGCTGATGTAGGCACGGGCATGCGGCTACCAGTCCTTCACAACGAGGGTGAAGGACACCTTGCGGCGAACCGAGATGTCTTCCATCGAGGGGGGCGCTTCAAACCAGCATTCGCGCGTGCCCAAAGTCCCGTCCTGCACACGAACGGCAGCCGTGAAGCGCGATGTTCCGAGGTTGAGCGTCGTGGTCAGGAACGTCATGAAGATCGAAACCTGCGCGTGGGTGAGCAACAGCGTCATGGTGAATCGGGTTGTGCGGTAGAGCTTTCGCCGCCGCTGGCGCGGCGGGCCATCGTCCATGTTCGTGGAGAGCCAAGCGGGGATGATGCCATCAGAGCCCCCCTCGCGGATCAGCGAAACAAGCGGCGGCAGCGATGAGTGCCAGACAGGAAGCGCCATCAGCCGGACCTCATCCCAGGACCACCCACGAATGATTTGAGCGGCCCCTGCCCCTTGGCCGCACGGCCAGCGAGACCCTTCTCCACACCTTTGAGGACAAGCGTCATATCGCCGTTCTGGCCACGTTGAACAGCGGCGCTTCCGATCTCGGCTGATGTCTGGTTCAGGATTGTGATGCCGCCCATGCCAGAGCCTGATCCAGATCCGGACGCGCCGCCGCCGACATATCCGCCATTGGCATAGCCCCGGTGCAGGCCTACGAGGTTGGCGAGGCCGATACGGCGCACCGATTGCTGGTCAAACACATACTCGCCCGCGTGGACCACGCCGGCGGGCTGGTACTTGGCTCCAGGCCCTGTATAGCCACCTTCCGAAAATGCCCCGGTGGATGTACCCGGGGGCATCAGGAAACTGAGGAGCCCGCCACCGCCACCACTACCACCACCAAAGCCCTTCGACAGGAGCCCGAAGATACCGCCAGGGCTGCCATTCTCGCCCTTGAGGCCAAGGATACCGGCGAGCGGGCCATCACCCAGCACGAGCGCCTGAAGGCCGACCTCGAACAGTTTCTTGCGCAGGTTTTCCATGGCGCGCGCTCCCGCTTCACCCTTTGCGCCCAGGTCGGAAAAATAGCTGGTGACGAGGCCACCGGCGAAGCGTGTCGCGTCGTTGACCGCATCTTGTGCCGCCTTGAGGTTTTCCTTCGAATCCTTCATGCGGCCCGTGGCGGCGGCTTCCTCGTTGATCCTGTCGATCTGCGCCTGCGTCAGTGGCACGCCCTCGGCATCGGCGATGGCCTTGGCCTTGGCCAGCGCCAGGGCCTGTTCCTTGACAATGTTGGACTTGCCGTAGGTGTCGACCTCGACCAGCAGCAGGGCGTTGGCCTTCTGCTGCGATTCGATGAACTTCTCGATCTTGTCGATGTCTTCGGCGGCGGATGACGAGCGGCCACCAGATTTCGCCTTGGGTGCGCCGCCAAGACCAAGCGGGCGGCGCGGCGGCGACGGGACGCCATTCACCGTGACGGTCAGCGGCTCCGAGGCACGTGGAGCAATGTCTGTCGGCGTGATGATGCCGCCGAAAGCAGCCTGCGCGGCATCTTGTGTGGGGTCGCCGCTGAGGTTCGACCCTTCAAGCTTTGTCGGCAGTTTCTTGATTGCATTGTAGGCATTGCCGGCCTGGACAGCGACCTCGGCCAAGGCTTCGGCAAGCGCCACCGCGAAATTGTAGATCGGCAGGCGGAGATTGGCGATATCGTTCAGGATCGGCAACAGTCCGTCACGGGCCTTGTCCGCCGCTTCGCCCAGACGGCGGGTCAGCTCGGCCGCGTCGTCGGCGCTCCGGTTCGAGACGATGGAGCCATTGGCGATGCCGGTGGCGATCATCTTATCGATGTTGACGGTGCCGCGCTCGATCTCGTCTGCGAACTTGGCCCCAGCGCCCGCACCAAAAGCGGTTTCAGCAAGGTTTAGGGCCGCGAGCTTCTGGCCCTCGGCCTGCAACTCCCTGATGGCCGTCAGGACACCGCGCACCTGACCTTCGGCATTGCTGGCAGCCTGAAACTGTTGGCGACCCGCACCACTGCCATCAGGCACCACGCGATCGGTGAACAGCTCATCGAGCTTCTTTTGAAGCGGCGATTCATCCGCCGAGAAACTGGCGGAATCAAAACCCTTCTTTGCCTGCTCCTGAAAGCGCTTAAGTGCACCCTCGGCTTCCGCGACCTTGAGCCCGAATTTTTCGGCCTGCGCCGTGAACCCCTGGAAGAACTCGGCGCTGACACCCAGGGCCTGCGCCTGCTTCAGCAGGTCCGTGTATTCCTTCAGCTTGTCGGCGCTGGCGGAGAAGCCGACCACGCTGGCGGCGGCCAGGCCGAGCATGGCGAGGCGCACCGGCCCGATGGCGGAGACGATGGAGCCAAGCCCGCGCACCCACGGGATGGCCGAGGCCGCTGCCGTTTGCTC